>CAUZOD010000423.1:0-2530 GCA_963581115.1 Phycisphaerae bacterium | reverse complement strand
ATCTGGCAGTCAGGTCGACAGTGTCTCCTGGTGTACCGACGAAGGGAACGCAGTCATTTACCCCAGCAAAGTTCTGCCGATCATTGATGAGCCTGGGGTCAAGAAGTGGTTAGATGACGGAGTGGACATCCTCCAGGTCATCGTAGAGGCGAGCCAGGAACGAAAATTGGAGGCTTTTTTTGAGTACCGGCCCAATGGTTTCGACCGCGCAGGGAAAAATTGGTCGACACCGATTCGGTTGCCGATTAAGGATCGGAATCCTGAATGGATGCTCACGGGGGACGCTTGGTGGGTTGCGGAGCAACGCTTGAACTTTGCGATACCGGGTGTGCAGGATTACAAACTGGCAATCCTGCGTGAAGTGGCCGAGAACTACGACTTTGATGGCATGAGTCTGGACTTCGGTCGTGCCCCGCCCATGCTTCCGATTGGCCAGCAATGGGAGTACCGCGACGCAATGACTGAATTTGTTCGCAAAGTTCGTTTGCTGCTCCAGGAAGTAGCACAAAGACGGGGACGACCGTTTTTGCTATCGGTCCGCGTGGCGGCCACCGTGCCAGGTTGCCACTATGATGGCCTGGACATCGAAACGTGGGTGCAGGAGAACCTGGTTGACATCATTGTCATGGGTGTTCGTTCCTTCGAATGGGACGTGGCAGGCTTTCATCGCATCACGAGGGGAACGCATGTCAAACTTTACCCGTCTATCGACGACGTTCATGCCAGTGATGGTTATAAGCATCCGCCCATCGAGGTATTACGGGGTGTCATGGCGAATGCGTGGCACCAAGGCTCAGATGGCGTATTGGTCTTCAATTGGTCCGCTTCAAAGCTCAGCACTGCCATCGGCGTTAAGAAACCTTTTGCCCCACATCAACAGGCTTATCACGAAATCGGTGATCCCCAGACAATGCGCTTCAAGGACAAAACGTTTGTCGTTCAGCGCCGGTTCGGTGGTGGCCAGGGAGAGCGATGGGATTACTATCAGAACAGCAACGTACAGGCGCTGCTTCCCGCTGTCTTGTCTGGCGATGATGTTCCGACGATTCTGACGGTTTACGTTGCTGATGACCTGCCGGCAAACCACGATCGACTCAATCGCATTGACTTGCGATTATTGCTTTCGGGTGCGCCCGTGCAAGATGTCATCCAGGTCAAGCTCAACGGTATTTTGCTATCTGAACCGACTCGTGGAGGTGGTGGGTGGTGGATCTATTCGCTCACGCCTCGGCATTTTGCTCTGGGCCCGAATTTGGTGAGCGTCCGAGTGCCCGGCGCACCGGAAGCGATTACGATTGAGAAGCTGGAAGTGCAGGTGGATTATCAGGACTGATGGGTCATTCTGCTGCTTTCCTGATGAATCCGTGGAGTAGATCGGTTACACGTTGTTTGTGCTTGCCCTCCGGGAGCATCTTTTGCACCTTGGGGACAGCCTCTTTGGCCGGCGGCCCAAGCAGGAGGAGATAGTATGCGGACGCGCGCTTGGCGCGCTGGCTCACCGGATCCGTGTCTGGGCTTTCGAGCAGCTTGACCAGGCCGTCGACGTCTTTTGGGGTGCCACGGAGACGGCAGAGGGCGTAATGAGCCTTGGCCTGCGTCGCGGTGTTGAATTCGGGCATCCGCTGGTCGATGATCGGGATGGCGCCGCTGGCGTTGGGGGGTCCGCTGGGCATTGGCTTGATCGATCCTGGTGGCGGCGGGGACAACTGTTGAATGTATTCGGCGGCCTTGACGCGGATCTACTCATATTCCTGGAGAGCCAGTGGATTTCCTGGCTCGGCCTTGTCCGGTACGGTGGTGATGCGGGTCCGCAATCCCTCCAGCCAGCAAACCGCGGCGGCCAACAGGGCCGCCGTCCAGAGGGGGCGAGTGTGTCGTGCAACCATGGCTGTCATACAATACCTTGAATCGTGCTCTTCCGCCTTGCACTAGGAGGTAGCCCCGGGCCAGAGAACCTATTGGTCTGCCGTGTAACGATCAGCGCTGGTTGGTCATCGACGAATGCTACATTTCGGCAAGGCCTTCTTCAGCTCGGCAACGCCCGCGCGGGTGACTTGGCTGCCTTGGAGGCTAAGCCTCTTCAGCTTGGTCAGCCCCTTGAGGTGCACAAGCCCGGCGTCAGCGACCTGGGTGCCGGCGAGATCATATTGGTTTCCATCTTCGCGTCCGGTTTTGTTGGCGAACAGATGGTGGAAAATCTCCCGCAACTGTTCAACCTCCACAGGAGTGATGAGATCCGCAACAACGAGATAACCTTCACGCTGGTAAAAAGCGACGTGCTCTTCACTGAGCGATAATGTTGGCTCGTGCATCGGTGTGTTCCTTGAGCCTCGAACGGGCAGTCGAGTGGGAAGATCATTTTACGCAGCTGATCGAAGTAGCGCTGTCCACATACTATCAAGTCCGCAATCCTGCCTCAACTGATTATTGTTTGTTCGATGCATTCAAACTGATGACCTGTTCCAGCCACGCTAGATACACGCCGTGCTCCGATTCCTGGAGGCGATTGGTGTCGTTGGGCGTCAGGTGT
>CAUZOD010000422.1:0-2550 GCA_963581115.1 Phycisphaerae bacterium | reverse complement strand
GCGCAGGTAGGGGTATCCATCGAGCATCCCGGCCTCGACGCCCGCCGACCGCTTTGCGTTCGGGTCTGCTCCGGTCATCAGCGTTGCCAGCCGGGCATCTTGTATCGCTTGGGCTCTGTCAGTTGCTTTCGCCGCAGCGGATTCGACGGCGGCCGGTGTCGGGTTGAAATTCCACAGGGAAAAGTCATCCACCCGAATGACCCCGCCTTTGCCGCCCTGCCCCTGCTGGTCCAAGTGTATCATCATGCTGTAGAAATCCTCAGGCGTGGTGGATGCCTGGGCAATGAACTCACTGGATATGTACTTCCATTTTCCATCGACCTTCATATCGAAATAAAGATCTTTGCGATCATGGTTCGTGTCGTTTTTCATATCGCGGGCAATCGCGTGTTTGACCGGTCCGTCAGGCGCGCCGCCCGCGACGACCTTGTACCAGATCGACATTCGGTATTTCTTGCCGCCCTCAAGCCCAAATACCCGGGCGCGAATAAAGTTGGCGCAGGCAAACTCCTCGGTGGTGTTAATCTGAAGTGATCGTTTGCCGGTTGAGCCCGGACGGACGTCATCGCTCGATGAATAGACGGCGCCGACGGCGCCCGCACCCTTGCAGTGCCACATTCTCCAGTCCGATACGCCCGCCTCGAAGTCGCCCTGCGGAAGCATCTCAACGGCATGCGATAATCTGGGCACGCCGGATATGAACATGGTGATAACCACGCACCATTTCAGCAACCTCGCCACTTGTTTCATCGTACTGTCCTTCTTGAAATGCACTAAAATATGGGGTCCAACACCTCGTCGTTGTAGCCAGGTGTGCCTGCAACAACTGGCGGAGAGTCTGGAGAATTTAATCACAAGAACCTCTCGGCCGGAGATGTGAACGGCTTTGCCGCCTGGTGTTTGGGGAGGCCCCTGCCAGCATGACGCACTGTCCCGAAACGAGCAACAAACACAATCGCTGCGATACCATTGCTCATGGCACTACCTCCAGCTTAAGAGCAATCAACCCCCACGGCTCGATTTTCGTGGTTCTCCTCAACACGCCGCCCGCCCACTGGCCAACGGCCTGCTCCCCTTGCGGTGTCCAGCGAGTCACCTTCAATTTTTTCTCCGGGCCGATCTCTGCAATCTCATTGAGATCCTGGGTCCACGTGAACTCGTGTTCCTGCTCGCTGTCGTAATTCAAAAAGAAGACCCCCACCGTCCCGTCAGGCGCCCTCCAGGCGCTGCCTTCAACCGCCTCCACGGGAAAAGCGGGCTGGTACTGCCCGCACGCGCTGCCAGGCAGAATCGGCAGGTCGCCCTCAATCTTTGGGGGCCTGAGCATTTCGCCATATCCCAGATACGGCCTGGCGAACTGGGTGTGACACCGCAAGAGATTCTTGTAATAGGATCCCATGTCACCAAACACCCCTCTAGCAAGCCCGGGCATTATATTGTTTCTGCCGTTCTGGGTTCCCATCATCCACCACCGCCCGATCGTCTGTGGTGTACTACAGTTCGCTACGCCTCCGAATACCTGCGTGTACCCATGATACACGGCGAGGTAAACGGGCGCGTTGGAGGAGACCGACCCGGTGTGTACGGTGTCGACGACATCAATGCACCACTCCGCGGTGTCCTCGGCACAGAGCATGAACTCGGGATTCAGCTTCTTGCACTCGGCGCGCACCTCTTCGTATAACCCATGCACGCCCTGGGACCAGTAGTCACCTCCGGCAATCGGGTGCCCGTGATCGGTGTTGAAACAATCTTCCGTATGGTTGGTGAAGTAGTCAAAATAAATGCCGTCCACCCCGTACTTCCCCACCAGTTCCTTGGACAAATCAACCATCTTCCTGCGCCACAACTGGGTGGCCGGGCACATCGCTGCCGACAGGTCATGACTGCCTGCATAGGTTACCGGGACAATCCCCTGTTCCATGAGCAAGCCCCCTTTGCGCTCCGCATCTTCCATCCGGTAGCTTTCGGTGGTCGTGTTCCACAGCCACCCGATTACGTAGGGAACGACGCGTATATTCCTTGTCTTTAACTTCTTCACGAGCGCCGCATAGTTCTTTGATCCGATCCTCGGCGGCAAGTAGTCGGGATTGGTATGGTGGTCGTAAACATCGGACATCCACCCATAATCGTGGCAGATGCACTCCGGTAGATCGAAGAACTCTCGATGCACGAATTCCAGACTGATAGCCCCCTCGTTACGCAGGCGGTTGTTCGTCCAGTACGCCAGTTTGACGAGCCACTGCGGATAATCCTTCCGCTTTTGAATCGGTCCTTTCCTGGACCAGGGCGCCGTCAAGGCCCACTTGCGGTAGATCCGCGCCGCGTCGAACCAGTCGCCTTGAAACGGCCCCACGACCACATCACCGGGGCTGCGATACTCATGCACCAGTTCCTTCGCTCCCCAGTTCAGCACAGGATGCGCAATAGAAAAGACCAGCGTTCCACTCGCGGCATCGGGTGTCCAGGCGAAATACTTCCGATTGGCCTGCCCGTCTTCCTCGGCACAGTAGAGACCCCGTCCACCTCCCAGGAGTGCCGTGAACTGCA
>CAUZOD010000421.1:0-2557 GCA_963581115.1 Phycisphaerae bacterium | reverse complement strand
CGGGCGCAGGGATCTGTGCAAGAGACTCCCAATGGATACGAGGCTCCCACCACCTGGCACTCGATCGCTGTCAAGAGTCAGGAGCGGCTATTAAAGCTATTTGCAGCGTTCGGCATGATGCCGCATCAGCGGGCGATCGGAGAACTGTCGGATGATCTGATCGGTCAACTCTGAGCTTCTAGCCGCAGGCGATTCGCCCCTCACCTTCATGTAGTAGAGCTGCTTAACTCTGCCTATAATGCATACCACGACAGATCTCGGAGAAAGAGTCAATGCTGCAGTTTACAGGACGGGAATCACAATATTGTGTCAGTGCAGTTGGTGGGTTTACTGGTGGGTTTACTGGTGGCTTTGCCCGTAAGGAAGGCGGTATGGCGGCAGGATTGTTGCGCCAATGGCCTCTCCTGATACTTGCCTTGTTATCAACGGCGATGATCACTGAATCAGTCAATGCTGGCGTGATAAAGCTCAACGCGGAGCTGACTTCAGGTGGAGATGTGGATTCCTACGGCCTTCAGTTCAGCCCGGACGGATCACGTGTGCTCTACCTCGCCGCGTCACTTGACTCACCCCGCCTCACCAAATCCAACCGACACTCCACCCCCCCAAATTACCACCCACACCCACCGTCACGCCGGTACAGGATCAGCAGCAGGCGAGGCCCGCATTAAATCTATTGACAAGGGTCGCCCCACCAAGTATCCTTTTAGCTGATAATAGGGAGAGGTTTGCCTCTCGCTCCTCATTCTTTGGCTCGACTGAGGTTGGGCACACATCATTGACCCAATCGAAGGGAAGAAACATGACAACAAACACAAAAGGTATCGTGCTGGCAGTCTTGGTGGTCCTGATGGCCTCACCGGCGATGGCCCTCGTCGTGGCCAATGAAACCTTCGAAGACGACTCTGCCGCCAATCTTATCTATCCGGGATTGACTGGGCCGCCCACCAACCAGGGCCTGGCAGGCAGGTGGATTCCCAACCAGTATACCATCAGTGATCCGTGGCATGACCCGATGGACGGCGATCCAGATACGAATTGGCAACTGCAAGTCATTAAAGATCTCTTCCCCGGAGCCGGCAACTCGGCGTTCTTTCAAAACCAACACAACGACCTTAACATTCCTTGTCCCGACTTCGCGTTATGCAGCCGGGGCGGCGACCGGGACTGCGCCGGCGTTGGCGGCAACCCGGCCCCTTGCAACAACGACCGATATGCCCGGGACGGATTCTTACAGTTTGCAACTTGGGACCCCAATGCGAACGGCGGCATCGGAGCTCACGTCCCGCGCCCGGCCGAGGTCGGTGACGTGTTACGAATCGCGTATGACGTGCGCATTTTTGACGGCTTTAATTCTTTCGCTCTGACCAACGACATCGAGAAGATGGCCGCTGAAACCGGCGATGTGGACATCCACCCACCGACGACCAAGTGGAGTGTAGGCTTCGGACAGACGTTTAACGCCGTCCCCGCTGGGTTGGCCAGGAGTGATTGCGCAGGGAGTGATCCTTCCCACGACAATGTGGTATCACTCGTTAGCTACCAAACCCACAATGGGGCCTTTTTCGACACCTGGGCGCCAAGTTGCAACCGATTCGAGTTGGACCCAGACTTAAATGTATCCCATCACGACCAGCCTATATTTGCGGAACATGTCGCCCCCATCGAGTTCATGAACCATTTGGAATTTACCTTGACGTTGACCGATGGCGTTCAATTCTTTGACAAGGTGATGCTGACATACATGAAGCCGGACGGCACCATCGTGACCGAGGAGGTCACACAACAAGAACCAACAACCTACACCGACCCCAATGATGGTCAGTTAACAAGCCGCTGCGGCCGCGACCCTCGATGCGGCGAAGGCAATCTTGTCCCGCTCACCCGAGCAGAGATTCTGGATTCGTCGCAAGAGTCAGTTGGCCCCGCACAGATTGACGGACTGATCTTTTCCGATACTAAGAGCGGGTCCAATGAGTACCGCATCGACAACATCTGCATTGTCATCAACGGCGAACTCGACGAGTGCGAGGCAGGGCCTGAACCGCTGATAGGTGATGCCAACGGAGATGGCCAGGTGACGGGCGCAGATCTGATTACAGTGCAGCAGAACTTCGGCAAGATCGGGACCCCGCCGCTACCAGGCGACGCCAATAACGACGGCTTGGTGACCGGTGCCGACCTGATTTCGGTACAGCAGAATTTTGGCAACGTGCTTGCTGCGCCTGTGCCGGAGCCAGCGACGATTGCGTTGCTTGTTGGTTGTCTATCGCTATGCCGCCGCCGACATCGCCCTTTTTGAGCCAGTTGTACCACAACCGAAAACGGATAAAAACGGTATTTAACCGATTTTGCCCGTGAACGGAAATTTGCAAAAAATGGGGATTTATGCGGAGAATATAGGATAATAGGGTTTCCTGATACGGCTTGTCTAAGTTTGTATTGTGAACCATAAATTCTTGCGCAAATGCGCTTCGACTACCAGATGACCGTCATAGCTTCGCCCGTTCACGCCTAATGCCCAGGGCATCCCTCCCCCCTGTCGTCGTGGTTCCTT
>CAUZOD010000420.1:0-2573 GCA_963581115.1 Phycisphaerae bacterium | reverse complement strand
CGCCGCGGTCTTCATGGCGCCAGGAAACTTCCTTCGCTTCATTCGATCCGATGATGAACGGATCGTCTCCTGCCATCTGGTCCAGAATGTTGAAATGACCGTACTTGGTCGTCCACCGATCATCTTTCTGAACCTTGTGGGGATCGAGGGTCATTCTGATCTGGAACAGATCTTGGAACTCATTGGTTTTGGTCTGGGTCAGAAAATCATGGCCTTGCTTGATGTCATAAACCCGGGTCAATTGGAATCCGTTGGCAGTTCGCTTGAATTCGATCCCGATCTGACGGTTGGCGAACAGGATGCTGTCACCACGCTCAGCCGCATCGATCTCTTGTGGATGATTTTCAAAGAAATCAGTGGTGTCATTGGCTTGCGCCTGCGCAAAAATCAGCGTGCACAGAAGTAACGACCATGCCATGAGTGAAAGCATCGATGCAGATGTTCTCGTATGACGGGCAATATTCAATGTTTCGAAAATCATCTTTGAGAGTCCTGTTTAATGTAAAACATGGTGATGTGTCGCGCAGGAAGCGTATCAGATAGAATTAGAACGTCTTTGGTTTGACCCGATAGGGGTTTAGATGTTCCGTCGGGATCGATTTGGTGTACCTGAGCTATTGCCCCATCTGGAAATCCATATTGGCTCAGTTCTAGATTGGCGGAAAAGTTTAGATCCTTCTGGCTTGCATTGGCGACGAAGACGCCCAGGTCGCCATCCTCGCTGCGAAACACGCCGCTCATAAGAGCGGGAAACTGGCTTGTAGATTTTTTGTTGGCGGATGCGTATGTCAGCATCGGCATGGGGGCCGGTTCCGTGAAAGTCAAGGGCCGCAGCAACTGTCCGTAGACCAGGAATTTTCTGGCATCCTCCTGCTTGTAGTAACCAACGATTTTCTCAAGGAAATCTAGAAACTCTCTGTGTTCGGGGTTCTGAAAAGAAAGGCTGTTGTCACGTGGCCTTAAGCGAAAGCGTCCCACCTGCATCCCTTCGACGAACAGCGAGGCGCATTGGACAAAGAATGCATCCCGGTCCTGAGAAATCTCCAGACCGTATCGGAGGATGTAGTCCTGGTAGACCGTGGCGAAGATCGGAGCTGTGTTCTTGGGGTCCAGTGTCAGCTGCAGGATCCCGTCGGTTACGTCGATCATATTTTCAGATGAGTTCTCGCCGGTGGTGATGGCCTCGGGATCCTTGGCTTTGACCGCATCGGTGACGATTTCTACCAGTTCGTGCATGCCCCGGGTCATGGAGTCACCACCGGCCGCGGTGTGGCCATGGGGTGTCCAGTAGCAGGGCAATTGGCAGCCCTGCAGTACGTCTAGGTAGATGCCACCGAAGTTTTCCCGCTCCAGCATGAGCACGCACATTTCCTTCATGCGTTGACGCCACCATGGCGTGACCACGCAGGGTTGCACGGATCCACGGGTTCCCCATCGGCGCATTGCGCCGAATAGCCCCCGCACGATGTTCGGGTAGGCGTCAGCGGCGTGTGGTGCGTTGTTCGTGGGGCCCGGGTCGAAGATCTCGAGTGGAACATATGGACACACCATGCCACCGGCATTCCGCAAGCGTTTTACGGAAGCAGCCAGGCCGGAGAGCATGGGAATGTCGGGGTAGTTGCCGGCGTGGGTTTCATGGGAACTGAACCCGGCCCATCGGCCGGGGCGTGGTGACCGGTAGATGCTGATCGGCAAGTCATAGGCGGATAGACCCGGCACACGCTTGGTCAACTGATAGTAATTGACGGGCAGGCGCACGCCCGCCCATGACAGAAATTCCATGCAGTGCTTCTCGGCGATAGCGATGTTGTCGTCAAGCGAATGCGTGCCTTGGGCCGAATCGCCGAGTTGGGTAACGAGAAACAGGGGGGCGTGCTTGAACCAGGTCGGAATGTCCTGGCGCATGAAAAGTTTTCCCTTGTGGCACCAGGGCTGCTGGACCGCCCATTGCCGGTATATCTGGCAGGCGTCGTACCAGTCGCCTTCAAACGTTCCGATCACACAGTCGTAGGGAAGGTCGAAGTCCTCCCCGGTAAAGGTGATGTTTGGTGGGAAGTGGCCGGGGTGCCACTTGATGTGCGAAGCGCGGTGCCTGATCTCGTACACCATGAAACTGGCCGCAGGATCTTGCGTTCCCAGATACAGACCACTTGCGGTTTTCTGGTTGTAGAGTGCCTGGAACTGCATGTTGAAGTTGTGAGGGTAGAAAGCAATGGTGTTGTACCCATCCCGGAATGGCTTTTGGAAGAGTTCTCCGCGGTAGGCAGGTGAGAGAAATACGTTGTCCTCGGCGTCTTCGATAGGGGCCAGGTTTAACAGTGGGAAGCGGACCCGCTCGATACCGTATTTTGTAAAGCGAGGATAGTGCCGCTTGCCGGTACCATAGGCTGAACGGTTTAACACATTGATGCGCCAGTAGGAGAGTGGATCGCCTGCCCGAAGCCTGACGGTGACCTCAACGTCCATGACGCCCTTGTCTTCACGGGCATCGATCTTCTTCCACTCCAGGTGCAGGACTGACTCTTCGCCGCGGTCTTCATGGCGCCAGGAAACTTCCTTCGCTTCATTCGATC
>CAUZOD010000419.1:0-2578 GCA_963581115.1 Phycisphaerae bacterium | reverse complement strand
GCGGGCAGGGACTGGACGAAAGAATATTGCAAATCAACAGGCAGATCGCTTCGAAGTTGGAAGGCGTCCCATATGCCGAAGGGTTTGAGGTGGAACTTTTTCATCCAGAAATTGGTTCGTGCCGGACAAAGCCCTGACCCTTGGCCAACTGAACGGCGGCTCAGTTCGCTTTGCCGGAAAATCAGGCAAGCATGGGTGGCGGAAGTTGGATGAACGTCATTGGCGTTGCTGGTGTCACGAGTGCCGTGGTGTGTCAGGAGGCATTTGTCATTCCAGACAGGTTTGGCAACTTGCTTGAGGGGTCTGTCCTACCGCAGTTCAGCAAGAGAACAGTCTCTTTTTAGCCGCAGAGCTTGGCACGATGCTTCAAGCCGCTAGCTTGCTTTATACAGGATTAACAGTCGTGATGAATGCAGCCAGAGGCGTGGTTCTCGCACATGCCGGGCCTGAAGGTGGCGATGCCGGCGACTGTGTATGACGCCAAGGGACTGCTGAAATCTTCCGTGCGAGACAACAGCCCAGTGGTATTCATGTGGAACCAGGCACTGTACGATCTCACCGAAGAGGTGCCCGAAGGAGAATGGATCGTCCCGCTGGGCGAGGCATGTGTACGGCGAGAAGGATCCGATGTGAGGGTAGTCACCTCGTCAAACATGGCACACAAGTCGCTTTTGGCCGCGGAAGATCTCGACGATGAGATTGGCCTGGAAGTGGTAGATGTACGCACCGTTGTGCCCTTGGACATCGAGACAATTCTGAAATCAGTGCGCAAGGACGACACCTCGCTGGCCGCCAGCTTCCTGCTCGGAGTCCCCGGTGCGGTGGCGGCCCTACCGGTGATCGCACCGAGTCTGATCGTCAAACTTTACGACGCGGCGCAGGCTGGGCGGATCGACGAGGCCCATGCGCTGCAAAAATGGGGAATGGACCTGTTCAAGATCTATGAGGTGCGTGGCACCTACAACGACAGCGACTTTCTCGCTGCCCAGAAGGCGGCCCTAGAGTTGCTGGGCATCATGTCGCGCTGGCCCGCGCCCCCGTGTGCGCCCATGGGTGATGCCAAGATGGTCAAGATCCAGGACATCCTGCTCCGCCACGACCTGCCCGTGAAACAACCCGTGTAAGTCTTGCGGGTCTGCCAGTGTTTGGGCAACGATTCGGACCCTGTGTTACTTCATCTTGATGCGGACGCGGCCAAGGGTTGGGAAACGGCCGCCATTGTCGGAGTGAACCACGGCGCGGTACTGCAGATATCGATCGGTTGCTTCTAAATCGAACAAGTTTTCGGGAGCTTTTCTTCGCCACGGCCGGTCTTCCAACTCGGATGGCTCTGGCGCCGCCCGGACGAAGAATGTCAATCCCGTGCCACCAGGTTCATTTGCCTGATAAGAGCGGGTCGCGACAGACGCAGGACCAGTCAGTTCGAATAACGCGGATTCATAGCTCTGTTCCCATGTGCGGTGGCAAATGTGCCCATGTTCTGGATCCACATGAAGTGTGTACCGAGCGTGGACAGCAATTGAATTCTCAGTTGGGCGAAGCGGTTGCCGTCGTTAGGGATACGATGTCCCCTGCGGTCACAGTTCAGCAAGCGTTATCTCACGGCCCAAGTCGGCAGATCTCCGTGCGGCCAGTACCGCGCGATGATTGGTGATTGCCATCTCAAGCGTACATCGCACACTCGACCCGGCCAGGATGCTGTCTACAAAATTGTGATCGTTTGCTCGAAAGGTCTCATCCCAGGTGTCTCCAAATTTTTCAATGGTGGTTTGCTCAGTCTGGGGATCAAAGATATGAATAGCAGGTTGGTCCACATAAAAGCGGACCGACGCCTTTTCGCCATTGACGAGCCATTCGTTGTATCGCAAATGACACTGCAATGTCGAATCGATCGATACCACAACGTCACCCGGATACCTAAGCCACAGGAAAGCCGTGTCATCGGCACTTACGTTCTTAATGCCTATTTTGTGCCTTTGGCATGTAACGGCCAGTTCCTGCCCCAGCAGCAACTCCAGCCCAAAGAGGCAGTGCATAATATCGTCTTGAAGGCAGCCGCCACCCTGGTCATCGTGGCCATAGTACGTTTCAAAAAAATCAGGCCGTGGCCCGAGAATATTATCGCCGTAGTGGATATGGAGTGAACGAATTGCGCCCAGCCGACCTTCCTGGTGAAGTTCAACAATGCGATCCATTGCCTGCATGTTGCCATAGGGAAAGGCAACAGCCGCAACAAGTTTTTTATCGTCGACAACCTGTTGAAGTTCTTCGAGTCCATCATTGTTGAGCACGGTCAGCGGCTTTTCGCTCAGCAGGTGGCATCCTGCCTGTCCGGCTGCAATGAGTTGAGGGATGTGCAGTGTCGGTGGCGTGCAGATAACCACTGCGTCGAAACGGGACAGATTAACGCTGGCAAACTCGCAAAAATGTTCGGCGCCGGGGAACTCCTTAAGGACACGGCAGTCATCACTTGGATCGCAAACAGCGCAGCATTGCTCGTATTCAGTCAGGTAGCGGAAGTGTCGTCTTCCGGCCGACCCGCCGCCAACAACAAGAATATCCAGCGGACCGGTCATCT
>CAUZOD010000418.1:0-2635 GCA_963581115.1 Phycisphaerae bacterium | reverse complement strand
CAGCCGTCGGATGTGATCGCTTTGGAGCAGACTGGCGCCTATAACGGTTCGTATCATGTGCTGATGGGCCGCTTGGCGCCACTGGATGCGGTGGGGCCTGGCGAACTCAATATTGATGGATTACTCAGTCGTGTCCATGACGGTGGTATCCATGAGGTGATTCTAGGGACCAATCCTACCTTGGAGGGCGACGGTACGGCACTGTACTTGGCCGAGCAACTGGCCCAAATGAATGTCAAGGTTACCCGGTTGGCCCGCGGTTTACCGACTGGCAGTACGCTTGCGGTCGCATCTAAAGCTGTGCTATCGGACTCCATCCAGAGCCGTCAGTCGATGGATAGTTGATTTGAGCAGTGCAACCATCGATTCTGTAGATACAGGGGCTAACTCTACGGCTGGCAGTTTCATACGGTGACCATTCATGCGCATTGACACTGGACAACACATGCGGGTCGATCAGCGGATGAAGCTGGCACCGCGGATGATCCAGTCGATGGAAATCCTGCAGATGTCGCAGGCAGCACTGGAGGAACGCATCGATCAGGAACTGGCATCGAATCCGACGCTGGAACTGCAAGAACCAGGCGCCGACTCCGACGTCCTGGAAGCTGACCGAAAGCAGCAGGAACGTGATAGTCGTGAAGGAGAGCGGGAGTTGGTGGTTGGTGATGATCGTGACCGTGCCGCCGACTTCGAGCGACTGACCAACATATCGGAACAATATGGTGAGTCTTGGGATGCCAACACGTATGGGACTGCCCGCAACCGTGTATCTGGGAGTTCCGGTGAGCGTGACCAGAAGCGCGATGCCATGGCGAATACCGCTGCGCGTACTGATTCATTGTACGATCAGCTGATCGTACAGTGGCATCTTGTCGAGACCGATCAGAAGATTCAAAAGATCGGAGAATATTTGATCGGATTCATCGACGCCGATGGGTACTTGCGGACGGACCGGGACACGCTATTGAGCCAGGCCCCTGTTGATCTGGGTGCCGAAGATCTGGATCGGACCTTGCAACGGCTTCAGCAAAACCTGGAACCGCCGGGTCTAGCGGCAAGGGATTTGCGTGAGTGCTTTCTACTGCAAATCGATGCCCGGGTATGGCAGCACCCAGATGAGCAGTTGGAAGACGAGCGGTTGTTGGTCTGCGACTACCTGAAGGACATCGAAGCCAATCACCTGCCGCGGATCGCCAAAGCGACCGGATGGGGCCTCGATCGCGTGACTGAAGCAATTCACAATCTTCGAAAGTTCCAACCTCATCCCGGTCGCAGTCTTGCGGATCACAGTCCTCACAGGATCCGTCCTGACGCGATTATCGAGTACGAGGAGGATTCCGACAGGTACATCGTGCAGTTGACCCATGGGCGGCTACCGACGCTGCACATCAGCCCCACCTATCTGAACATGGCGGCAGACAAGTCGGTGGAGAAGAAGACCCGAGATTTTGTTGGCAATAACCTACGTTCAGCACGCTGGCTGATTGATGCGATTAGCCAACGTAGCGGCACATTGCTGCGGGTAATCGGCGTTGTAATCGAGGCTCAGAGGCAGTTTCTTGAGCAAGGGGCGCAGGCGCTTCGTCCATTGCCTATGACCCTTGTTGCAGACCAGTTAGGTATCCACGTGGCCACGGTGAGCCGGGCCGTAAGCGAGAAATACGTTCAAACCCCTCGAGGGATTTTCCCGCTGCGGAGCTTCTTTTCTGGTGGGACGGAGACTGAGTCAGGTGATTCAATGAGTTGGACAGCTGTCCAGGCGACACTGGAGCAGATCATCGAGCATGAGGAGAAGTCCCATCCACTCAGCGATGATGCCTTGGTTGAAAAACTGAAGGAACACGGTATCGAAATCGCACGCCGTACCGTTGCCAAGTACCGTAAGAAACTGAACATCCCTGCGGCGCGGCAGCGACGACAGTATTAGGTTAAGCCCTCAAAAGGTGGTTGTCGGCCCAAGAACGAGCAAGTTAACTGCACAAGCAACCCGTTCGAAGTGATAGAACGATTTGCACGAGCTAACGCCTCTTGAGCACAACCATGTCCTGCATCGAATCGCCCGTTCTTGCAAAGAAGTCGCATACCTCAAAAAACGACGCCCAGTGACGCGTAATGTAGTGCGGGGTGTGCCAGGCAGTCTGGTACCACTCGGGGTGCAAGCCACGGTCGGCGCGGGTATGGGCGAAGACGAAGCCGTTCTTTCGGATGATGTTGAGGGTGCGCTGCGGAAGACCGGCCCAGGCTCGTGGTCCATGTATGCTGGCCAGTACCACCCCACCAGGACAAACGATGCGCTGTAACTCCGTCAGCCAGCGATTCTGGCGAGATTCATCCAGGTGGGTAAATACCGAGACCGCCCATACCAAGTCAAAACTGGCATCCGGGTACTTCAGTGGGGGTAGTGCATCGTTTGACGTAAACCGTATTTCTGGCAGATGATCGTGGCACCAGGAGATTGCCTCGGTATCTACGTCGGAACCATAGAGCTGAAGTTGGGGCCAGCATACCTGAGCTGCCAAGAGCGTTCGGCCGCAGCCACAACCGAAATCCAACGCAGCACTGATCTGCTCAATGTACTGGCCTGCCTTGTCCAAGCCCGTCACGATGTCGTCTATGGTCGCATGGCCTCCGG
>CAUZOD010000417.1:0-2659 GCA_963581115.1 Phycisphaerae bacterium | reverse complement strand
GACTTGCGGACTGCTTCAAGATTCTAAATGCCGGATCTTGAAGTGAATTCATCAGTCTAACCAGATCCATGCCAGGCAGCGATCGCCTCAACTAGTCCATCGATCGTATGCTGCTGGGCTTCAACGGTAATCTGCAATCCGTGATCGCGGGCTGACTGGCTTGTGATCGGCCCAATGCACGCAAGCTTGGTGTGGTGAAGGAGCTTGTGGTCTTCCCCCAGGAGCCCGATCAGGTTGGTGACCGTGGAGGAACTGGTGAAAGTTACCCAGTCCACCGTACGCTTCCGCAAAGCTTCAAGTACGGGTTCCGGAAGCCCAGGGGATGGTTGTGTGCAGTAAATGGCCAGATCTGAGACTTTGGCTCCGGCGGCGGTTAGGCGATCCGCCAAGACAGGCCGAGCAATGTCGGCTCGTAGCAGCAGGACACGGCAACCAGCCATTGCGTGCTCTACGATCATCTGCTGGGCCAGTGCCTCGGCCTCGAATTCACGGGGCACCAGGTCAGCCCGTAGCCCCAACTGCTGTCGCAATGCTTTGGCAGTAGCGCTGCCGATCGCGGCGATCTTGACTTTGGCAAAGCTCCGGGCGTCGGCCCCGCCTGCATCCACACGTTCGGCGAGTGCTGCGACTCCGTTGACTGAAGTCAGGATCAGCCAGTCTACCGTTTCGATCATCGAAAGAGCCTTATCGATTACCGCGTCATCTACGGGGCGAACTATTTCAAGCGTTGGGGCTTCGAGTACCACTGCGCCCAAGGTCTCAAGATTTTGTGTCAGCACCGAGACCTGTTGACGACTGCGGGTGTTGATAATGCACCGTCCAAACAATGGGCGTGAACTGAAAAAAGATAGTCCAGGGTCTTCAATCCCAGCGACCGCGCCGATCACGACGATCGCCGGAGCACCCAGACCCGTGCATTGGACCAGATCACCAATCGTTGCCAGCGTCCCGCAAACATGGCGCTGCTGGGGTAAGGTGCCCCATTGGATCACCGCCGCCGGTGTCTGATCGTTCAACCCTCCGCCAACCAGCGCCGCACAGACCGATTCCAATCGAGCCATGGCCATGTAGAAACACGCGGTGCCTCCCACTTCAACTAACTTTGCCAGCGAGTTATAGCAGACCAAAGATGTCGATTTAGTGGGATCCTCGTGGCCGGTGACGAATATCACAGAGCTTGCCATATGGCGATGCGTCACAGCGATTCCTGCTGTTGCTGGAGCCGCGATTCCGGCAGTGACGCCCGGGATCACTTCAACACAGATCCCGTGCCTGGCAAGGTAGCTGGCCTCTTCGGCCCCCCGTCCAAAGAGGTATGGGTCACCACCCTTGAGGCGGACCACCATCCGGTCGGCCAGGGCTTGCTCAAGCAGCACTTCATTGATCTGCTGCTGATTCATCGTGTGCTGGCCAGCTCGTTTGCCTACATCGATCACCTGGGCATAGGCGGGAACATGATCCAGGAGCCTGCGCCAGACCAGTGCGTCTACGACAACGACATCAGCCTGCTGCAACCGCTCAAGACCCGCGATGGTGATCAGTCTAGGGTCACCGGGGCCAGCGCCGACTAGACACACCCGACCGGCATTATTTTTCGATTCCCATGTCAATCTGAGTAAACCTTGTCGGTTATGTCGCCGACGCTAATGGTCGGATCTGAGTCGATCCTTGGGAGCCAACTGTCCATGTCCCAATCCGCTTTGCACCTGTCCGAGGCCACTATTGCACAGCCCGATAATCGGGCCATAGACCGGCGACGCTCGCAGCGACATGCGGTACTGTCACAGGTGACCGCCTTGGTCTGCTGGGATGACGAGCTCGAACTGCGTCGACGACTCTGCCCCCTGAGCCTACAGAATCTTTCTCGGCATGGCATCGGAGCCATGAGCGAACATCCACTTGAGGTTGGATCCCGTATCTCAGTAATCCTGCCCCCCCACAGGCCGGACGAGGGCTTTGATCTCAAGGGTAGCGTAGTGCGCTGTGTGGAAAGATCCGATGGGCATGAAATCGGCATCGAACTGAACCTCAAGCCACAGCCAGCTGCTTGATCGCTTCGCGCAATGTGCAGTAGCTCTGCTCCAGTGCCTGTGGAATCACCCGCACACCCCCCACCACTTCCATGAAGTTCACGTCCCCATGCCATCGTGGAACAATATGCATGTGCGCGTGACCTGGCACGCCAGCTCCGGCACAACGGCCCAAGTTCATCCCCAGATTAATGCCCTGCGGATTGATCGTCAGGCAGAGCGCCCGGGACCCCAGTTCCGCTAATTCCATTAGATTCGCCCGCTGAGCCGCATTCATGTCACTTAGGTTGCCACGATGATCCAGCGGCGCCACCAGCAGGTGACCATTGGTATACGGGTATCGATTCAGCAGGAGCACTCCCCGCTCATCACACAGCAGCACCAGATTTGAAGCATGTTGGTGATCGCTCGCATCGGCACGGGACGCTTCACAAAGAAAACACTTTCCAGGTTCATCCGCCAGTTGCTGCAGGTATGAAATCCGCCATGGTGCCCAGAGGTTCTGCCTGCTCATCCAGCATAGGTTAACCGGGAATACTCGTCATCCCAATCTCAAGGACGCCGCTCGACCCATGGTTCGCCAAGCAAGCATGGCTTACCCGCGGAAGAAAAAGAACCAGATTACCAGC
>CAUZOD010000416.1:0-2660 GCA_963581115.1 Phycisphaerae bacterium | reverse complement strand
CCTGCTGGTATTGATGTCGCATCGAATTGAATTGCGATGGCATGGGCCCAATCGTTTCAACCCAACGCGTGTCGACCTGACTCAGATCGACACGGTTTCCGGGCATGGGCGAAGCCTGCGCCAACCTCTCGCCCGTGCGGCTGGCCTGAAGAAGGGTGATCCGTGGCGGCCTGAAATCTTGGATGCCACTGCGGGGTTCGGCGAAGATGCTTGGCTACTGGCATCTCTTGGCTGCACGGTCATGGCGGTAGAGCGATCGCCGGTCATAGCCCTTTTGCTGGCTGATGGATTACGTCAAGCGGCACAGCAACACCCAAAAACGGCAAAAAAGATGACTCTATGTCATGCCGACAGTATCAAACTCCTAGAGAAAATTGCCCGGCCAGGCTCCCAACTGACCAAACCCGACGTCATTTGCCTTGACCCGATGTTCCCGACCCGCAAAGGAGGTGGCGCCTCGCCCAAACACATCCAGATTCTGCGCCACATTGCCGGGATTGATCCGGACAGCCAAGTACTCTGGGAGGCCGCGGTTCAAGCGGCCAGACGCCGTGTGGTGGTCAAGCGCCCCTTGCACGCACCACCGCTGGTCGAACACCGCACCGCGGCGGTGCACAAGGCCAAGGGTCACCGATTCGACGTGTATGTGCCGTCCACAAAAAGCCCCAACGGGACTTGACCGGTTACTTAGCCGCCATGGCCGCAGTCCGACTGTCATAATCACGGCCACTTTGTGAGATGTCGCTCGTCTCAGTCCAATTGCGACCAAACAGCAACAACAGCGGAGCTGCAATCGCCACCGACGAATAGGTGCCAACCAGTACACCGATCAGCATGGCAAAAGCAAAACCATGTACCCCCGACCCCCCGGATATATAGAGTATCAGCAACGCCAAAAGGGTCGTACCACTGGTCAGCACGGTGCGGCTGATCGTCTGATTGATCGAATCATTGATGATGCCTGAGGTCGCCCTCGCCATCCGACCACGGTTTTCACGAATACGATCGAAGATGACAATCGTATCGTTGAGCGAGTAACCCACAATTGTCAGTAATGCTGCAACCATGGGCAGATTTATTTTAAACGGTTCCAGAAGCAATGCCTCTGCCCATGCAAATCGAAACAGCCATCCGCAAACTGCCACAAGTCCGAGCGTGATCACCACATCGTGCACCAAGGCGAGAATTGCAGCTAATCCGTAATGGAAACTGCCGAAACGAAACCAGATATACGCGATCACCGCCAGAAGCGATAATGACAGAGCTGCAATCGCATCCTCCGTCATCGTACCGGATACCGCGGGAGAAAAATTATTCACACTGGCCAGTGATGTGTCACGCCGCAATGCATCAACGACCAATCTCCATTCTGTCTGTGCTAGCCCGCCAATCTCGTCAAACGCCTCGGGATCTTCAAGGTAATTTGTTGTTGTGTCACTGACAATGACCACCGCTGAGTGGTAGAGCGTCTGGCCACCATCGCCGGCTTCGGGCGATGGATCCAAGCCAATCACCTTGAAACGCCGCATCCCCAGATCTTCATAAGCCGGCTGCATACGTATCCGCTTGATGCGCTGCTTTAGATCCGCAACCGTGGTCGAAGGTGCCATGGCATCAACGACGATCGCCACGCCACCTAGATAATCTGCCACATCATCGCTGTGCAACAACCGATCGATGTTCTCGCCGAGGCTCTTGTTCTTGATCCGATAGACCGGCGCTGCATCGATGCGATCAACCTGCCTCGCGGCAAAGTCAATAGGGCGGGGGGTGTCAAGTACGTCGTCAAATGCTGATTTGACCACGGCACTCACCGCCTGAGAATCGGTGATGAGGGTTGAGATCCTAAACGCACTAGCCACGCCTCGAACGCTTTCGCCCTCGGTCACCACATCGACTTGTCTCTCGCCCAGCAGTGAGAAGTCCGCCAGTTCTGGCTTCGCTCCCAACACGCGTTTCTCCGCCAGATCTGTCTCATAGTCGGCCAGGTCATCTTCGTAACGACGCTGCGCTTCTGCAACGATTGGCGCCAACTTTTCGTGTACCAACCGGGCGTCGGGGGTCAGTATGTCTGGATCAAAGTCGGATTGCTGCATCTGTTTGCCAAGTTGGCCGAACGCTTCCAGCCGCTGGCGCACTTGCTGGATAGGTAGAGTTGCATCCTCCTTAAGGTTAAAACTCACCGCGGTGCCTGCACGAAACTCGATGTCGAGCATGTTTTTCCCACGGGTATAGATGGACAGAGCACCAGCAATTACCAAGATAGCGCTGAGCCCGAGAAATATATGGCGCTTTCCGATCCAGTTGACCCGTGGTGACAGGAGCCGTCCAATCGCTCCAATTTGCATCGGGAGCATGTTAAGATTCTTGATACCCATCTTATCCATGAAGAACTCAATGATCACGCGAGAACAGAACAACGACGTAAATAACGTTGCAAGAATGCCGATACCCAGCACGACCGCAAAACCCTTGACTTCGGCGGATGCCGTATAGCCAAGTACCAGACAGACGATCAGCGTGGTCAAGTTGGCATCCAGGATGGTCGAAAATGCCTTCTCATATCCCACTCGGACAGCCATTTGCAGATCTGATTTCCGCTCCAGTTCCTCGCGAATGCGCTCGAAGATCAGCACGTTCGCATCGACGGCCATCCCGAT
>CAUZOD010000415.1:0-2662 GCA_963581115.1 Phycisphaerae bacterium | reverse complement strand
TACTACGACGGCGTACTGCCACCATGGACACCGCTGGAAACGATTCGGGGCCAAGACTCGGTGGAGGTGGGTGTCTGGGGACGCCGCTATGTCTTCGGATCCAACCTGTTCCCCCAGCAGATTGTGACCAAGAACAAACAGGTCCTGGCAGCACCGATCACTTTGACCGGAAAGGCCGACGGCCAGAAACTGGCGTGGTCGGAAGCAAGCGTGAAACTCAAAGAGGCTTCCAAAACCGTGGCATCGCTGGAGCAGATTGGCCGTAATGATCGTGCCACGCTCAAGATCAACACCAGTATCGAGTACGACGGTTACGCGATCTTCGATTGCCAGTTCGAAGCGCGCCGCGACATGACCCTGGAACGATTGACCGTTGAGATCCCACTGCAAACCCGCTTTGCAAAGCTCTGTTTCGGCAGCAACGTGTACACCCAGCAGACCGATCCCTACATCCCCATGAGCAAGCTGCACATGGGCGCTGTGGATAAGGACCTGTCATTTCGCTTCAGCCCCAGCGTCTGGCTCGGTGACCAGGAACGGGGCCTGACCTGGCAAGCCGAGTCCAATGAGGATTGGCGCTACGCCGACCCCGAGCGAGCGTTGGAGGTTCTACCCCGCGGCAAGACGACCTACTTCCGGGCCCACCTGATCAACGTGCCCACGAAGCTGATCGCGGGCCAGACGCTGCGCTACCAGTTCGCCCTTCTGGCCACGCCCGTCAAACCGCTACTACGAGACGCCTGGGACCTTCGGATCATCCGCAGCGACCCCTATACCGACGACATGACTAACCCCGATCTGAATCTGCCGGATCGGTGGATCAGCCTCAACCACACCAAGAAGGACCGAATCTTCAGCCTCCGCGTCGATGAACTGAATCTCATGGAGGGTGGCCCCGGCCGCATGCCTGCGCTCCAGTTCTACCGTCAGGCTGGAATCCGCCATCTTTGGATCAATGCAACCGACAACTGGCCTTGGCCCCTGCCGTTTGAGAAGCGGTACTCCAGCCGATTGCGCCGATTGATCAATGCCGCGCACGCCCACGACCTGAAAATCTACTCGTATCTCATCCACGAGCGGATGCCCACCGACGTACCCGAGTTCGATCTAAATGGCTATCACATGGTGAACCAACCCATCAAACCCTACCAGGGCACAGTCGGTTTCTGCCCCAAGAGCCTGGCCGTACAGGACGCGATCGTCTACAACTTCGCCCGACGACTCGATGAGTACGGCGACGATGGGGTCTATCTCGACGGCACGGCGGTACACATGAAGTCGTGCAAGAATCTGGCCCATGGCTGCGGCTACCATGCCCGGCATGGCGCGGTGCACATCACGGGCGCCGTGCCCTTCGACCAGACCGACCGCGGCACCGGCGACGCCAAAGGTCCAATCCATCCGACCTACTCGGTGTTTTCCGGCCGTAAATTTCTCCGAAGAATCTATACAGTGGTCAAGCAGCGCCGGCCAGAAGGCGTCATCGACATCCACTCCTGGTATTACAACCCCGGAGGCCTGGCCTACGGCGACATGCTCTGGACCGGCGAGCAATGGTTCCACCTGCGCGGCAAAGGCGTCGATTACGTCGCCGACGAATTGACGCTGGACATGTTCCAAACCGCGTTCACCGGTGCACAGATCGGTATTGCCTGCGAAACACTGCCCTACCGCCTGATCGGCAAGGACAAATCCAATAGTCAGGTGGCGGCAACATCTCTGCTGCATGACATCCCGGTCCGGGTCCGGGTCCAGGACACTGCCTATTTCGACATCATGTCCACCCTTTGGAAAGTGCGTGACCGGTTCGGAATCAAGGAAGCCCAGAAACTCTTCTACTGGGACAATGCTGATTACGTACAGGTCCACCCCGATAAATGCTATGCCACCCTGTTCAAGCACCCGAGTAACGGTGTCCTGGCCTTTGTCTCCAACCTGCGGCGAGACGCCCAGACGGTGAACGTCCGGTTCAATCTCGATCAGCTTGACTTGGCGGACAAGAATCTCGATGTGGTCGATGTCCTCTCCGGCGAACCCATCACCATGACGACCGATGGGCAATTGACCATACCTCTGGAGTCGGAAAGGGGGCGATACGTCTGGCTCCAACCGGCAGGACACTGAAGATCTGAATCCGCTGCACGCACTGTTGAACATGCTTCCCAACCCGTACAACAGGGGTGCTCTGTGGCTACTGTGCGATTGCACCACCCCACCTAGGACTTTAGACAAGATGAAAGTCTGCGACTTCCAGCGTTCCTTCTGTCACTTCAGCATCGATATAACCAAGAAGTCGGCCGCAACCATGTCACAGCCAGCACCCTGGACTGTCAATCATGCGCGATTCCCACTCGAATGTCGCTGCGTCCTCCGGGACGGTGGACAAGAACGCCAATACGTACTTGGTGCTGCCTGCAAGGGTGAACAGGTGTACGTGGAGCGAGATCTCTGGCAGCTGCCCAACCCGGATTGGCACACGATCATGAGCGCCGAGCATGGACTGACGATCAAGAGCTGGAGCCACCGCGGGCAACAGGTCTACCTGCATCCGCCGTCCCTGGGCCTGCAACCGCTCCGCCACAGCTACCGGTTGACTGAGGCATTTGATTTGGCCCGCATTGACCTAGACTGGACCAAGGGGACACTGCTCCAAAATACAGAT
>CAUZOD010000414.1:0-2667 GCA_963581115.1 Phycisphaerae bacterium | reverse complement strand
ACCGCTGATTCACTTCGTCGGGCGATCCCCAGTTTGAGCTGGTTGACTCCCTGCCTGACCGTTTTTGGTTTCAGAGGCATTTCAAGCCAGCCGTCAGCCTGTGCTGCGACCTTTTGCATCGGCAAGCCATTGATCGCCACAGCAAGCACATCGTTGACGACACTCCCGCTGGCCTGGATACGCAATGTGGCATCACGCAAACGGCCCATACGGTGGGCAGCCGCCACATCATCACCAATGCGCAACGGGATGGTCGCCCCTCCCGGGTTGGTTGTCAGATCCAGCGGCAACGGTGGCATAGCACTAGCACGCTGATACTGTTCCCACACTCGTTGGTTGACGACAAAAGTCTTATCCAGATACTTGAGCCGCTGAGGATCAGCGATCTCGGGCAGATGCTGCACATAGGAGTCGATCGTCGGACGACTCTGACCTTCCTTGGGAATGCCTGGAATGTAATGAAAGTTCCACAGATAAAGACCATCAGCCCCCGCCCACCAGAAGTTGGACGCCGCGCCGCGCAAGCTGTCCGCTCCCAGTACAAAATTGGCCGGACAATTGATGCAGGGATACACGGGCACATCGTAGCGATGTCCCAAAGCCACTAACTCCTCAGCGGGAGTCGAATAACAGACGTAACCACCTCCGGTCAACAGGCGGTCAATCAGTCCTTCCTTAAGCCAGGTTTCGATGTCGAAGCCGATGCGCCGGCACGTCTCGATAGTACCGGGTACACGGGCACCCAACAAAATCGGACGGCCATGATGACGAGCCGCCGCATCCACCCTGAGGCGGGCCTGTCGAATGAATTGCGTCATCAAGGGCATGTTCTTCTCTTCTTCGCCCTGTCGAAATACCCAGGGCATGCGAAAGAAATTCATGTCCACACCATCCAGGTCGTAACGCATGACCGTACGTTCAATCCACCGCAAGCGATCTTCACGAACCTGTTCAAATGCGTAATCGAGTCCTGACCACATCGCAGCACCAAGGCCGTCTTCTGGAGCTCCGCGCTGCTGCTCGGTTCCAATCAGCATCTCCGGATGTTCAACCTTCAGCGGATACACCAGCTTGTTAAAGGGCATCCCAAATGCGTCATGACAGTCGTTCATGCGCAGGGATCCGAAAATTTCCATATTGTTGGCACGCCCAAACTCAGCGACAGCGTGGGTTGGATCAGGAAGATTGTCCTGAAAAAGGGTCTCCTCTAACTGCATCTGCCAGTAACGCTTTGGATTTTTACCTTTCACCGCAATGGCCCACATGATGCACCAGGCCACACTCTTGATCTTCGCTGCTCGCGCACCGTGCATTCGTAACGCAAGAAAGGCTTCACGACCATCTAGAGTCTGGTCGTCATAGACAATATCACCATCGTCATCGAGGATGATTGGACGAGGTTGATGTGCCAATTTTTTTCTGGCTTTCACCAGTTGAACTGCCTTGTCCAGATCCCTTGGTTCTCGACCAAGGGCACCGACTACAGGCAATGTCATGATGGCCGCCGAGGCCAGGGATCGCCCCACCATCCCGCGCCGCGTCACGTTTTTATTACGTGGATGTGATTTCATCGAAAATCCTTGCCTTAGATTGTGACCTGAGTTACTTTTCCCCCTTTGAAATCCATGCAATCGCTCCTTCAAGATCAACCATGCTACCCGATCGCCAAAGACTCTGAAAGGATCTTCTCACCAGTCATCCGGTAGATCAAACCTTCCTGTTACCCGGCGTGATTTTGAGCGTCTGTGGTCATTGACTAGCTGCTTGAATTCATTATTTTACAAGTACCGATGAGACGCCTGTTCATTTCACCCTGCAATCATCAGATCGATCAATCTCCATGTTTCACTATGGCACCAACTACTGGCGACCACCCAATCCGCCTCGCAATGAACATCGCCTACATCTGAACAAAATCAAAAACGAACTCGGCTTCGACCTGGTCTACCTTCGTCTCCTCTGGAACTGGCACAATCGCAGACCTGGTGAATTCCTCTTCGACGAAGTTCACGAAATTTTCGATATCTGCAGCGAGATTGGCCTCTCGGTGATGATTCAGTTGAATCTGGAATCAGCCCCCTACTGGCTAGAGACAGCCCATCCCGAATCCCGCTACGTCAACGCCAACGGTCATGCCGTTGAATTGGGAGCCCAGGAGGCAACACCTTCGGGAGGACATCCGGGTCTTTGCTTTCACCACACCGTGGTCAAGCAGGTTGCTGAACAGTACACCCATCAAGTTGTCACCGAATTTGTTGATCGGGAAAATCTCTTCGGGATTGATGCCTGGAATGAACCGCACAACGAACCCGCCTGGTGCAACAACATGTGGGGCAACGCCGGCGACAAGTTATACTGTTACTGTGAAGGGTCCCGACAGGCATTCCGCAACTGGTTGCAAAACCGCTACGGCACCATCGACACCTTCAACGACAGCTGGGGGCGCGCCTACACCGAGTTCGAGCAGGTGCAACCTCCGGTGCTGGGTGGCACTTACGCCGATTGGTTGGACTGGATGCGGTTCTGGCACGACGAGTTACAGGCCAACATGCGCTGGCGAGTACAAACGATCAAAACCAGCGCTCCAAATATGACCGTCGCAAGTCATTCTGGTGCGGTTCCACCCACCATTCCTCGGGCGGGTGCCATGATTCATAACTTCCGTTT
>CAUZOD010000413.1:0-2672 GCA_963581115.1 Phycisphaerae bacterium | reverse complement strand
CTAAAGAAAAAATTGCAGTCTACTACGAGATCGCGCAAGAATTCCTGCAACAGACCGCTCGTATCGAAATGGTCTCCCCGAACCCGGAAGCAGCCGCAGGCCCTATCATTGGCGTATCCATAACCGGCAAACCGGTTCCCGCGGAAAGTCGCCACTGTTTCCGGGTATCGACGGCGCTAGGCAACCTAGAGGCGGACATTGCCACTGAACAACGGTGTAAACTGATGGATGTCAGCCTCACCGGCTTCGCAGTCGCCGCAGATGGTGCCTATGGTATTGGCAACGTGATCAACGCCGTGCTGCGGCATGAAGGCAAACGGTACAAGGGACGCGTCTGTGTCCAAAGCATCAAAGCGCTGCGTACCGGAAAGGTCCGGTACGGGTTCTACTGCATAGACAACCACGGCCCCAGCGGCAACCTTCCCCAAGGCCTGCAAAAGATCCATACCGCGATGCAACGCGAACAGCTGCGTCGGCTCGCTACCGGTTGAAGAACCTCCGATCTGGCCAATCATGTCATGTCTGCCCGCTACCGAACGGGGTAATTTCACGTGCGCCACACAGTTCCGTCGCCATGGATATCATGCGACTAGATCAATCTGTTCTTTCAGGAGTACCGCCTGGTGCATGATCCCATACGAATTGGATTGGTGGGGTGTGGAACGATCGGGCAGCATCATGCCGCTGCAATCGGCCGATGTGACAACGCCGAACTGGTCGCGGTCGCTGACCTAGCCCCGGAGGCAGCCCAGAAATTGGCGGCTGAGCATGGGGTCAAGCACGCCAAAACCGACGCAAAAGATTTGCTCGACCAAGCCGGCATCGACGCAATCATCCTGGCACTGCCTGCCGGGGTGCGCAGCGACCTGGCCGTTGCAGCACTGACTGCCGGCAAGCACGTGCTTTTGGAAAAGCCAGTCGCAGCCACTCTCACCGACTGTCAGAAAATGCGCCGTGCCCAGGCGGATCGAACCGTGGGTGTCTGCTCGGCCCGCTTCAGCCTGATTGAATCCGCTGTGGCCGCTCAACAGATCGTTGCCAGCGGCGAACTCGGCCAAATCCGCATCGTCCGCTGCCGTGGACTGGAATCGGCCCAACAAGTCCCTGACCATCCACCTCCCGCCTGGCGGCTCAATCACAAGCTCAATGGCGGTGGGATTCTTGTTAACTGGGGCAGTTACGATCTGGACTACCTAATGTCGATCACTGGTTGGAAACTTCGCCCAAGGCATGTGTTGGGCCAAACCTGGCCTTGTCCGGATCACCTGACCGCACGAATTGCACCCGATTCCGACGCTGAAACCCATGCCGCCGCCACCGTCCTATGCGATGGCGGAGAGATTATCCAGATTGAACGGGGTGAATTTCTGCCCATGGCCACCGATCTGGCGTGGCAGATCACCGGCGAACTTGGCTCTCTGCGTCTGCGCATGACCGGGCATCCGGATCGGCCAGCCGCCACCCTTGACCTCACAGATACAAACTCCGGCTGGTTCACAAAAGTGGTGGTTGATGAACCGGATGAATCCAATACCACGGACCTGGTTGTTGACAATTTTGTTGCCGCCCTGCGCGAAAATCGCCCGCCCCAAACAACTCTGGACCAGGCTATGATTATCATGCAGATCACTGATGCCATCTACCGTTCGAGTGAATCCGGACACCCCGTTGAGGTAACACCGCTATGAAATTTTCTTTCATGAGTTTCTCAACCCCGCAGCAGAGCCTTGACGAGATGCTCCAAACCGCTACGAATTATGGATACGAGGGCATCGAACCCCGTACCGACAGCGAGCACGCACACGGCATCGAAGTACAGGCCAACTCGATAGCAAGACAGAAAATTGGACAGCGGTGTGCTGCCGCGGGCATTGAAATCGCATGCCTGGCCACATCCTGCGAATTCGCGGACCCCCGCGACAGCAATCACCAGGTCGAACAGGCGAGGCAACGGATCGATCTGGCTGCAGATATCGGCTGTTCGCGGCTGCGAGTCTTCGGCGGAAAATGCGGTAAAGACATCGATCGAACCCAAGCCATCGAACTGGTGTCCAATGCCTTCAGCGATCTGGCCCAACATGCCGCTGAACGGGGCGTGGCGGTTTGTATGGAAACCCATGACGACTGGACCGATCCGGTCCACGTGGCCAACGTGATGCAACGGGTTGATCATCCGGCCATCGCGGTCAACTGGGATGCGGTTCATCCTGTCCGCAATAGTGGAAGCACCTTCGAACAATCGTACGAATTGCTGCAACCATGGATCCAATACGTTCATGTTCATGACGCGCTGAATACGTTGGATCACTTTCAATTCATGGCATTGGGTCGTGGAGACTTTGATCACCGCCAGATTCTTCAGATTCTCAAGAACGGTGGATACGATGGATACCTCAGTGGCGAGTGGATCGACTGGGAACCTGCATCAACTCACCTGCCACGAGAACTGAAGACACTAAGGGAATACCTTGCGCAGTTGGACACTTGAAACCAAACATTGGCAGATCAATGCAATTTGGACTGATTCATTACCGGACACCGGGTGACACGTTGGAGCAATTCCTGGACTTCGCCGCGGATACCGGATTTGATGCGGTCGAGCTGATGATCAGTGATATCTGGCCCGTTGAAGAACCCTCGCCAGAACGCCGCGCCGAATGGGCCCGAAGCCA
>CAUZOD010000412.1:0-2674 GCA_963581115.1 Phycisphaerae bacterium | reverse complement strand
TAGGCGCAGTGTCCATGCAGGCCGATGGCCAAAATTACAACCATTCCTGGCAATATCCCATTGGTAGCCCCGCTGCATTCCACATGACCGGCCCGGCCACACAAGGTGATCAGCAGGGTAACGCCCTGATCGAATCAGTGGAAATGGCGGATGGCTCGGTGTTCAACACCTTTTACCGCCCAGTGGGGATCAGCCACTTTTCCTACAGCGGTGCGGGGAATAAGTTCTCCGCCCACGGCGGTTCCAACTGCACGATTGGATATAATAGCGCGTTGCAACTCAAGGATGTTGACGGCCAAGGTGGCAAGAAACCATCGGCGGCAGATATCGCCGGCATGCCTGCCCATATTCTGGCGGTACTGGAGAATCAGAACCTCAATAACTACGTCGATACCAGCACGAATAAGTCCTGGGAGTTCGTGATGGAGTTCGACCTGCCGTTAAAGGACAACGACACCAGCCCCGATGACTTCGGCGAATTGCTCTACTTCGAGCGTGGATCTGGAGGCGGCAACAGTTGGTTAACCTTCATGGCCGTAGATGAAAACAATAACCCCTTGCCGGGAGCCGAGCCTCTGTCGATCTCCCCAGCTGAAACCGTGGACACCACGCCCTGGACCGTCCTCAGACTCGGCCAGCGCATCGGTGCCGTAGCCATTGACCTTAGTCGCCTTGGTGTCAGCGAAACCAGCCACCTACGTGTGACCAAGGCTCAGCCTGGCGTAGGTGGATACACCAGTGGCGAGCGCCGACCCGACTTCAAGGTCATGGCCGTCATCACCCATCCCTCGCAACTTTCAAGCGTCTCGGCTCTATTCGACTGATCATGATCCCACGCGCCAAATACTTTTTGCGGAAGTCGCTTCCGGGGGCTCCCGCTAGGTTAAGTGGGCTCTAGAGATCCAGTTCCACGGTCACCGGAGCATGATCGCTGCAATCGAGACCTGCCTGACGCCCCACGGTCGCGTTGCAAAAATGGCGTACTGCAGGATGGTTGGCCAAGAGGTAATCGATGCGCCAACCATGATCCAATTGCCGCGCCTGCCCGCGATTAGACCACCAGGAGTATGGGCCGTCGATGTCGCCAAAGTAGTTCCGCACGAGATCGGACCAACCAGAATCCAGCAATCGATCGAACCAATGGCGCTCGTGCGGCAGGAACCCCGAAGTCTTTTCATTTGACTTGGCATAAAAGATGTCACGGGCCGTGTGGGCAATATTCAGATCGCCACCCAAAATCGCAGGGGTCCGAGTTCGCTGCATCTGCGCCGCCCATGGGAGAAATCGGTCCATCCACTGCTCCTTGGCTGCTTGACGCTGATCACTCATTGAACCCGAAGGCAGATAGATACTGGCAACCTGGACCCCATCGACCCGTGCACGAAGCAATCGCCCTTCCAAATCCGGATCATCCTTGTCCAATCCCCGCCCCATGATCCGATGTGGCCTCCGTGTCCAAAGGGCGGTCCCCGCGTAGCCCTTGCGCTGGGCCGGATGCCAACTGACAAACCATCCAGGTGGATCCGCCCAAGGTTCCGGCAGTTGCTCAGGTGTGGTGCGAATCTCCTGCAGAAGCAGCACGTCCGGGTCAATGGCCGCCAGATGAGTAGTAAAACCCTTGCGGATCGCTGCCCGTAATCCGTTGACGTTCCAGGTAGTGATACGGATGGCCACAGCTCAGACCCCAAGTATATCCGGAACAGGATCGGGCCTCATTAGCCTCCGGTCAATCCAGATGCACCGCTTGGCATGGCCACATTCTCTCACAGCCACTGTACCCGGAGTTGGTCTCTTGAGGATTCTTCGAGCCTTCTTGTGACGTACCGCAAAGACAGGCGAGAGGTGGACCAGAGTCCTAGCTGCTGGTTTCGCCTTCGGCGTTCAGGCTAACTCCGTTCTTCATGCTTCCTCGCTCCTGCAGTATCAAGCCAATTATGGCAGGAACAAATACCAATAACGGAATCACCAGTGGGTGAGCGGTCAACCGTTCGGTGATGGTATCGGCCAGTGGATCAAAACTTAACATTAGCGCGATGGCACCGAGCACAGCAAGTGTGGAACCGCTAACGGCGGTAAACATGACGATTGAAAGCTTGAACAGAATAAATGCCAACATCCCGCAGATCAGCAGGCCAACCATGGCGCCAATCCAGAAGGTCTCAGGGGGAATCTCGGTTCCGGAGACCTTATTCAGTGCGTGGGCGAATCCTGTCCACAAGTTGGCACCGACAAACGCTCCAGTCAAGCCACCCAACACCGCCACTGCATATTTGAGCATGGGGAATGCTGCCACGGCCAGCAGGGCTCCAAGGCAGGCAGCAATCACGTAGGGAGCGCCAATCTTCCGGCCTAGGTAATAGCCTGCAAACATCCCCAGCAGCAGGGCAATCCCGACTACCGCCGTTCGATAGAACTTATACCCATTCAGCAAGCAGAGAAGGCCCACTATCACAAATATCGTGGCCCAGACGATCGACAGAGCTTGCAAGTGCTCAATAATCGCATCTGGATGAGCCAGCGCATCTCCGCGAGAGAAGATGTTGGTGATGGTCTCAAAGAGATTCTCAATCGGATTCTGCCGTTGCTGGGCAAGCATGCCTAACATCGATTTGCTCCTTGGTATTGCGATCCCCGCATACCCCATCACTACCCACAGTGGCACATCATGATCTAC
>CAUZOD010000411.1:0-2682 GCA_963581115.1 Phycisphaerae bacterium | reverse complement strand
CCAATCCCCACCATAATCCCGGTCTTGACCACCAGCCCCTGTTGCTTGCAGCGGCGAAGCAACTCGATTGAACGACCATACTTGGCCTGTGGTCGGACTACCGAATATAGCGATCGAACCGTCTCCATATTGTGATTAATGATGTCAGGCCGCTGATCAATCACGACCTGGAGGGCATCCCAATCGCCACAAAAGTCTGGGATGAGCACTTCGATCGTTGTCTGGGATGCCCGCTGACGGATCTGGGTTATCGTCTGCGCCCAGATCTCCGCGCCCCCATCAACCAGCTCATCTCGATTGACACTGGTGATCACAATGTGACGCAACCCCATCATTGCCACTGCCTTGCCCACGCGAACGGGTTCGTCTCGATCTAGCGTACCCGGGCGACCCGTTTGAATATGACAAAACCCACAGCTGCGCGTGCAAACGTTACCCAGGATCATAAGCGTTGCCGTACCTCGCGACCAGCACTCACCCATGTTTGGACATTTAGCCGACTCGCAGACCGTGTGCAGGGCGTGCTCATCTATCAATCGGCGTAAACGAGTGTATTCGGCCCCACCGGGCAACTTGGCCCGTAACCAGCTGGGCTTGCGCCGGCGCACGAACTCGCGAGGCGCGTTGTCAAGAATCTGTTGCGTCAGGCTCAAAGTCATGGGGCACCTGTACCAGAGCGAGGCCAATGGCCACAATCGTCATGCAATTAGACGGCAACGAATCCTGTGGTGTCGGTACGGATCGCCATACTGCGCCAAGCAACTACGACAGGCGCGATGCAGGTGCTCTGTTGACTCGTGGCTTAAGCCGTTTCGATTTCCACGAATCGCCGTACACTATTGAGATCACGGATAACATCTACCGTTGCCAAGATAGTTCCTGACTCGCCTTGGCTGCCTCTGAGCCGATGCTGCTTGACCAGCCGACCACCATAGAGTCTACCGCCCCGCATGCGGGGCCGGTAGCGCCGAGCCCGCACCTGCGCCAGGCGCAGGTTCTCCTTTTGAGCCGCGGGGTCTTTGCTGAGTACCCGAACGATTGTCTTGGCTGCTGCCGCCGATGCGGTGGGTGTCTTGATAACCGTGACTTTGACCGTACTACCAATTTTAATCGTGTCCATTTGCGTCTCCAAGTCGGGTATTAATTTTCGCCGACCAGTTCCCGCGCGTCAAGACGGCGAATTTGAGTCATGGAGACTGGCGAACATCGGTGATCAGTTGTGGGGGAGTGCCGATCCCGGCCACGAGCACTTCCCCTGTATAATCGCGAGATTCAAGACGGTCAAAACCGATTTTTTTCGCAACGAAGGTTACAGTCAAATCCGCCTTTATTGTGGATTTCCCGGCCTGGCCCGTGTCGCAGTCCAGGCCCGAAGGCAGGTCTACCGCAACTATACGTGGCCCTTTAAGGGCATTGACACGATCGATGGTTCGAGCCACATCCGGACGGACCTGGCCCGCGAACCCAGTACCCAGAAGTGAATCGACCAGAACATGGCAATTGGGCCATTGGGTTGAATCCGCTGGCGTCGCGATTTCAATTCCCATCCGGGTGCAGATCTCGGCATGAACCGCGGCATCGGAACCCGCGTGGGCTGGCTCGCGAACGGCACAGATCCCAACCGCCATCCCGTAGTTATGCAGGTGCCGGGCGATGACGTATCCATCGCCACCGTTGTTGCCCCCGCCGCAGAGCACACGCACACGGGCATTGGATGGGGTAACGGCCCACCTGGTCTCCAATGCTTCGATAATGCAGCGGCTCGCGTTCATCCCGGCATTCTCCATCAGGACAACACCCGGGATCCCCAATTGCTCGATCGCAATACGATCGAGCCGACGGACCTGCTCACGGCTCAGAGTACACATGCACATTAAAGATACGCTTGGATGATCCTGAATACCAGCGGCTACCTCATTCATCGGACGCCACGCAGTACGCCAGCAGTGATTCGACAGTGGATGCTCAATCGAGCTTTGGAGTTCCTATCCAGAAAATTCCTCGCACCCGACTTTCATGATCCGCCTGTTGCAGAACCTCGACCCCCAATCCTCCTGCGGGTACCCTGATCCTACATGCGCATCACCGTGAAGAACGCGACGGGAGAGCCCCTGTTCGGGCTTGACGTGCCACTGGATGACCCGCCAACGGTCGTTAATCCACCCAACGGCAAGGGACGGGAAATGACCTTACACTGGGAACGGGCTCTCGATGATGAGAAACATCTGCGCCATTTCATTATCTGCGGCTGCCCAGATCTCTACGCACGCAAGCCATTCCCGCAGGCGACAATTTTTACACTTGTTGTCCTGGCGACAGTGATCGCGACGGTGTTGTACGGATTCAATCAGGTTGCGCTTGCTGTTACCGTGTTAACCGTCGTCCTTGCGATTGATCTGTTCATCGATATTGGCACATCATAGATTCTCACCTGCTACAGATGCAGTTCTGATTACCGCCAACTCAAAATTCCGCGAGGCCAGAGAAGATGGGAAGCCGCAGTGGCAGAGAAGTACCGCAAAGAAAAAAGATAGCTATTCCCTACCATGCTTCACGGTAAAACAGACATGAGCAGCACAACCACGTGACAGGCGATGGCCCGATTCTCCCCTAGTGCATCGACCCGTTCGTGAGTCTTGGCTTTAATATTGACCCGGCAACCATCACAACCGAGTAATTCGG
>CAUZOD010000410.1:0-2702 GCA_963581115.1 Phycisphaerae bacterium | reverse complement strand
GTACTGGCGTTCACGATGAAGATACCCAGTTCGCTGCGGTCAGATCGAAAGACGCCACTTAGTAGCGCGGCGAAAGTTCCCGCGTGCCGATATTGGCCACCGGTGGAAATAGTCAGCACCGGCATGGATGAGGGGCCGTCAAACTCCAGTGGTCGCATCAACTGGCCGTAGGCGAGGAAGTTTCGTGTCGATGGGTGCCGGTAGTAGCCCACGAGTTGGTCGAGAAAGGCGATCAGGGGTTCGTGGTCCGGATTCTGGAACGAGAGGCAGGTATCGCGTGGTCGTAGACGAATCCGTCCCATCTGCAACCCTTCCACGAACAATGAAGCGCATTCGAGGGAAAACGCATCATCATCGGTGACGTGGATATAACGATCTCGCCATCCCACGCCAACCGAGACTCCCAGTCCGTATCGCGGGATGTAGTCCTGGTAGACCGCAGCGAAAAGCGGAGCCTTGTTCTCAGGTTGCAGGGCCGATTGGAGAATGCCGTCGATCACATCGATCATGTTCTCCGTGGCGTTCTCGCCCGTGGTGATGGCTTCGGGGTCCACATTCTTGGCGGCATCTCTGATTCCGCGCGACAGTTGGTGCATCCCGACCGTCATTGCACTGGCGCCGGCTGCCGAGTGTCCATGGGGTGTCCAGTAGCATGGCAGGGCACTACCCTGCATCACGTCGAGATACAGGCCACCGACATGTTCATCCTGCACCAAATGGACCGCCGTTTCTTGCAACCGTTGCCGCCACCATGCGGTCCACGCGCAGGGCTGCCAAGTTCGCTCCGCACCCCAGGTACGCAGGGCGCCATAGAGGTCACGGGTGATATGGGACTTGGCCTCGGCCGCGTAGGGCGCGTTCTCGGCGGCCCCTTGGTCAAATAGTTCCAGTGCAACGTATGGTGTGACCATGCCACCGGCATTGCGCAGTCGCTGGCACATGTCAGCGAATCCGGGCAGGGCGGGAATCTTGGGGTAGTTGCCCTCATGGGCGTTTTCGCAGGGCACCCCCGCGTATTTTCCCTGATCCTTGGCTCGCAAGCGATTTATCGGCACGTCATAGGTGGTCATACCACGGTGATACTGCTTCCAGCCATAGACGGTTGCCGGTAGAGGCATGCCAGCCCAGTCGATGAATTCCAGCAGGTGGTCCGCGGTGATGGTCAGATTGTCCTTCAGTGCATGGGCGCCTTCGGCAAACGCCCCAATATCGGCGAAGAAATGCAGGGGGGCCGTCTTGAACCATTCGGGAATATCTGGCCGACTTGCGAGTGGCCCCTGCCGACACCAGGTCTGGGCCAAAGCCCACTGGCGGTACATTTGGCACGCATCGAACCAATCGCCGGTAAAGGGCCCCACTACGCAGTCGTATGTCAGCGAGAAGTCTTCTTTCGAAAAGGCGATATTGGGGGGAAAATGTCCAAGGCGCCATTTCAGGTGCTTGGGGCCCTTGACAATCTCCACCTTGGAAAAATTTGGGGTTGAATCCCGTGTGCCGAGAAAGATGCCGTTGCCGTTGACCCGGTTGTACAGGGCCTGGAACTGCATGTTGAAGTGCAACGTGTAATAACCGTTGACAAGGAACCCCTGGGGCCGGTCGAACGGGTCTTCCACGACAGCGCCGCGCCCCCTGGGAAACACGAGGGTGTTGTCAGCCTGTTTTCCGATCGGTGCCAGTTCGACTTGCGGGAAATACACGCGCTCGATCCCGTACCGGCCACTGCGGTTGCGAATGCCGATTCGCCAGTATGACAACGGATCACCGGCCCGGAGGGTGATTGTGACTTCGACATCGATCACAGCCTCGTCCTCTTGGACATCGATGCCAGTCCATTGCAGGTGCAGGCTGGATTCGCCGGGGTGTGTCTCCTGGTGCCAGGTAACGGTCCGGGCCGTGCTCGGGTCAATGGTGAAGGATTCACCGGCCATCTCGTGCATGATTCCCAGCAGCCCCATTCGGGTATTCCACCGTTCATCTTTGCCCACGTGCATGGGGTCGAGGGTCATCACGATTTCGAAAAGTGACTTGGTATCGGGGGTGGCCTGTTCAGCAAGAAAATCCTGCTTCAGTTCAATGCCGTAGAGTCGCTGCAGGAAGAACCCATTGGTCGACAGAGGTAGATCAAGGCCGATCTGGTGGTTGGCAAAGAGGATGTGGCCGTCGTCTTCACGGATATCAATCGTGTTCGGATGCGTCTGGAAGAAATGCGTCGCATCATCCGCCAAGATCGCGGCGGGGAAAAAGCAGGCGACAAGTACACCCAGCAGTGTTGTGATATTTGGATTCATGAATGGGAGTGAAAGATTCATGTTGCATCCGGTCTATAGTCAAATCCCGGACGCTTTGCGCAAGCTCTCCCAGACATTGCCATCGTAGTAATCGCTGACGGCGCTGCCGGGGGGGGCGATCTTGTTGATACGTTCGAGCTCTTCTGCCGTGAACGTGATTTCCAGAGAACGCAGCGCCGAGGTCAGGTGTTCCATCGTTCGTACGCCGATGGCTGGCGCGGTGACTCCTGGTTGATCACGAACCCAGGCCAGGCTCATCTCCGCCAGCGTGCATCCTTTCTCGTCGGCGATGGGCTTGAGGGCGTCGGCTAGCTCGACGGATTCAGGCGTCAGACGGTAATTCCACTTCTTGAATCGCCGGTCCGGGTGTTCCTTAGCTTGTTTTTGGTACTTGCCACTGAGGATCCCCGTGCC
>CAUZOD010000409.1:0-2703 GCA_963581115.1 Phycisphaerae bacterium | reverse complement strand
AACGAAAAATGTGGAACGTAACAACACAACTATCTGGGTATTCTGCACTCGCAATCGTTCTGGCAATGAGTGTCACCTGCGCCGGGAACGACACGGGATACGTGGTCTTTGAGCACACCACGCTGGATAATTTTTCGCCGACCCACAACCCGCAACCAGAGGCAATCGTAGAGACGGTCTCCTGCACCTTGGCGCGCGGAGAGTACGAACCGATTCAAATTGGTGTTCACGCGGTGACTGGTGGATTGAAGAACATTCGGATCACGGTGGAATCGGATCTTCAAGTGAAGGTCTATCACCGCATTGATCCAGACATGCAGCAACAGCTCTCTACAGAGCCCATGACGGTTGTCCTGATGGAAGTACCAGGCGAAATTTACCTGCAACGGGGAGATGTTGTTGGCAATCTTGATAAGGGCCGCTCGGTTAATTTCTGGCTGCTGGTACATGCGGGTCCCAAAACATCTCCCGGCATGCATCGGGGAAAAATCGTGATTCAACCAGCGGGGCAAGCGGCGACAGAACTTGACCTCAAAGTCCAGGTCAGACCGTTCAACCTGGCAGCGCCACGCGCTGTATTCGGCGCCTATTATCGTGAAGATTTTTTGCCCACGCGATTTGGAGTATGGAAGTTGGAAGATGATCTTGCGCTGGAAATTTATCGCGACATGGCAGCTCACGGCCAGAACTCGGTCACGTTTTATCACGCGGGAGACTTCCGCACCCAGATACCGCCGCTCAACAGCCACATGGTCGACACGTCCCTCCCACTGGCCCAACAGGCGGGACTCACTCAACCAGACATTCCTTGTGTCGCGGTGCAACTCAGCATCTGTGGCGATGATATCTCTCAAAAACAAATGGAAGATGCGGTGGCGTGGCTGGCGTCAGAACGGCGTCAGCACGGGTGGCCAGAAATTATTATGTTCGGCCGGGATGAAGGGCTTTATCCAGGGATCGGGCTGAGGGAAACCTATGCCCCCCTCCGCCCGCTGCCCATTCGCCTCTCGACCGACATGAGTCACATCTCGCCCGCGTACGCATATGCCGATATTCATGACGTATGGACCCTTCACGATGGTCTGGTCACCCCGGAACTTCTAGCCGAGGCCAAACGGATGGGTGCAGAGGTCTGGGTCTACTCGTATCAGATCTGGAGAAAGCATTACAGCCCGGTAAGTCAACGATATTTTGCGGGACTGCACACCTGGGCCCACAAGTTCAGCGGCAATTGGATTTGGGCTTACGCGCACGGTCGCCACAGCCAGGTCTGGTGGAAACCCGACAGCAACGAGCCAATGCCCCACATGGGTTGGGAAGCTCGCCGCGAAGGCGTTGACGATTACCGCTACCTTCAGATGGTTGAAGATCTGGTCAAGGCCAAGACATCTGATCCATTAGCAGTCGAGGCAGGAACCTGGCTGGAGGGACTGAGGGCACGTCTTACGCTTACCGATGTTCAGCCGCATGACGTCGAGGCAGGCAGCCCTCTGGACATTGAGGAATATGACGCGATTCGAGCCAAGGCAGCCGATTATATCGAGCGACTTGGACCGGTCGTCGATCAGCAAGTGCTGGCCAGACAGCTAAAGGATGAAGCGGCTGCCTTCCGCGGCAAATCGGTGCAACAGTGCATCGACGGGTTGGAGGATCCTCAGGTCGCAAGGCGTCGGGCTGCTGCCTGGGCTTTGTTTGAACGGGGGCCCCAGGCCGCTTTAGCCACACCGGCGCTGACCAGGTTGCTTGATGATCCGGAAGTTCGCATTCCCGCCCTGCACGCCCTTGATGCGATCGGTCCTGAAGCGTACCCGGCAGCATCGAAAATAGCTTCACTGTTGTCGAATCATGATCCTTTCATCCGGCAGGCCGCCACTTTTGCCCTGGCGGGAATTGCCCGACCACAAAACTGGGATGAGAAAGTGGGCGGATACGTATCCGAGGATATTTCGCCGCACGCCCACACAGTCGTGCCGGCGTTACGGCAATCGCTCGGTGATTCGCATGAGGATGTCCGGTGGATTGCTGCCTATGGCCTGGCCCGGTGCGGCGAAGCCGCCGGGTCGATACTGCCTGACGTGATGAAGATGGCCAAAAAACCAAAAGGGGACGAGCGAGCGATCGGGCTACGACTTCTCTCAGGAATGGGGCCAGCCGCTGCCGACGCGGTCCCGCTTTTGGTCAAGTCTTACGCCAAATCCAAAGGTGAGGACCGTTCGGTGGCTTTTGCGCTGGCAGCGATCGGTCCGGCTGCGTCGGACGCCATTGCAGTCCTGGAAAAGTACCGTACCCCGGAAAACCGGTACCTGGCCGACACGTGCTACGCCCTCTTCTCGATTCGGGGCGATCCGTCCGACCTCAAAACTATGGTCAACCTTTTGGGCAACACGAGTTGCCCGAGGGGTGCCCAGGAGTGGGAAGACGCCATCACGTTGCTCAACGCCCTGGGCGGCGAAGCAGCATCGGTCGCCCCCTTGGTGCGCGACCGCTTGAACCTGTTGGACTCGAAACCAAATCTAAAACGCCAACTCGAGTCAATTTTGTCGCAAAGAATCGAAACGGGGAGCAGCCCCGTTAGATTGCTGGCCAAATAAGGCAGAACTCACCGTTCGTATTTTCTCCTGCTTCACGCGCTTATACTCCCGGTTCCGCTTTAAGATAGGCCAGCCTGCCCATCAAAATGCCTATCAGTCTTTCCGCGCTTTT
>CAUZOD010000408.1:0-2704 GCA_963581115.1 Phycisphaerae bacterium | reverse complement strand
TCGTCGGGTCGGCAATCGTTGTTGGGTAGCTGCGATCGCCGAGCGTCCATCGGGATAGGTGGATGATCGAGTTACTCTGGGTCAGATTCTCCAGTGAGTACATCCGGTAGGGCATCGTCGACATTCCGGTCGGGACGGACGGCTCCAATCCATCAGTGCCTGTACTGTTTTCAGCTAGCATCGATCGGGCTTGCAGGATTGCCCGAGCACTGCTTCGGATCTGCCTCGCGATTGCGTCATCAGCGGCATTGCGCTGTAGCAGGGCTCCAGCGGGAAACAGCGATGCCACGGCCACAAAGCCGATCGCAAATATCCCTAGGGCGACCAGCACCTCCATCAGGTTGAAGCCACGGTAGCGCCGAATTGCAGGTGCGCGTGTCACGTTGCTACTCCTTCAGTACCAGCCCGGTATGTGGACTGAAGTACATCGCCTTTCCAAACTCCGGGTCGGTTAGTTTGGCAAACTCCGGGTCGGTGTCTTCATACCATTGCTTGTCGAGGAACAGTTCACGATAGGGGTAGAGGATCACTGCGCTGACGACCTCGATTGCTTCGAAAGGCAATTCGTATCGTTTTTCACTCATGTGGGGCTGTAAGTTGAAGTTGGCCCGTGGATCAAAGTCGCGGGGGTTGTAGGAGATACGGAAATCTGTCGTCCCATAGCGAGGGGGGGTGTCGTAGTTACTGTTGTAAAAGATGAACATCTCGTTGTTGGCCACGTGCCCGAACTCATTGAAGCGAATGGCGAACGGTGGCATCAGCAGCCGGACTTTCCCACCGGTTATGGCCTGGTCTCGCACGACACCAACTACGCCGGCGGTGCTGGGCAGGGTCAGGTACTCCACGTCGGGAATGTCTTTGTAGCCATTAAGAAAGTCTGGTGCATAAACCGGATCCTCTTCAAGTTGCCTACCTGCGCCGTCAACCGCCTCCCGGTCGTTGATCAGGAATCGGATCTCGCCACCCGGGGTGAATAGGGCTGCGGTGCCGCTGTAGTCACCGGGCATCGCGCTGTTGTTGTCGCTCAAGCGGTGGTTCATAATCCTTGCAGCATTGACAGCCATGGAGACCGTTGCCTGACCGCTGCGGCCTTCGGTGGTTTTCAACATTGCAGCCATGAAGGGGAATGACAGCCCGACCACCAGTGAGATGATGATTAGAACCACCAGTATCTCAATCAGTGTGAACGCCGCCAAGGGGCGTTGAGAAGGGGAAATCGGTCGGGGTGGTCTGCTTCGTTTCACAAGTCAATCCACGTTGTAGCTGTACATGTTGTCTTCGGCTTCTTCGTCGGGATGCGGTTGGCTGTCACCAAACTTCGCATCAGCGCCAGCCGACGCGAAGAACGGACGCGGATAGAGCGGCAGTTCATCACTGGAGGTTGTCTGGGTGCGGTAATCGATTGAGTTTTCCCATCCGTCAATGATCTCCAGAAACCCATCACCGTCGGTGTCGTGCAGGTTGTCAGCCAATGTGCGGATGGTCAATTCAGCGGACGGGACTTGCTGTGCTGCCCAGACGAACCGCTCGATGTATACATGGTCGTCCGAATCATTGGGGCTGCCCATGGAGCCGGGATTGCCAAATGATTCGGCAGCCGGATCATTCTGCCGCAGGTTGGCCGAGTTCCAGTTCACCGGTGAGTTGTCTTCGTGATTGATGATGGTTTGTGTGCGGGCTTGATACTCAGTGCTTGCATTCAGGGCTCTCTTTAGCAGCATTTGTGTCTCTCGCACGTTCGAATCATCCCGCAACTTGGCCAAGGCGGCTGCGACCAGCCCCATTAGTAGCACGATCAGAGTCAGCACGAGGAGAAGCTCTATCAGGGAAAAACCATGGCGGGGCTGGCTCTGTCTTAAGGAAGTCAATAAGTGCCTCATCACAGTAGGGCCTCCAGATCAAAGCCGCAGATTTTGTCGGCCTGCAGCATGGCGTTGGCCAGGCACGACGGTATTAGCGCAAAGGCTACGCGGAATCCGCTTGGCAACGGTTCGGATAGGCTCAGGCTCTTGTTTCTGGTTTTCTTCTTCACTGAAATATTAGCTTTCAGAGTTTTGGGTCATGCTCCTTTTGCCCTGGGGAATCCAATAGCTGTCTGCCGACATCACATCACCGACTGCATCAGCTTCACCAGTGGCAGGAAGAGGGCCACGACGATGAATCCGACGATGCCGCCGAGTACCACGACCATGATCGGTTCCAGCAGCGAGACGAGGCCGGCGACTGCGACCTCAACCTCTTCATCGTAGTTGTCTGCGATCTTCAGGAGCATCTTGTCCAGGTCACCGGTCTCTTCCCCGACATCGATCATGTTTACCACGATCCCGTCACACACCTTGGACTGGCGCAACGGCTCAGCGAAGGATTCACCTTGGCGCACCGAGTCATGCACATTCTGCAGAGCCGTGGCGTAGATGTTGTTGCCTGTTGTTTCGGAGGTGATGGTGATCGCATCGAGGATGGGCACCCCTGCATTGATCAGTGTGCCCAGCGTTCGTGTGAACTTGGCAATGGTACTCTTGGAGATCAGTGAGCCGACGATTGGAAGACGCAGCACAGCCCAGTCGGTGGCTGTCTTGCCCAACTTGCTCTTGCGCAGCAGTTTGAAGAATAAATAGATTCCTGGTGGCACGAAGATCAGGAACGCCAGACCCGGGATCACCTGCTCCTCGTACAGGCGCCCGCCGAGCCACTTGGCGGCATT
>CAUZOD010000407.1:0-2722 GCA_963581115.1 Phycisphaerae bacterium | reverse complement strand
GTTGGTGATGGTGATTACAGCCAACTAATTGGTAATGCCCAGTTTGAAGGCAGTACAAGCGGCTGGTCCATTCATGCGGCAACCGGTGGCAGCGTAGCTCCTTCCAGCTACAGCGGTACGGGGCTTGATACGTTCCATGACGATTTCGGCCAGGCTTCGCACGGTAGCTTTGGACTTCGGATGGTCAGGGGCAACGGGGCCAGTACCGCAATATTTTCGGCTCAGATAGACCCGGATATGGCGCATACGGTTTCGGCCTTCGTGATCGCTGGTAGTGGGAACAGTGATAACGCAATGGTGGAGATTCGATCCACATCTGGTGAGTTGCTGGCGTCGAAGAAAGCATCTCAAGCCATAGTACCGGTAGGTGCGGGCCCGTGGCGGCGCATCTTGTTCAACTTCGACCCGCAAGGTCATGACGATGTACAGGTCATTTTGACCGATGTATCTGTCCCATCGGGTACGGTGTTGTATTGGGATTTCGTAGAGCTTGAAGAGGCTTATGCCGCGATGCCGACCGGGCCGGCGTCGGGTCAGTGGTCGGTGGATGCCGATGGAAACTGGTCGGATTCTTCGAACTGGGTGCCGTCGCGGACACCGGCAGGTGTGGGCTCGTCCGCGATACTGGGTGACGTGATCAGCACGGCCCGCAGGGTGATGTTTGATCAGGACGTGGTGATTGGCTCGCTGGTGTTGGACAGCCCCTACGGGTACATGGTATTTGACGCCAAGGGTTTCTATGAAATGGCATTGGAATCTGAAAGCGGCGGGGTGAACATCGACGCAATTCAGGGCGATCACGTGTTGGATGCCAAGGTCACTGTCGCCGGGGACTTGTCGGTGAATGTGTTCACCGGGTCATTGGCACTGAGTGCCGTACAGCCACTAAACCTGGGCGGCCAGACCCTGAACAAGACCGGTTACGGCGCGCTGCGCCTGGGCGGGATCACTGGTGGCGGGAACGTGGTTGTCCAGCAGGGCCAGCTGTTTTTCAGCGGCACGCATTTTGGCGGCGGGTTCTATGGGATTGGCGCGGGCGCTCTGATGGTGGCTGAGGGGCTGATCCTGGGCGACGTGATCAACTCAGGTATCTTCAGCGTGGGTCCGACGCTTGGTGGTAGCGGGCTGGTGGTCTCAGGCGACTTCTCACAGAACAGCAATGGGTTGCTGCAACTGGAACTTTCTGGCGTTGACAGCTACGACACGCTTTCGGTAGGCGGTGCGCTGACAGCGGGTGGGTTGTTTCGGGCGCTGCTGTCCGGCAGCTACATGCCCGAAGCGGGTGATCAGTTCAGTTTGCTGTCATTCGGGGCTGCATCTGGCGCATTTGCGACGGTGGACCTGCCGACACTGGGGCAAGGATTGATGTGGGATGCCAGTGGCCTCTTGACCAGTGGAATGCTGAAGGTGCTTTCGGCGGTATTGCTCGGCGATGCGAACAACGACAATCAGGTCACCGGTGGCGACCTGATCGTGGTGCAGCAGAACTTCGGGGGCACGGGTTCGGCAGACGGGCTTCTGGTCGGCGATGCCAACGACGACGGGCAGGTCACCGGAGCCGATCTGATCGCGGTACAGCAGAACTTCGGCGCCATGCTGGTGCCGGAAGCCGCCGCAGTGCCTGAGCCTGCGATTCAGATCGTGGTTCTGGGCGCTCTGTTGGCCCTGCGGCGGCGGACTTTGAACTAGGGATCTCGGTCGTGGTTCTTTGAGGCCTGTTACGAATACTCCTTGCCTGCTCGTTGCTCGTGCCGTGTTCATCGATCGTATGAACCAAGCACTGCATTCTGCAATAGCACCTAGTCCGCTTAACACTGGTCCAACCAGTGCACAAAATCTTCATGCCAGTTGTCCATACCTTTGTACCGGCGTGATGCCACGGACATGCTCTTCAGGGCACCGATCAGGGCTCGGCGCAGCTGTGGATTCTTACGAATGCATGTGATACTTAACAGGTAGGGTCGGATGGTAAACAGCGATGCGCTGACATGCGGCAACCCCCAGATCGTCTGCCGCTCCACACGGGCAAACATGTGTTCGAATGTGATCGGGACATCCTCCGGCAGGTTGGGGTGGGTGTGGAGTTGATCACCGATCTGCAGTCCCCACACGAATCGCACCAGACCTGTCTCCGCCGACACCATCTGCTGTACAAAGTGATCCTGCTGCCGGTTGATTTTTTCCATTCCTGCTACGGGCTGGTGGACCTCGGAAAAAGATCGCCCAATTTTTTTCCGTGGCGACCAGTGGCTGGGCAGGCAGACGTGGAGGGCAGACAACCAGTTGTCTGTATTCTGCAGGAAGGTGACCGCTAGATCTTCCTGTGCCTGGCAGGCTAGGGTATCGAGCGCACAGCGGTAACTGGGTACGCAGTGTCAGATAGTCCGCTCGGGATCCAGTTGCCCATCGGCGCCGAAGACCAGTTGCTCGTTGGTCAGCTTACAATCAAGTTGTCGTGCACGGTGATCCAACTCCTGGAGTTGAAAGTGTCCCGGGTGTTCCTTGGCCAGCCGTTCTGCAACAAAACCGGTGATTGCTGCGGCGACTTCCAGGCGGTAGTTCTGGGTCAGCAGGCACTCGTGCAATCTGGAAGAGCGAACATGTTGCTTCTGCTGACGATAGTGCGCAAACCGGTGATCCAGCTGAAACACATGCGTTTCAGCCGATCCGTTGCCAAAATCGGTACCAAAGCGTTTCAACCCCGGCTTAACATCGTAAGTCC
>CAUZOD010000406.1:0-2726 GCA_963581115.1 Phycisphaerae bacterium | reverse complement strand
AAAAGGGACAGAATCCCAGCATGCGCCCGTCATGGGCATGGGTTTTAGCTATGCCGTCACTGGGGTTCATGGCGGTCGCAGCGACCTGTCCCCCCGGTACGCTCTGGCAGATCGAGGCATTCGGCTACGATGTCATGAGCTATCACCTCCAGATACCTAGGCAGTGGCAGCAAGCCGGCGCCATGGTGGAATTGGAACACAATGTTTATAGCTACCTGCCCGGGCTGATTGAGTCAGCATTTTTCTTTATCGCAACCTTGCGTGGATCGGTGCTCGACGCGGTCTATACCTGCCAGTTGTTCAGTCTGACTATGGCGGTCGTAGCCGCCCTGGCGATTGCGGTGGCGGTGGCAACGATATCGGTCCGAGGCGCCGGGGTGTGGGCCGCTGCTGTATTTATCTCCGTTCCTTGGATACTGATTACCGGGTCAATGGCATACAACGAGACTTCAATGCTAGCTTTCGGAACTGCGGCGATGGCACTTCTTCTAGGTGGCAGTGGTCTGGCTTGCGCGGTGAAAATTGGTCTGCTAGTGGGAGCGGCAACACTGGCCAAACCCACAGCCGGACCGATGCTGGCAGTGCCGATACTACTGCTTCTTCTAGTCCGACCGCTCTGGCAGCAAGCTGCCGCCCACATCCGCCCGGCCTGCTCTGGGGAACTGCGGCAAGGTGTCTGGTTGCACGGTGCCCTGACTGCAACCGCGATCAGCTTGCTAATACTGGCTCCCTATCTGGCTCGTAATGCAACGTGGACTGGCAATCCGCTGTTCCCCTTTGCCCACTCAATATTCGGTTTCGGGCACTGGAACGATGAACTAGCGGCACGCTGGGATCAAGCGCACCACGTCAGTGTCAATGGCTCACAACGGGTTGATGCACTTTTGCGCCAGTGGTTAACTAATTCCGGATACGGAGCATGGGGTGGGCGCCCCACGATGCCGGAAACAGACAACGTGGCCCGTTTCCCCACCGAGCATGGCATCCCGGTGTTGTGGCTTGCAACCGCGATTGGTGGAATTGTGGCGGTAGCCAGCAGGCGAGCCCGTGGACCCGCAATAGCAATGGGAAGTCTGCTGCTCTTTCAGTTAATGTTCTGGATTAGCACCACCCACCTCCAAAGCCGCTTTCTCATTCCAACGCTGATACCCGGCTGTATTCTTATTGGCCTAGGCCTAGGAGTAATGGTTCGAATCTTGAGCGCCAAGTTTACTTGGGCAGCAGCATTTCTGGTGATGATTCTAGCCATCAAGAGTCTAATGACGTTCTGGTCACAAACCGTGACCGTGCACACAACGCTTGGGCCCCGTCCCATTGCCGTGTATCAGATCATTGACGCCATGGATCATTTGTTTGATGTCCATCCAATCAATGGGTTGGCACCGAACAGCAAAACTCTCCTGATAGCAGACAATACCGCCCTACTGTATCTTCGCCGTCCAATCGGCTACAGCAGCGCGTTCGACGAATGCCCCCTTGGCCCCCTCCTTCGCCGTTGGTCAGACCCTGGGAAAATAACCGCCGCACTTCGCAAGGCCGGTTACAGTCATGTCTATGTCGGTTGGAGTGAACTGGAGCGATTGCACCGTACATACGGATTTGACCCTGACGTAACAACAGCCGCATTAAAGAGGTTGATTGACCACGGTTGGAGGCCGGTGAATCCCCAGGCGGGTCGACCACAGTTGTTCGCGCTGGGCCCAGCGCCAACTTGATTTAGTGCACCCAACCGCTGATAATTTATTGGATAGACTGCTCCGAAGGGAGGTGCCAGCCAAGTAACAAAATTCCCGAGGAGCCTGGCTCCGCCGAGCGACCACCCAAACATATTTCAAACGTCATCTATCGTTTATTCCCATTACATCCATCGGGTCTCGCTCAGTTTTTTATATCCCACCTCCACTTGGATGCCCCAGGTGCACCAATCGAGGCCGGTGCGGATTTCTCTGCGGAACAAGGACTTGAAGCTTACGCAAGACGCAGCAGTTTCGGCCGTGGTGCCGCAGCCAAGATTCTGCTCGGTTATCGTACTGAATAACTGTCACCGTCAGCAATGATATGGGCTACGGCCCAATCGAGAGCCTCTCCATGCCCAGCACACACGTGGTAGAACATCCGTTGATCAGTCACTACCTGCTGCGCCTCCGGGACCGCAGGACTCCTGCACCTTGCTTTCGAGAACTGCTCGGCCAGGTTGGAGCATTACTGGCCTATGAGGCGACACGGGATCTGGACATGATTGATGCTGAGGTTCAGACACCACTTGAAATGTATCAAGGCAAGTGCATCGATCGCCCCTTGGGAATCGTCCCAATCCTGCGGGCTGGCATGGGGTTTGCGAACACCATCGCCCGAATGATTCCCGATGCGTACATGGGACATATCGGCATGTTCCGGGATGACCGCAACCTGTCACCGGTCACGTATTACCAAAAACTACCCTCGCGCATTGCGGATGGACCAGTACTGCTGGTCGATCCCATGCTCGCGACCGGCGGTAGTGCTGCAGCGGCGGTGAAGTTGCTCAAGAGCCATGCTTGTACCGACATCCGTTTCATCTGTTTGATCGCGGCGCCAGAGGGGGTGGCAAAACTGAACTGCGAAGCACGGATGTCCGGATAATCACTGCCGCAATCGACCGTCAACTCGACCAAAACGGTTGCATCCTGCCCGGATTAGGTGATGCTGGCGATCGCATTTTCGGTACTGTGGAATAATAATTTTAT
>CAUZOD010000405.1:0-2732 GCA_963581115.1 Phycisphaerae bacterium | reverse complement strand
AAGTGTCAAGGATCGCATCGGTCGCGCTATGATTGAGACGGCCGAAACCAATGGGGCCATCAATCCCAATACGCATGTAATCGAACCGACCAGTGGTAATACCGGCATAGCGCTGGCATTTATCTGTGCCGCAAAGCGCTACCAACTGTCACTGACTATGCCTGAGTCAATGTCACTGGAACGCCGAGCGCTGCTCCGGGCACTGGGCGCCAATCTGGTGCTCACACCTGCAGCCGACGGCATGAAGGGCGCAATCGCCAAAGCCACCGAAATGGTACGCACGATCAGCAACGCGTGGATGCCCCAGCAATTCGACAACCCAGCTAACCCGGAAATCCATGAGCGCACCACCGGAGCCGAAATCTGGAACGATACCAACGGGAACGTTGACATGATCATTGCAGGCGTGGGTACCGGCGGCACCATCACGGGCGTAACGCGATACTTCCACAAGCAGGGGAAAACCAATTTCTCCGCCATCGCCGTGGAGCCGGTCGATTCACCGGTGATCGAACAGACCCTAAACAACCAGACCGTCCAGCCAGGACCGCATAAAATCCAGGGGATTGGGGCTGGATTCGTCCCCAAGAACTTGGACTTGTCTCTGGTCCGTAGGTCTGAACTGGTCAGCAACGAAGAAGCGTTTGGATGGGCCCGTAAGGCGGCCAACGCCGAAGCCATCTTCGGCGGCATTTCGACTGGAGCAAACATCTGCGCCGCCTGCCGCGTTGCTGCCCGACCAGAGAATCGGGGGAAAACCATTGTGACGATAGCACCCAGCTTTGGCGAGCGGTATCTGAGCACGCCTCTGTTCGAAGGCATGATGAACTAGCTCGGACAAATCACCGCAACCAAGCCCGGATGCACCAGGCGGAAAAGACTGACCCAGAGAACATATCTCTTGTAGTGGTCAGTTCAACTTGCGGCGGGTAGCAATGGCGTCACGCTCAACCTCATCCTCAAATGCAGTGTGGACCCGGGCATCAGATTTCTCTAGCAAAACGGCGATCCGAACCAATGCCGCAAGGCTGGCGGCGCCCATCTTCTCCATTACATGGGACCGGTGTACCTCGACCGTTTTGTGGCTCAAGTCCAGGACCAAAGCGATCTGCTTGTTAAGCTTTCCCTGAACAACTAGATCCATCACTTGTCGCTCGCGTCCGGTGAGCATGTCGCAACGTGCCCGCATCTGCTCACGATAGGCGGCGATGGCCTCACGCTCAACCTCGTCCTCAAGTGCAGCGCGGATCCGATCCAGAAGAATCTGATTGCTGAACGGCTTTTCAATGAAATCGAAGGCTCCAGCCTTCATTGCACGAATCGCAATAGGTACATCCCCGTGGCCGGTGATGATGATCACGGGCGTATTGCATTCTTCATTGTTAAGTCGATCCTGAAGTTCGAGCCCATTTATGCCCGGTAGACGCACGTCAACCACCAGACACCCCCGCACCTGTCCTACCCACTGGTCAATAAACGCTGACGCCGAATCGAACGTCTGAACAGCTAGTCCCACCGATTCGATCAGCCACTGCAGTGAATCACGCACCGCCTGGTCGTCATCAATCACATAGACAGTCTGATCATTCTCGGGCATGGTCACACCCAGCACATCCAAAGATCGAAGTCTATTCTTGCATTATACCACAAACCACGATGCAGGCTGCCCTAAAGCCACCCTAGGACAAGGGCTAGCAAGAGACCGATCGAATCCATGCCATTGCCCCAAATAAGAAATTCACCAAGTTGATTTTTCCCGCCATCAGCTGAGGCAAAATCGCGCGGGACCAAACTGAGCTTCTACATCACTGCTTTCTCCATACCTCCCGGCAATCTTCCGCTCTGCTTCCGCGTCCGTCTGCATCATCGGTTCCAGCCTCTATTCCACCCCATCAGATCCCATCCCTCGAACCGGTCACTGGAGCGGCATGAAACGGATGTCACCGTACCTGAGACATTATTTCTCGCACTCGCTGGCGGTCCACCGGCCGACTTACATCCCGGCCCTGCTTAAAAAAGCTGCCAATCACAAATCCATCCGCATGCTCAGCCAGTCGCCCGATTGTCTCCGGCGTTACCCCGCTACCAACAAACACTGGCACAATACCGGACCGGTGCTTCACCTGTCCCAGATGTTCGACGTCAATAGGCTCACCTGTGCCGGACCCGGAAACAATCAGTGCATCCGCCCCAGCCCGGTGAATCAAGTCGTCCACCTCACCCTCAAGTGAACGAGAACCCAGTACCGAAGCATGTTTGACTCTCACATCAGCCATTATGCTGATATCCGTAGCACCGATCGCTGCTCGATAGCGCATCAGGTGCGCGGCATCTGACTCAATGATCCCCTGGTCGGTCACAGCAGCCCCAGCCAAAATGTTGACGCGGATGTACGATGCGCCTGACGCTACTGCCACAGCCAGCGCAGCGGGTGCATCGTTGCGAAGCACATTGACACCTAATGGGCAGGAGCAATGCTGACGGACCATCTCCGCCAGAGAGGTCCTATAGGAAACGACGTGGGGTGGAACCGCGGTCTTGAAAAATGGTACATCACCAAAGTTCTCAATCATCAAACCATGAACACCGCCTTCACACAAGGTGTTGGCGTCGCGTAAAACTGATTCACGCAGTGCCACCAAGTCGCCACCAAACAATGGTGCTCCAGGCAAAGCCGGCAAGTGCAGCATTCCGATGATCGGCTTGGGCACGTGTGGAAAAACACATTGCAT
>CAUZOD010000404.1:0-2752 GCA_963581115.1 Phycisphaerae bacterium | reverse complement strand
GACAGTGAATCGTCGAGCAGTAGTTGAAGCGTCATTTCTTGCCGGATCTGAAAATTGTCGTCACTCAGATGATGAAGCACCTGCTCCGAATCAACTTGGGCCAACGCAATCGGTGCCAAATACCCCCAGACAATGCCCGACATCGCTGCCGCAATCCATCGAAACGTATTCTTTTTCAGATCCTTCATCTGCACCCGATCCCATGCCCCAGTGTAACGTCGACTTGGTATTGGGCCGTATCCATCATCCCTCAATCATGTGTATCAGATGGTCTGCATGATCCCGAAGCCACCGTGCCTTGCGCCACACCATCTGGAGGAAGCCCACTGCCTCCATTCGTGCAAACGAGCCCTCCTTGGCAATTGGAATCGCGCTCTCGGCGATTAGTGCCTCGATCATCAGCCAGGGAATACACCGCAACTCCCCACTGCTTAGACCGTTATCGGTCTCCAAATCATAGCTCTGCAGAAATCCCTTGTAACGCGATTCGTCGATCTGTTCGGGCCAGGTCGCCGGATCATGTCCGCGCCTAAGAATAGAAAACTGCAGGGCGCCATTTGCAGCATCAGTAATACGACGTTCATAGCGGGCCGCATCGTAATCGATCACTGCAACAACACAAGTACCGAGAAAGAGCATGTTGCCTGGATGCCAGTCGCTGTGAACAATCTGCTCAGGCCACTCATTCAACCCCAGTTCGTTGGCACGTCCGGCTGCCTCGTCGTAGGCAGCTTGAAGATTTTGCACCAGCTGGTTGACCTTGTTGGCACGGTCATCAGAACCAGAAGTATGCAGTTTCATCAGCACTTCTGGAATGTTCCTGAGCGACTTGCCCACGGCGCGCGATTGATGATACGAACCGGATGGCAGGAACCGAATGGAAACTCGTGCACCCGAATCGTGCCCCGGTCTATAGTCCTTTAGCAACTTGTGGAATTGTGCCAGAATTTTACCCGCGTCTTGGGTTGCTTCCGACGACCAGTCGTGGCTGGCACCTTTAATGTACTCAAACAACTCGTAAGTCCCCTCATTCAAATGCAGCACTGAGTTATTTTTCTTCCGCGTGTCGATCAGACGGGGTAGAGGAAACTTCCTCTTAGCCAGATGCTTTTGCAAGGCATGGTCGAAAGCGACCTTGAGAGGATCGTCTTTCCCCCGAGCCCGCCGCTTAAGCAGGTAGAGCCCCTTCGCGGTACGCAGGATTAGTTTGGGTGCTTTGCGAGAACCCCGAGGAAACTCCTGAATCGACTCGATTGTCCCGAGATCGTAGTGCGACAAAACAATAGCCAGTTCATCTGCAGCGTAAGTCTGGCGTCCGTCTCCTGAACCGCCAGAAGACCCGTTGAACGCAGAAGCTTCCGTGCCCGAAGCTAGATTCGTAGGCAAGTTCGTCGGGGAAGAGCCCGCGGCATTCATGGCTTGGGGAGCACCATCAGCAAAAGGTGGTTGGGACATCAGCAGGGCATAGGAGCGATCGAACTGTATCAGTGAAACGAAACACCGTCTGCATATCCGCGGCCGATCCTGCTGACCGGGTCACTCCACATTCTGAACCTGTTCCTTCATCCGGTCAATGGCACTCTTGACTTCCACAATGGCGCGACTGATCTGCGAATCATGGCTCTTGCTGGCGATTGTATTGGCCTCACGAAGTAACTCCTGGGCCAGGAAGTCTAATGTCCGTCCTGCGGGCTCTGCCCCAGAAGAAGTATCGATGATCTGTTTGAACTGCTCTAGGTGACCGGCCGTTCGCGAAATCTCCTCGCTAATATCCGCCCGGTCTGCGAATATGGCCACCTCTCTGATCAGATCCTGCTCGTCCACTTTCAATTCAGCACGGGCCATCAGTGCATCGACCCGACTACGCAGGCGTACGTGGTACTCTTCGATAACCTGAGAAGTTCTCTGACCAATCCGATCAATCCGGTCCAGAATCACCTCTCGCTGTTCCATTAAATCCGCGACCAGCATCTCTCCCTCGGAAACGCGCATCATATTCATGCGTTCAAGGGCCTGATTGAGTAGATCCCTAAGAATAGGTCGGGCCCGCTCGGTCAGTGATTCGTCGTCCTCCGCAGGCTGAAGCACACCCGGCAACGCCAACAGTTGCGTCAGATCGATGTGCACCGCCTGGTCCTGGACTTTGCTGTGGATGGTCTCAAGGTGGTCGAGGTAAGTCAGCAATGCCTTTTCGTTGACCCGGGAAACCGCATGTGCGTCACTGACTCGCATCTTGGTGGTCAGTGTAAACGAACCGCGGCACACGCCCCGACGAAGTTGACTTTCCAACTCCGCTTCCAGAGATGCGATCTGTTCGGGTAGTCGGATGGCCGCCTTGAAATACTTGTTGTTCAGGCTGCGCAGCTCAACCGAAAAATGCACCCCATCCACCTCAATGGATGCGTCGCCAAATCCTGTCATCGATCGAATCATGGCTGTGGCGCATCGGGTGCTTGCCCTCCGCCAGCCCCAACGGGCGGTGGGTCCTGCACGGTAGTGTCAATTGTCGGGTCAGACGGTTCGGGGTCAAGAACAAGGTCGCTTGATTCCATTGCACCCCCTGCCGTTCCGATTTCGCTCTCAACCACTCTTTGCTCGGAAACAGCTTGCTTCTCTTGCTCAAGCCGGATCTGCTCCTGTACTGGCCGGATCGTCCACGTTAATCCCATCGCCAGCAACAAAAAGAGTACGAAACACACGACGGTAACTAAGGTCAGCACATCACCGGTCTTAGCCCCGAACGCAGCCTGAG
>CAUZOD010000403.1:0-2761 GCA_963581115.1 Phycisphaerae bacterium | reverse complement strand
GATTCGCTCGATAAGCCAAGCCGACTCAATGAAACGATGCCGGCTGACGGATTTGGTGTATACGCCATCACCAAACGGCTTGGCGAACAGCTGTGCGTCACAGCCGCACAATATGCGCCTGACGCCTGCATCGTGGCCCTGCGACTGGCGTTTCCTGTCACCGAAGACCAAATGCACCGATTCAACGCGCAGTCTCGCCAAAAGGGTCGGTTCCCTCTCCGCACACAGGATCTTAGCCGCCTGTTCCTCGCAGCTTTGGCCTGTTCGAAACCCGGAGCCCATATCGTGCAGGCCACCGGCGACCGCGAAGGCCAACGATGGCCGAACACCCGTGTTACCGAGCTATTGGGCTGGAAACCACAGGGCCGCTAAAACAATCGTCTCTGGCCGCGCACAAAACCCAATCATCGGCTAGAGGTACTTGCGTTCTAGGTGAAAATTCTTGGCCCACCGGTGGCGGTACAACATGTCCCGAAATAATGATTCCGGCAAACGTGGACTGCGCAAAGTGGCCAGATTCTGATCCAGGTGTTCGCGCACATGCATCGAGCTGATGGCCACCGTCACACCCTCTGGATACGTCACGAATTTGACCGCCAACTCTGGCAGGCTGTCGGCATACTCGGGGATATAACGCCGCAGAGCATCCACTTTTTTCAGATACACGTCACGTCCCAGTACATCAAAATAGGTTCGGAATGCATGATCGTCGCCCAAGGTCACGTCCCGGGTCAGGAAACCAGTCAAGCCACCTTCGTCCAGGATCTCCCGAGCAATCACCGCGACGTTGTTCTGCTGACAGATTGGGATCAGGCAGTCGGCCGGGATCGATTCGAAGATATTGAACACGGTCTGGACTGCATCGATCCGGCCACTGCGCACCAATGAAATCACCTGATCGCATCGTTGGTCCGGTACGGACACCCCGATATGCCGCACCTTGCCCTCTCGCTTCAATGACTCTAGCTCCTCAAGCCAGTACTCATCCTGATCCCAAGTTGCCCAATAGTTATGCAACTGGAGTAGATCAACCGCCTCGACCTGAAGCATTTGGAGAGAGATTTCCAGGCTTTCCCGGATTGAACCCGGCGGATAGACTTCTGACACCGGGATTGGCTGATGCCAGCCCCAGGCATCCTGCGGTTCAGGGTAGTCTTCGTGACGCGTTGCCGGCATCACCTTTGTCGCCAGAAACGGTGCCGGCCCCGACCACTGCCGCATCGCGAGACCGAGCAATTGTTCACTGGGACCATAGGCCCTCGCAGTGTCGATAAAGTTGAGTCCAGATTCCAATGCATGCAGTACGCTGGCAATCAAAACGTCATCATCAAACCGGCCAAACAAACCGCCCAATCCCATGGCACCAAATCCGAGTTGCAGAAGATTGATGTCCGAGTTTTCAAAAACTTTCGATTTCATGTATTCAGATCTCAACGCCCGGTATCATCGCCGTGACATGCAGGTCCGGAGTATATCAATCCGCACCACAGCAAGTGTGCCTGAACTTATTCCACATCGATTTCTGCTATCCTCCACGTCGAAAATCGGTGCCTTAGACACCGCTTCTTTCGATTGATGGCAACGGAGTCCCAAACCAATGAGCACACCACTTCGTATCGGTATGATTGGCCTGGACACTTCGCACGTTATCGGTTTCACCAAACTGCTAAACAATCCGGAAGCGGAACACCACGTGCCTGGCGGCCGGGTCGTGACTGCATATCCCGGCGGTTCTTCCGACTTCGAGCTCAGTTGGTCGCGAGTGGAGGGTTTCACCACCCAGTTGCGTGATGACCACAATGTGCAGATCATGGACCGTCCCGAAGCAGTTGCAGAAGCGTGTGACTTGGTCTTCATCAACAGCTGCGACGGACGCGTACACCTTGATCAGTTTCGACAGACACTCGGGGCCAAGCGGCCGACGTTTATCGACAAACCACTTGCGACCAGCCTAGCCGACGCCGCCGAAATATTCCGGCTGGCTGACGAAACTGGCGTTCCGGTCATGAGCAGTTCTGCAATGCGCTACGACGATTCTCTGGTCGCGGCCTTGGCTGATAGATCGGACCCCGTGGTTGGCTGTAACGTCTTTGGTCTGATCCCTGAAGAACCGACCCAACCCGGTCTGTTCTGGTATGGCATTCACTCAATGGAATTGCTCGTGACTGTCATGGGAACCGGTTGCCGTCAGGTTCGAGCTTTGCGCAGCGATGACTCAGACCTGATCAGCTTTGTTTACGACGAAGGACGCTTCGCATCGATCCACGGGTTACGACGCGGTAAAGGAGGTTTCGGACTGATCCTGCATCTTGAGAAGGCAGGCGCGATTTTCGTGGACATCAATGCAATGACCCGGCCCCGCTACGCACCACTTCTGGAAGCAGTGCTGGCTTCACTACCTAAGGGGGAATCGGCTATACCCACCGAAGAAACTCTGGAAGTGATCCGGTTAATCGAGGCGGCTAATGAAAGTCGGGCGGCATTCGGCAGCGCGGTGTCCGTTTGACCAAATCTGACCTGATGAATCAATTGAAAAATATTGCCGACCGACAGCAAGCACCAATAAGTATGGGACCTAGTCCCACCGCCCACTTGGAGAACCATGGAACGATCCCACACCATCCTGATCACTGGAGCCGGCAGTGGAATGGGGCGAGGGCTCTGCGTCGAACTGGCTGGATTGGGCCACAGGATATGCGCGACCGATCAGAATTTCGATACGGCAAACCAGACAGTGCAAATGCTGCGGGAGCCTGAGCGT
>CAUZOD010000402.1:0-2774 GCA_963581115.1 Phycisphaerae bacterium | reverse complement strand
ACGTTGCCGCCACCGCCGATTTCGCCTGCTGCTTTTTCGGCCGGCAGTCCGTCTTCAATAAGACACGCTTTGGCTGTGGTTCCACCCATGTCGAACGACAGGACCTTGTCTAAGCCGGTCTCCTGGCCCAGCCGTGCCGCAGCCAACACGCCAGCGGCCGGTCCTGACTCAATCATGAAAGCCGGCTTTTGTCTGGCGACTTCCGACGACATAATGCCGCCGTTAGACTGCATCACGAGCAGTCTGGTGCTGTAGGCTGACAGATGCTGTTCGAGTTGATCCAGATAGCGATCGATGACTGGGACCAGGGATGCGTTGATCACCGTGGTGCTGGCGCGCTCGTACTCGCGAATCTGCGGATAAATATCAGAGGATAGGCACACGACGGCTTTGGAGCCCAGCTCAGACTGAATTAGCTTGGCGACTGCCTGCTCATGGGCCGGATTCAAATAGGCATTAATCAGACACACGGCGATTGCCTCAACATTATTAGCCGCAAGCGTCCGAATGACCTGACGCGCCTCCTCAGCATCGAGTGGTCGTTCGACTGTCCCATCCCCAAGGATACGTTCGCTCAATTCTAGACGCAGCCGGCGCGGAACGAGGGGAGGGGTTCTGACCCAGTTCGGGTCTTGGAGGTTGGGGCGCCTTTCTCCCCGCATTTCCAGATCGTCGCGGAAGCCGCGAGTGGTAATATACCCGGTCGGCGCGGTTGTCCCCTCGATGACGGCATTCGAGGCGATGGTCGTGCCATGCACAAAATTATCGATGTCTCCGACGGTGTCGGATTGACGAATATGCTCGACGATGTCCTCTCCAATCCGGTCAAGCAAGGACAGCACTTTGGCAGTTTCTATCTGCCCATCATCTCTCAGCACGATCACGTCAGTAAATGTTCCACCAATATCAAAACCAACCCGCATATGTGTGTGCCTTTGTGTCTGATTGTTTCTGACTTGTAGAATCTTTTCTAGATTCGTAGGATTTCGGTCCCCTCCCTGGAGGGGTGGCTGTCCGACCAGAGGTCGGCGGCCGGGGTGGGTTCACTTCCCGCGCAAAACACACCCCGCCGCTACGCGGCGCCCCTCTCAATAGGGGAGTTGGGTGCCATTTCTGCAGCTCATGTAACACGTACGATCGGTCACAAAACTGGCGGAGTATTTATTCGGCCTTGATTCAATCCGCCACCGCAGCCAAATCCTGCTCCTGCCTCAGAGCCAGTGTCCCTTCATGGTCGAGGGTCAATGTCTCTGGATTGATAACGACGCCGTAGACCTCGCGTGCCCGGTCCACCGAGAGCTTCCCCTCGGTAACATCGAGTACGACCAATTGGGGGTCCCGCTCGTAGGCTACACCATAGCCACCAGAGCCATGGACTTTATGGTAGATGCGATCACCCGGCTGGACGTGGAGATGCACGTGGGCTTGCGGGGGCAGTACGGTCTTTTTCTCGCCTGACCAGTGGATGTTCACCGCGTCACCGCCCTGTCCACCTCCGGCTAAACCCTTAGCACCGCGTAGGCCCACCGTGCGCAGCAAAACCTCAGCCGACTGCCGAAAACGCCACTCCCGGTACACGGACACGGATCCGCGATATTTGCCCGCGCCATCGGTGTCGGGCACAAAGCCAAACCCTTCAATCGTGACCGGGTACTCACGTTCCAACAGTTCCGCCGGCATCGAACCATACCCCCCGCCCATGATCAGCGGTGATGCGCCGTCAATGCCGTCCACATGCGGGCGCCCGCCCCAACCGCCAAAGAAGACGTCCATGAAAGACTGGAACTTACCCTCAGTGTGAGAGCTGAAGTGCAGCATGTCGGCGCCCTCACCCACCCCGCCGAGCTTTCCTGGCAGGGCCTTGGCAATAGCACGATACACCATATTACTGAGCGCCATCATGAGCGAAGCGCGCCCGCCCACCGCCGCCGGGTAACGGGGATTCAGCAATGTTCCGGAGGGTACTATGACGTCAATCGCCTGTGCGAAGCCGCTATTCGTAATTATGTCGCTGGGTACCAGGGATTTGAATGGCGAACGCGTCATGGCTTTGGTCGATACCAATGGTGCGTTAATAGACGCGTTGACCTGCGGGGGAGTGGACGACAAATCAATGGTGGCGTGATCGTCTTCGATCCGGATCACCACGTCCAGGAGGACAGGACCGTCCGTCACCTCATTTTCGTCCTCGAAGAGCAACTCTTCCCGATACTCACCCGAAGGAATTTGTTGAATGGCTTTTCTGGTGGCGCGTTCGGCGGACTCGACAAGGTAGTCGCAGGTCGCATTGAATTGCTCCAGACCATATTTATCGACTAGCTTGGCCAGCTGCTCCTGGCCTTTCCAGCAACTGGCCACCTTTGCGTCAACGTCTCCCTCCCATTCTTCAGGCGTACGCACATTCGATACGATTAGCTCAATCAGGGTGTCATTGCGTTTCCCTGCGTCATACAGCTTCAGCATCGAAATGCGGATACCTTCCTCAAAGCTGGATTGGCACAGGCTGGAAATACCTCCCGCAAAACGGCCGCCGATATCGGTATGGTGCGAGTACGAAATCAAAAAGCCGGCGAGCTGTCCGTTCCAAAAGGCCGGTGCGATCAAGGTGATATCCGGCATATGGGAAACGCCGCAGTAGGGGTCGTTGGCAATTATAATATCGCCAGGCTGAAGGGAATCCCTATGCTTGGCCAGAACATTTTCCATGGTGTCGATAAAGACACACATCTGATACGGAGAGCCGCCTTCGCCGACGATGCGGCCGTGACGATCAC
>CAUZOD010000401.1:0-2779 GCA_963581115.1 Phycisphaerae bacterium | reverse complement strand
AAGTGGTGCCAAGCTGGCACAACGCGCCCGTGATGCCGGCGCCTATGTCGCCACTGCTCATCCTGCCTGGTACGACCTGACCGATCGCGATGTACTGGCCATCAAGGCGGCACACGCCATTGAAATATTCAACACCACCTGCTTCAAACATAATGGAAAAGGGGACAGTGTTGGGTACCTGGATCGCCTGCTCAGTCAGGGACACCGATACCACGCTATCGCGACCGATGACACCCATTTCATGGAAACCCAGCCCGATACTTTTGAAAACTGGGTGATGGTCCGCGCCCGTGCCCTTGCCCCGGAAGTCCTGCTCGAAGCACTGCACGGGGGCCATTTCTATAGTTCCCAGGGCCCCGAGATCAGAACCCTCAAGCAGACCGGGCAGACCCTGCGCCTGACCATGTCCCCTGTGCGCCAAGTCCAAATCAGTTCCCGGTCGTTTTCATCTGCCTGCTTCAACGCGAAACACGACATCACCGAAGCCCGAATCGATATCAGTGCCATCAAGGGTGATTATGTTCGCGTGACTGTCGTAGACAAACGCGGCCGCAAGGCATGGACAAATCCAATCTGGAGATAATGCCTCTGTGCCAAATTTATGGAGACAAGATCCATGGAATAATTTATCGCATTTTTTCTTCCCAATGATTCCAAAGCTCTCCTGGTCTAATCGAACCCTGTTTTGAGCGTCGTCAACCGGCAGGGAATCCAAGCTTCTACAGATCATTGATGCTGGGACGAATCAACAAAAGTACAAAGATGCATCAATAGAAATACAATGATGGCTCGAAATTTGAACCTAGAAATCAAACTCGATCCTATCGGCATTTGACCGGGGCTCGAAATTCTACCGATCTTTATCATGGAGAATGATCATGCCTGATCTTGCTGGCCGAGTCGCGATTGTCACCGGATCTTCTATTGGCATCGGGCGAGGTTGTGCCATTGAACTGGCACGCTGCGGTGCGGATGTAACCGTCAATTATCGATCTCAAAAACACGAAGCCGAGAAGACTGCACAAGAAATCCGCGCCCTTGGCCGACGTACTTTGATCGTCCACTGTGACGTCAGTGTTCGCGAACAAGTTCAAGAGATGGTTGATCGGACCGCTAATGAACTCGGCAGCGTTGACATCGCGGTAGCAAACGCCGCATCCGGGATCCGAAAGCCGTTCCTGGAGTTAGAGGTTAAAGACGTCCAAGACGAGTGGAATACGTCTCTGTGGGGAGTGTTTCATATCTGCCAGATTGCCGCGCGCCAGATGGTCCAACAGAACCGCGGCGGCAAGCTCTGTGTCGTCAGCTCGGTCCACTCTAACATGCCATTCAAGCAAAATGTAAGTTACAATACTGCAAAGGCGGGGGTGAATCAGATGGCCATCACAATTGCAAATGAACTGGTTGAACATCGCATTCACGTCAACGTGCTCGAACCAGGCTGGACGGATACTCCCGGTGAGCGCAAATACTTTACTGAAAAACAGATTCAGGAACAGGGACAAAAGCTACCCATCGGTCGTATTGGCACGATCGAGGACATGGGCAAGGCGGTAGCCTTCCTGTGCTCCGATGATGCCGACTACATTACCGGATCGGTGTTGCGAGTCGATGGCGGCTTCAGCTTTCCTGACTGGCGCATTATGCGCCACTAAACTCCCCGGCAATGCAAAGGTCATGACTGAAGACATCCGATGGAAAACGAAAGCCGGACTGGAGGAGCCGGGCACGGTCCGGCAAGACATCCTTGAGTTCTATCAAAGCGCCACGCGACAGCGAGGTTATCCGCCTTTCCTAATCGAAATAGGTCTGCAATTCGGCCTAAACAAAGCTGAATCCATCAAAGAACACACGCTCGTAATCCAGCACCTGGCCCAAATCACTCTGTACCAAGAACGGCCCAAGCAAGATATCCAGATGCAACTGCCACCCAGGCCACCAGCGCCCGCATCGGACCAGGTGGATCTAGAACAGTTCCGGGGGCGAAATGGCTGGACAGATGCGCGTGACCGAATGTATTACTGGCATGATGCTGCCAGCAATGGCTACCTGCCTGGCACTGTAGACTACATGCTGCATGATGAACAGATCGCCCTCACCCCGGAAACGGAAGCCCACTTCTACAGCGCCAACGCGGTCAACACGCCCCACTACCACTGGGGCAGTCGCCCCTTTCTTGAAGAGGTATTGAAGGCCACCACGCAAGGCTGTACCAACGATCGGGCCAAGGCATTGGCCCTCGTGCGACTGATTGGCAACCCTGACACCAGTCCCTACCGCAACCCCAAGTACCGCGATATGTACGGGGATAATTACTTTCAACGGCCCCTGGGTGGTACTGAGGAACAGGTACTGCGTAAAGGCTGGCACATGTGCAACGAGATAACACGGGCCCTGGTATTTCTCTGCCAGATTGCCGGTATTCCAGCTCGTTCTGTATTTTTGTTCACGGACCCCCTGACCCATGTAGGTGGTCATGCCGTAACCGAGATTTTTTTTGATGGCAAATGGAACATGGTGGAGAACAACCTGGGCGTCATGTTCCTAACCAGCGGTGGATACTTTGCATCCGTGGTGGAAATGCGCGACGAACCGACAATCGTCAATCACCGCCCCGATGTTGGCGGCGGACTCTGCCTCTGCCATGCCAGCTATACCGGGCCGATCAGTGTCCTGCCCTATTCCATCAACAAGGTCGATCACTACAACTACGCCACGCAGCCGTCCAAATAATCCTAAATTGTCAGCAATCATTTTATTCTTTCGCTTCTACAATATG
>CAUZOD010000400.1:0-2779 GCA_963581115.1 Phycisphaerae bacterium | reverse complement strand
ACCGGTGGTGGCAGGTACCGTCGTGGGCCGTGAGGATTTCGAGGATGACGCAGCTGTTACTCTTACTTACCCGGGATTGACCGGAGGGCCCAAAAACGTCGGCTTACCGGGCACTTGGCATGAAAACCAGTATGTCAATGATCCGTGGCATGACAATCTGGATGCTGACCCAGACACGAATTGGCAACTGCAGATCACCAAAGATCTGTTCCCCGGGTCCGGCAATGAAGCGTTCTATCAAAACCAACACTACCCAACTGAGATTTGCCCCGACTTTATGCCGTGCGGGCGTGCAGCCCCCCCAGACTGCCCCGGAGATGGATCCGGCAACCCGGCACCCTGCGATAACGACCGATTTTCCCGGGATGGTTTCTTCCAATTCTCGACGGACGATGGCACCCCCCGTCCGGCCGAGATAGGCGACGTATTAAAAGTCGGGTTTGACGTTCGCGTATATACCGGGTTTGCTGTTTTCGCCCTAACCAACGATATTCCGAAGATGGTCGCAGAAACGGGTAATACAGACCTGCACCCGCCGCTGACCAAGTGGAAAGTTGGATTCGGGCAGAACTTCAATGCCTATAGTCTGGGGCTACCCAGGAGTCGGGGTAGAGCTTGCGGTGACGGTGAAGCTGAATACCACGAAAATGTGATATCAAACCTCAGCTTTCAATCCGGGATCAATGGATACTATTTTGATACCTGGGGACCAGGTTGCGATCGTATCGAATTGACACCTGATTTGAACAATGCCGAAGAAAGCGACTACATGCATTATGCCCCCCCGGAATTCATGAACCATTTGGAGTTCACCTATACGGTGGGCAATGACTTTTACGATGAAATGTTGCTGACATACACGGATGAGTATGGCGAGGTTGTGACCAGCGAGGTCAGACAGGAAGAAAATGATTACTTCGAAGATTATGGTTACCGATGCGAAGACGATCTAGATCGGTGCGGCGCGGGCAATCCTGTCCTGATCGGCGGGCCATGGATTTTTGATGAAGGGGCAGAGAAACCAATTGTTGACGGGATTATCTTCACCGATTTCCGCAATTCGGCCGACGCGTACCGCTTGGACAACATCTGTGTTGTCATCAATGGCAGTCTTGATGAATGTGCGTTCGGTGGAACGCCGGCACCGGCCTTGATGGGAGACGCGAACAAAGACGGGCAGGTCACCGGTGCCGATCTGATTGCGGTTCAACAGAGTTTCGGTAACGTAGGAGCCAGCCCATTGCAGGGTGATGCCAACGACGATGGGCAGGTCACCGGCAGCGACTTGATTGCCGTACAGCAAAACTTTGGCAACGTCGCTAATCCGGCTGCGGTGCCCGAGCCGGCTGCCACAACGATCTTCGTTCTGGCCGGTCTGATCAGTCTAAAGCGGGCCAAGCGGCATGCCACCTGTTATTCGAAGCAATTATAAGTCTGCAGCACAGACTGATCAGTTTATTTATTGTTTTATTTGTTTAGGGTTGGCCCGTCGCTTCAGGGGGCAGCATTGTCCGTCCCCTGCCGGCACACGATTTTCCTGCAGCTTGAACGCCCTTGGCAAGTCCATGGCCACCCGCTCCAGAAGCATATCTGGATCATTGGGCATGATATAGATGTTGATTTGCCAGCGGCGCTGCGATGGAGCCGCGTCCTTGGGTGTCCAGTCAGGATTGTTGTGCAGGCATGGCCCCCATGCCTGGCAAACCTTATGGGCTGAATCATTCGCCAAAGCAATCAGGTGCTTCTTGTCCAGGGAAATTGCACCGATGATTGGGAGCGTAAAGCGGTCGGAACTGTTGTTGTAGGCCGTATCGCCAACCGACGGCGAGCGCACAGGTTCCCAGACAGGCCGATAGACCTGAATCCATGGAGGATTGTTGAAGGGATCATCGTCTGAAAAACGCGGCATATTTCGGCGCACAGTATCATTGAGGAACGTCCGCCCCTTGTCGGTAAAAATGAAACAGCGGTTGATCACCTCGGGAAACGGGTTGGGATAGGCTGCATAAAGAACAAAGGAGCCCCGGGCCCGAACTAGAGAAGGGCACATGTTCAGGTGAGGCAAATCCTCCAGTACTATCTTATCAATCCCTTTCTCAGGGTCGAGCTCAAGCCTGGCCACGAGTTGCACCTTGCCCGGCTGCGGAGTCAATTCAGACACCAGCAGAATATGTGGGCGACTGCTCCGGCGGTGGCGCAACTCCAGCACCCCTGACTCGAGTATTCGATGGCCAAGGTATTCCAAGTCACGGGGACACTCATAACACTCGAGATCGAACACATTCGAGTAGCCCGGCGTCTTCGGTCCGATCACCTGCGGCATCCGAATCCAGACATAATGCCTCGTCTTATCGTTCGGCGATCCGTCAACAATCCGCATTCCAAGTTCAGGCATAGGGAGATCGTTCCAAGGTTTACTGTCCGCTTCATTGGCCACGGATTTTCCTGTAGCTGACATCGAAATCACCGCACCAAAAACAATCCCAACAAGACGTCCGACCCAGCAGTTGTCGAAGGTGACATGCCACATGTATTTAATCCTTTCAATCCAAAGTAATCGCAATCGGCTCTAGAATCGCGTAGACTTTCTGATTACACGCGTTGCTAGTATACATACTTATTCTACAACTATGATTCTGCGATAATTTCTGCCGTGAACCTACTTGGCATTTCATGAAACCACTCTTTCCGGACGAACCGACCAGCTCTCAGTGGCCAAAATTCTGACAGCAAGCATCGCATGATGGTTGGGCGCGGAATTGCAGATGGCACAGTCTTG
>CAUZOD010000399.1:0-2788 GCA_963581115.1 Phycisphaerae bacterium | reverse complement strand
GTCGTAATTCAAAAAGAAGATCCCCACCGTCCCGTCAGGCGCCCTCCAGGCGCTGCCTTCAACCGCCTCCACGGGAAATGCCGGCTCGTACTGCCCGCACGGGGTGCCGGGCAGAATCGGCAGCTCGCTCTCAATCTTGGGAGGCCGGAGCATTTCGCCATATCCCAGGTATGGGCTGGCGAACTGGGTGTGACAGCGCAAGAGCTTTCTGTAGTAGATTCCCATGTCACCAAACACCCCGGTGGCAAGCCAGGGCATGACGTTGTTTAACCCGTTCTGGGTTCCCATCATCCACCACCGTCCGATCGTCTGCGGTGTAGTGCAGTTCTGCACGCCTCCGAACACCTGCGTATATCCATGGTAGACCACGAAGTAAACGGGCGTGTTGCAGGAGACCGATCCGGTGTGCATCGTGTCGAGCACATCAATGCACCACTCGGCTGTCATCTCGCCACAGATCATGGCTTCGGGATTCAGTTTCTTGCACTCGGCGCGCGCCTCTTCGTACAACCCGTGCACCCCCTGGGACCAGTAATCGCCTCCGCCGACCGGGTGCCCGTGATCGGTGTTGAAACAATCGATCTCGTGGTTGGTGAAGTAGTCAAAATAAATGCCGCCCACCCCGTACTTCCCCACCAGTTCCTTCGACAGGTCAACCAGCTTCCTTCTCCACAACTTGGTGGCGGGGCACATCGCGGCGGACAGATCATGACTGCCCGCATAGGTCCGCGGGACCATGCCCCTTTCCATGAGCAAGCCCCCTTTGCGCTCCGCGTCTTCGGTCCGATAGCTTTCGGTGGCTACGTTCCACAGCCACCCGTTTACATAGGGAACGACGTGTATATTTCTTTCCTGCAACTCCTTCAGAAGCCGCGCATACGCCGTCGGACCGATTCTCGGGGGCAGGTAGTCGGGATTGGAATGGTGATCGTATACGTCTGACATCCACCCGCCATCGAGGCAGGCGCAATCCGGAAGATCGAAGAAATCCCGATGCAGAGATTCCAGTTTGATACGCCCTTCGTTGTCCAGGCGATTGTTTGTCCAGTATCCCAGTTCCAGGAGCCAATTGGAGTAGTCGTCTCGCTGGTGAATGCGGCCCTTCCTGCACCAGGGCGCCGTCACGGCCCACTTGCGGTAGATTCGCGCCACGTCGAACCAGTCTCCTTGAAACGGCCCCACCACCAGGTCACCGGGGCTGGCGTAATCCCGCACCAACTCGTCGGCTCCGCAGTTGGATACAGGATGCGCGATGGAAAATGTCAGCGTTCCATCGGCTGTATCCGGTGTCCACGCGAGATATTTACGATGAGCCTGTCCGTCTTCCTCGGCACAGTAGAGCCCCCGTCCATCTCCCATGAGTGCCGTAAACTGCATCGCGAGGCCGGGATAGGTAAATTTCGCTTCGTCGCCTGAAACCAGCGGCGATTCCATCAGGACTCCCATGGAATCGGTTTTAAGTATCTGATCGTTCCGAGCGCCCTCGGTGAGCGGCAAAATACCTTGCACCACGGGAAACGTCACGGACTTCAGTCCCGATTCTTCCCCCGTCACGTTGACTTGTATCGTTGAGCGTGCGAGGCTCTCGTGGCCAGTCAACCGCGTTTGAATCTCTACGCGAACATCCTCGTGCGACCACGTAAATGAGAGCTTTCCCTCACCACCGGCAGCATCGAATGTCACTTCGCAGGGCACACCCGCATTCTCACAGGAGAAAATTTGGCCGTCACTTCGCTTCAGATCGATCTTCCACCATGGCGCCTTCATTTGCTCCGTGGCCAGTAGATCCTTACCCGACCTTAGATCACGCATTCTTAACAATCCCGCGCCGTTTTGTGCCCGCGACCACAGGTAGATCACTTGTTCGTTAAGGAGGTAGGGAAATCCATCCAGGATCCCTGCTTCGACTCCCGCCGACTTCTTTCCTTGCGGATTGGCTCCTTCGATCCCGAGCTGCGCCAGTACACTATTTACCGACTTCCCATCGTCCTGTGCGCTTGTGAATCCGGGCAGCCAGAACATCGATACGGCCACCGCGGCGAACCACTTCACCAACGTCGCTGCCTGTGGTCTCAACGATTGTGATCGTGACCACTTCAGGCTTGGATTACCTCGATTGCCCGTTGCTGCCGAAGGGTGTTTCATCCGGTTGCCTTCTGTTGATCAACAAAAACTGTGTCCTTTGGACCAAATTTTGGTTTCTGCCTGACAAGTTGGCAGGGGGACACATCACCAATGTGGGGTAAGGAGAGGACCGTATGCCAGGGGGATAATAGAATAAGTATAGCGAAATCGCCCGCCCAGTTACTTCGAGGAGAGGTCGAAATCCAATGGAGTCGACCGGCCATTAGCTACGCCGGCGGTCAACTCGCTCTCCTTATTGTATCGGCTGGGAACGATTTGTTCCGTTTCATCCACCTCTCTACCGAACATGTCCGTCTTCTTGCGGCCCGTCTTGCGCCACCCGCTAATCTCTACGCGGTAAGACCCTGGCAACAAACCCTTGGCTCGATCGATGTGGTATGCCCCTGCCGTAACGCTACTACCAGCGGTTGGGCCCGCCGTCCCCGGCTGCGGCAGAAAGCTGATCAATCCGTCCGCCAGCAGTGTGCCGTCGAATTTGACCGTGCCCTCGATGCCCTGGCGCGAAGACGAGTTGCAACCGGCAGTGGCCGAGGCCAGTAACGTTAACCCTGCCAGCAGCAGGTTTGCAGGAATATTCGGGTGGCTCAACATGATTTGGGGGGAATTACAGAATTCGGGGACTATAGTTCTCCAGTGACCTCGC
>CAUZOD010000398.1:0-2806 GCA_963581115.1 Phycisphaerae bacterium | reverse complement strand
GGCGATCCATCAGCCGACGGATTGCATGACTTTAACGCAAAGGCGCGAAGACGAAAAAATACGCATAAGGTAAGGAAATGGAGGATTATTGACTAACCCGAATCTCGGTTTCAAGGACGAGCATTTGTTCTCAGTCGAAAGCGATCCGGGCCAGTCAATAATTCGTTTCTTTGCGTTCCTTTGCTATGACGCTTGCCCCGTTACGAATCTCACGAGGCGTCTTTGCATCAAAGCCCCGGCGAAGCCGGTTAAGTTCAATCCTGACATCCTGCCATGTCATTCGACATGGTCCGCCTCTGGCGGAAAACCTGTCTACCCCCGACCCCTGCCGTGCTCCGCATCATCCATCATATCGCCAAGAACACGTTTCGGGAGTGTCTGCGACAACCGATCTTTGTCATTCTGTTGCTCTCGACCTTGACCATTATCGGGACGTATCCACGCATGTCGATGTTCGTTTTCCGGGAGCAGGAAAAACTAGTGACGGACGGGGCCCTGGCGACCATCCTGATTTTCGGTTGGATCACCGCGGTCCTGTGCGCGAGTCATTCGATTCACCGCGAAATCGAGACCGGCACCGTCCTCTTGATCCTGTCGAAACCGGTCAACCGCGCCCTTTTCATCATTGCAAAGATATTCGGCATCGTCAGCGCGCTCACGGTTTTTGTCTGGATTTCCGGGATCGGTGCACTCTTTGCGGTTCGTATTGCTTCCGATCAGTTTGAAATCGACTGGGGCGTCATGGTCCTGTATTTCGCCGGCATTATCATTGCCATGCTCTACGGTGCTTTCGCCAACTTCCGTCGCAGCCGCTCGTTCTCGTCATCAACGACGCTGTCGCTGTGCCTCATTTTCACGGTGTTACTGGTGGTCGTCTACTTTCTGCCGCCCTATGATTTCGGTTACAAGTGGGACAAGGAGCATATCGGCTACTCGACCAACCTTATTGCGGCGATCATCCTCATCCTCTTTGCTGTCTGGGCAATGGCGACGCTGGCCACGGCCCTGTCGACGCAGTTCAATCTGGTTAGCAATCTGACGGTGTGTGCCATTGTTTTCATGGTCGGACTGGTTCCCGATTTCATTTATTACCAAGTGATAGAGATGGAATTGAGCACCCTGAAAGCGATGATGCATTTCTGGTTCTTCGGTCTGATTCCATTCCTGCTGCTGTTCTGGCTCATTACCGTCAAGCACTTTCATCACCGACGCCAGCAGCGTCTGAGCCTTTGGAACGTCAACCTGGCCTTCGGTGTGACCCTTGCCGCCCTGATTATTCACGGCATTGTCAAAGTCTTGACCAGGGTACACCTAGGCAAGGAGACGATTCTGATGAACCACAGCGCGCGCCTGCTCTATTCGATCAAGACCGTGCTCGCCGAGCTCTTCCATTCCGTTGTACCCAACTGGCAACTTTTCTGGATGGCCGATGCCCTCGCCAAAAAGGCCACCATTCCCGTGTCATACCTGGCGCTTGGCGCCTCATATATCATCACCTTCATATTTGTCTTCTTCGGTTTCGCCCTCCTCCTCTTTTACGGCCACGAAGTCGGCCGCCAGACCCAGCGATAAGAATTGGTGAATGGGCCTGACCGAATGCCCCCCAACTTAATCATATTGAGGTCACGGACATCAGCCGTGGCCTACCCGAACCGCGTGCGAGGCGCCGAACAATGAGATGCCGGAGACGGAGGTTCGCTGGGCTCACTCCGCACCTGATCTCTGACGTTCGGCACAAAGAAACACGTAAAGAGACAGGTCCTGAAATGGCAAAAACCGATGACCAGGTACTACTGTCGGATCCCAACTTCCCACTTGTTCGGTTGCCATCCGAGTACGATTCCCATCGCAGCACAAACTGCCTCGTTCTCAGCGAAAGACAAGAGTACAAGCTGATTGATGCCAAAGGCCCCGGCTGCGTTAGACATTTCTCGATCAACACTGACGCCCCGGATGGACTCGAAATAGAAGTAACCTGTTATGGAGCTGGACAATCCCACATCAAAATGAAGATGCAACAGTTTTTTGGTGTTCTGCTGGGGAAGCAACCCTATCGCATCGAATCAGCTCCTATCAAGTTGCTGCCAAGATACGGATACAACTCATACTTTCCCATTTTCCCTTCCACTCCTCCTGCCAAATAGTCCTGCGCAACACGGGGCAGAAAAAGGCGGCAATCTGGTCGATGGTCGACTGGCAGAAGTACGATAGCAAAGTCACGCTCACTCCATACAGGCGGTGCATGCCATTTTCAGCGAAGAAAAGCCCGCAGCGCCGCTGGGAACGTCTCTGCTTTTCTCAATTGCCGGCAAGGGATTTGTTGCAGGGATGTTCCATGCCATCCGGCGTCACGATATGCGGGATATGATCTGGCATACGGGTGGAGACACTTGGCTAATCGCGGAGAGACCAACCCGCATGTGCTCCGGGGGGAGATCGGCATCGAAAACGTCTTTGGTTATTCCTGTGGCGTCTACAAAGACCTGAGCCAGTGGGTGGGTGGAGTTCACGCAGTTGGTGAGGATGCCGATTGCTCGGAAATTGTAGCCTATCGATTCTTCGGCATCGACAGCGTTGCCTTCAAGTCATCCATGGTTCTTCGTTTCGGAACACGAGCCAATGATATCAAAAGCATCCTCTATTATTACAGGGACCTTCCCATGGAGACGCCCAAGGTCGAAACCCCTGAAACATGGACACTTTCCGGTCCGTTTTATGTATCAGACTACACGCAGTTTAAAGATGAAACACTTCCAGTGGAAGTGGAGCAAGGCAGCTCCGGAGAATGGGACTGGGGAGGGCGAAA
>CAUZOD010000397.1:0-2835 GCA_963581115.1 Phycisphaerae bacterium | reverse complement strand
AGGTCGGGTGCGGTAAATACCATGCTGATGTCCACCGAGACCGGCACTCGGGCCCGAGCGATTACCATGGACATCTTCGAGCGCTTCAGCAAGATCCTGGACAACTACTCGTTCCATCAGGTCGGCTGCATGTTCATTTATAATGAGACGCAGTACCGTGCCGGCAAGCACGAGCAGGAGATGCACCTCCGCTGTGGCGCCCAATTCGAGGTCCTGCGCCGCAAGGATGTGGAGAAACGTTTCCCGGAGCTGCGCATCAAAGATGACGAATACTGCGTCCTGGATCTGCGCGGCGGCTGGAATGAGCCGGACAGCTATATAGCGGCGCTGTCGGCCAAGGTTCGAGACATGGGTGTGGAAGTCCTGGAGGACGATCCGGTAGAGGGGTTTATCCTTGAAGAGGAGAAAATCAAAGGAGTGCGCGCACGGAATGCGGGCGAGCTGCGCGCCGGTGCCACGGTTTGCACCCTCAACGCCTGGGCGAATTCTCTGATGACCATGGTCGGGCAGCCGATTCCAGCCCACAATTATGTGCATGAACGATTCGTATCGGCTGCCTTTGCAGAGCCGCCAAGCATGCCTGCCACCAATGACAATGCATGCGACGTTTATTACCGCCCCACCGAAGACAATCGGCTTCTCTTTGGTACGGGAAGGCACGAACCGGTGCGGTACACCATGCCGGGCATCGACTTCGACTACTCCCAGCTGGAGCTTCACCCAGCGCCCAAGCCCTTTATCAAGGAGGCGATTCGCGATCGCCTGCCGATAATGGAAGGGGTCGAACTGGAACAACACCGGATTGGCCTGATCAGCATGACCGCGGACACACTCCCGAATATCGGCCCGGTCGCATCCCTTCCGGGGCTCTTTCTCGGCTGCAATTTCAACTCCGGCGGGTTCGGCTACCACGCGGTTGCTGGTCTGCTGCTGTCGGAGTTCATTGTCGACGGACAGACGCGCATCGAAGTGGCCGAATTCTCTCCCGATCGCTTCAAGGGCATCGACGTCGAAGCGTTTTTGGCAGCAGACGTGAAATACAAGGAATCGTGGCGTCCGGCTCCCACCAACGAAGATCGCGAAACCCCCATGATCCGGCGGTTCTAGCAACGGCGGAATCGTGTGCGGGTGGCACGGCGCCGGCTATACACCGGTTTATAATGGGGGTGCTGTCAATCGTGTTTCCAGCTCACTGCCTTTCTTTGACCTGGATAAACTTCGCTTGACCGCTGTGAGTCAGGCTTTACGAGCCACGAATGGCCACAAAGGACGTGCTGCCAAATTGCTAGGTGTCCATGCCAACACACTGACGCGCATGTTGGCCCAGTTGAAGGACGATTTGAGTCAGTTGGACTGAGTTGTCAATGGTTCGTGAATAGGGTCGTGTCAGAGCGTTTTAGGCTACCCGGCTTGCCCCGCCGCAACAATTTCGCTTAGGTTGTATAGAATTCACACCCGAAAGCGATTGGCGACCCTCTCTGTTTCTCTTTTTTCCACGGAGACCGTAGTTCACTTCTGGTTTCCATGTGGCACGTATCGCAGGGGGTTGCGGTATATCGATTTGGCATTATTCTGCTCTCTGTCCGTGTCTATAAAAATTTGGAATCTGTTCTATTCAAGCCATGCTTGAGTTTTTCACTTTTTACGCACAAGGATCTTTCATGAGATATCCTCTTAGCTTGCTGTTAGGAATTGCCTTGCTGACCCCTAGCATTGGTAGCGGTTTTGCCGAAGAACTACCCTCGGGTGCGCCTGCTGAGGTTCGACTCAAAACACAACGTCAGCACTGGAGTTATGCGATCGGTATGAAAATTGGTCAGCAATTACGATCGGATGGAATCGTGGCTGACTTTGACTTACTGCTGATGGGGCTCAGAGATGCCATGTCCGGTCAAAAACCACGGTTGACCGAAGAACAAATTAATGTTGCCATGCAGGCCTTGCAAAAAGAAATGCAAGCCAAACAAAAGGGACGGCAGGTGACCGAAGGGACGGAAAACAAAGGTCAGGGCCAGGCCTTTTTGGTAGCCAATGCGAAAAATCCAGGTGTCAAGTCGCTACCGAGTGGGCTACAGTATGAGGTGTTGCAGGTGGGTGAAGGACCATCTCCTACACTCGAGGATACAGTCCGCACTCATTATCATGGTACCTTGGTAAATGGCACTGTGTTTGACAGTTCTATCAAGCGAGGTGAGCCTGCTGTGTTTCCCGTCAACGGTGTGATTGCAGGTTGGACCGAGGCATTACAGTTGATGCGTGTGGGTGATAAATGGAAATTATTTATTCCGCCAGAATTAGCCTATAAGGAACGAGGTGCTGGTGGTGTGATTGGTCCCCATGCCACGCTTGTCTTTGAAATCGAGTTGTTGGGAATCGAGAATTAGGCAGATGTTTTTGTTCCAGCGACAGGGTTCCAGCGACCAGGGTCGTACAGTCTATGTGCTGTCTGACGACTCCTCGGCGATAGAGAGGGCAAGCATTTCGGGAACCTTTTATACAACGCGCATCCGCTCCCGTTCTAGTGCGTCGGCGATAAATCCGATGGCGCGTGAGGCCATGCTATTGTAGTAAACAAAACCATGACCGCCGTGACTGGTTTCTAGATCGTATTCATGTGGGATGCCTAATGCGGACAGTTTCATGTGTAGCCGATCCGAACTGTCGTACCAGCGGGAGTCGATCGGATCACAGCAAAAAAACTGATGTCTTGGCCAGTTGAGGGGGTGGATATGTAATGTTGCTGTATCCTGCCTCGCTTACTGACTGATAGGAATTTACTGATAGGAATTTTGATTTCCAGTCGTCTACCAGAGAGAATTAAGGGATTCTAGGGTT
>CAUZOD010000396.1:0-2888 GCA_963581115.1 Phycisphaerae bacterium | reverse complement strand
GCGTTTAATTCGAATTACTTCAATGCAAGCAAACTAGAATCGGCGATACCTTACTCGTGACGGCTTCGCACTCCGAGGTCAGAACATTTATCCGTTTAGCGTCGGTTCGGTCGTGTAAAAAACAGCAATGTGCCGCTGGAGGGATCGCTGCCCGCACACCACATCATGATGTTCCGCATCAAGGAAAAATAGAGACCGCTGAAACCACGGCGAGATGTCAGGAGCTATTGGTCAGGTTTGGCAGACCCGTGAATATTGGCCGGTTCAGGTGATCTGCTTCAGGTACCAGCTCGTGAACCGGGCCAGGCCGTCTTCGACCTGTGAGTACATGCCCGGCCGGTAGGCGCGGGATTCGACGCCAGCTTGATTATTGTCCACGATCTTTTTGTCCTGGTCGGTGGTGACTTTCCACAACCACGTTAATTCGGCCACGTCATAGTCCACGGATTCCACTGCACCCTCGCGCACGAGCCAGGTCATTTCCACTTCCGTCAGCGTAGTTGCCAGCGGAGTGAATCGCGGGACGACCGCGTGATCGCATGAGGCGTACATGTAGTTCAAGGGATAGATGCGACATTGCGTCAAGCCGCCGTCGTACTGCTTGAAGCTTCCCATCAAAGGCGCCACCGGCTGACCGACGCGGCTTTGCGTAAGATATCCTTTTTTGATCGGTATACGATTGGCGCGATGCAGGCGATCGCTGGACGGCGCGATGTCGCCCGTAAAGTGCCCGAGGCGCTTGGTTGCGCTTTCCCATTCAGCAGCGAGAGCTGCGTAATCGTCCACATGTTTGCTCGCGCCGCTGGTTTCCGGCAGGGCGTGCGCCATTACCGAGCAATACTCCGGATGCGCCGGGCCGCAGTGATAGCACTCCATGAAGTTTTCGGCGACAAGTTTCCAGTTTGCGTGTACCTGCCATTTGATCGCCGCGGCGATCTTCGTTTGCCCCAAGCCATGTGGCTTAAGGAACGGCTCAAAATCGCCGAGAATGTGCTGAATGTCGGGTGGGTCGTCCGCCATGCAGATGAAGATCAAGCCTTCGAGCACTTGGACGTGGCATTTGTGTAAGCCGAAACGGGTCGTGTCTAGATCGTCGGGCATGGCATTCGCCCGCAACAAACTGCCATCACAGGCGTAAGTCCACGCGTGATATGGGCACACCAGTATCTTGGCATTGCCCTCGGGCTGAAGGCAGACCCGCGAGCCCCGGTGGCGGCAAACATTGAACAGTGCATTGACGGTCCCGTCTTCCCCGCGATTCACGATGATCGACTCGCCACCAATCAGGGACTGAAAGTAATCACCCGGATTGGGAATCCGACTGACATGCCCAGCGTACAGCCAATGACGCATGAAGATGCGTTCAATGTCGCGCGCGTAGATCTCGTTGTTGACGTAGAAGGGTTGTTCCAGGCTCCATCCGGATCGATGCGAGGCAACCAACCGTTCGATCCAGTCGCGGCCGTCGCGTTCCGCCGGTGAGTGTTGAGCCAGTCCGTGGCCAGTCAAGAAAGAGATCCTCCGCAGTTTACAACACGATTGACTCGACCGATTATACTCGAAGATCCTGCGGATCGCCGTCCGCCGAGAGACAAAGAACAGGAAGAATAAGAGTTGGTAACAGGGGGAAGCGGGGTGGGGGTAGTGGACTGTTTAGTGTGGGACTCCTCCCCCTCAAACGTTGCCCCACATTTGAAAATCTAGTCCCCTACCTCTCTTTTGCCTTCCTACGCAAAAATCAGCGGGTGAGTCGGGGAAAAAGTTAAGCGATAATAGCCCATGGGGAACCCCTATTTAACCTTCGATTCAAAAAATCACCCCGTGAGTCGTAGATCTTTAGCACAGGAGAAAGCCTATGCCGTCGGAACTACCACTAGATGGCTATCAACGTAATTGGACGCCTGAAGGGATTGAAAAACTACGGAAGATCATACAGAAGAATCGGCCATGGGAACAGTCCACTGGACCACGTGCGCCAGAGGGCAAAGCTATCATGCGGCAGAACGCCATATTTTTTGGATATCGCATCAGAGATCCAAAGATAGTGACTGATCCAATTTTCGCTGAGTTGAAACTGGTCAGTGTGATTATTGATTACGAATTAAATGGCATGAGCATGCCTGCTGGTGAGAAGATCTATCGTTGGGCCTGTCGAGTGGTGGAACTGAATCCAAACAGCAAACTTGGGGGCAGGATCAAGAAGAGCTATGAGGAGTGGCGGGAAGGGATAGCTCACGAAGGCATTGGTAACAATATCCGGAGACTATAAATAGATAGATTGAGAATTGGACTGAAATCCTCCCTCTAGAGCTCATTCCAATCGTTTAGGCCAGCGACAAATACTGGAGGCTAGTAGTGTGGAGTTGTAATTGGATACCCCTGTTACAGGGATAGGTGAGTACTGGAGGAAAAGTGTCAGATACTAAAAGTTATAATGTTGATGACAATGGACGCGGGAGAAATGGCCCGCGTTGGCCAACTGTTAGCGATCTGAATCGACATGCGACAGGCGAGCACCGCCTCAAGAATGACGGGCCGCTCGATGATGATCTCTCCAACCTCGAGATAAATGACGAATGGCAAGAATTACTGAGTCTGGTGAAATCCGCGTGCCCCCTGATCTATTTGACTGGTCGTGCTGGGACCGGCAAATCGACACTAATCCAGTACATTCGTAGGAAAACAGATCAAAACGTCGCAGTTGTGGCTCCGACAGGTGTCGCTGCACTTAACGCGAATGGTCAGACTATCCATTCCTTTTTCAAGTTTCGGCCGGGCCGATTGACCTGTCCGATATCGAGGAGGTTGATAACCGAACGTTATATCAGCGGCTTGATCTCCTGATCTTGGACGAAGCCTCGATGATCAGAGCAGATGTTCTCGACGCC
>CAUZOD010000395.1:0-2888 GCA_963581115.1 Phycisphaerae bacterium | reverse complement strand
GCTGGTTCCGTCCAGGTAGATCCCGTCATCGCCGTAGAGATCCAGGCGGCGGGCGATCGAGTCGGCGACGGCGTCGCGGAGAGCGGCACTCTTGGCACAGAACATCACTGTCCCCTGGGAATTGGCACCGTATTCAACGCCCACCGGTCCCGGGCGGGGTGATCCGGGGGGGTTGTTTCCCGGGATGTACTGCCGCATGGGGCGCATCGACATTTGCTGGCCATAGACATCGAATTCCGGTGCCCCAACGGGATAGCGCTCGTGGATCTGATAGTTGTAGATCTTCAGGCCGGCAGCGTGCATCTGGTCATTGAGTCGATGCAGCATCCGGCTATAGCGGTCGCCAACCGGTAACGGATAAGGCCACATGTCACAGCCGGTGGTAAACATATGGCGCATGCCGATTTCGGCCAGGTGCTCGATCTCCGGCCGGCCGTCCACCTTGCGGTCGGGCAGGCCCAGGTCGAGACCGTATGGCTCAGCGCGCAGGATGCGCAGGTCCCAGGAGTCTCGCAGCACCTTCTTGGTGGGCGTGGCCTGCAGTGCAAACTTGTAGTGCAGCGTGTCCCCACGTTTTAACTGTACCGGCACATCTATCAGGCGAGCACGCAGGTACGTGGTATCACCACGGGGCAGGATCTCAATCACCCGTTGTGGATCGGCGTAGTGCCAGTGCTCGTCGCTCTCAGCCTGCCAGAGCAACCCGCGTCGTTCGTTGCCCAGCCAGATACTTGGGCTGAACCGAAATGCCAGATCACCGCGAATCTGGCCACCGTAGAATTCAGCCATGGCGATTTCTGGATCTGGCGGCAGTACTCGGTCACCGGTGCACAGTTGCGCATACTTGGTCAGCAGGGGCACATCCAGCATTAACTCATCCAGTGACAAATCGCGCCGGGCACGCAACGTAGCCTCGAAGACTGCGTAGCCGTCGTACTCGATGGTTGTGGCAACCGAGAGTTCTGCCGCATCACCTCGCTGGGTCTGCTGCACCGTGGCACCCGTGTTCGAGTGGTCGCCGAGGTGTACGTGGGCCTTCTCCCAGGCGAGGTCCTTGTTGTTGGCGCGGCCGCGAAGCGTGATTGGTGCCGCCAGGATTTCGGCACCAGTGGCTTCAATCTGTTGGGCAAAGGCGGTGGTCCCCAGCACGTACCGCCGCCCCCAGACGTCGATCGCCACCTCGTCGCCAGAGATCTGCCGGGATTGCACCGCTGTCCAGGGTGCGGGGACTTTATTGGTGTGGCCTTCCAGTGAGTTCACCCACCCGGGTTTGGCCAGTGAGGCGTGACGATAGATGGTGGTTACGGCTTGGCCGTCGGCGCTGGAGATCTTCGCCACGGCGTCGATGGATCGGCCGGCCAGTTTGTCCAGGTCATAGCGCACCGTGCCCACGTAACGGCCCGACCCTGGGAACGCTTCGGCCAACTTGACGCTGCGGGGTTGAACCAACTGCTGTCCGCCGCCGTCGAGCAGGGTCAGTTCGGCGGTGTGCCCGCTGTGGTTTGTACCCTTGCACGCCAGTCGCAGGTTCAGCGTGTTGTCGTACCAGTGCGGCTCTACGGTCAATTCCTGTGACGGGGCGGTGACGGGGTTTTTGCCTTTTGCGTGGGCGGCGATTTCGGCGGCGCTCAAGGCGCGGCGATACAGTCGAAACTCATCCAGGTCGATGGGAAGTTCTTCGCCGATCATGAAGGGGTTGTTGTTGTTGTTCATGATGCCGACAAGAGGCATGTAGCCATCGCGCACCAGTTCGCCATTGTGATAGAAACGGCATCGCGGATATTCGATTACTACAGCGATATGGGACCAGCGATTACTAAGAATGTTGCGATCCACAGTCACCAGTGTGGATTCGATTTTGTTGTCAGGGTGGCGCCCGGTATACCAAAGAAGCAGAGAGTGGTAATTGCAGTCGTAGAAACTAAAGTCGTTTTCATCCCCGAAGATCACCGACCACAGTGCCATTTCGGGACTGTTGCGGCGGACTCGTAATTCGAACGTCATGTCGCCGCTGAATTGAAGTGACTCGGTTTTGGGGCAATTGATGATCGAATCCTTGCCGTTGAAGCGAAGTACGCCCCGTTGCCCATCGACTTTCGCCAGGTGTTGGCCGCTGACAATAGTGCCATGATTGGAATGGGGGCCGTGGTCCCGGGCGGTTTCACCGGTGTCTTCATCAAAGGTGTAGTGCAGAACCAGCGAATCATCGGCGACCGCTGGTGCCGCCACGGCAATCAGGATGGTTGCGGCCATGATGCCCCCGGCCCGTATCCGATAGGTGCATCTCAAGCGTGAGAACAATAACATGCTTACTTCCTTTCCCGTGTAGTCGATGAATGCGAATATCATTCCGATTATAAGAGAATTCACTTATCAGTGGTCATAGGCAAGTAGGCGGGCGTAACCGTTGTTGCTCCTGCCATTTTTGGGAACGGATGCTTTGTCATCTGGCGTCCAGTCCCGATCGGCAATGGAGCGGTTTGATGTGCCGGAGTTTTTTTAAGAGTTGAATCAGATCACCTTGTGTTTTTTTGGCACTTGCAGCGTTTCGATCATGGCGCTGGTTCAAGTGCGTCGAAATGCCACACTTACTCCCTGCAGGGACGGTGGATTCAGCCCATGCTAATTGTATATCTATGCGCCGCTGCGGTTTCTGGGCCGCAGCCACACGTACATCCACTGCTCGGTGTCCAGGGGTACGGAGAGATTGCCGCTGGCTGTGACGTCGATCGGTTCATCGGTCAGAGCGTTGACTGCTTCGAGTGCACGATTATCGAGACCGAGTCGGTCCAGGTGAAACTGCAACGTGACCAACCGGGAATCGGTATTGAGGTTTGAGATCAAGGCCAGGACACCGTTGTGCGGGTGTTGCAGCAGGGTGGTCCAGC
>CAUZOD010000394.1:0-2893 GCA_963581115.1 Phycisphaerae bacterium | reverse complement strand
GAGACGCCAATCATAGGTAACTACGGAACCAACGCACCCGTCGGTACTGTGGACCTAGAGGGTCACTGGGACAACTTTAGTTTCCATTCTGACCTAGAAAGCACCCTGGATTCGGCAGTCCTCATACCTGGTAATCTGTACTCAGGTGATGAAATTGGCCTGACTAAGGAAGGAAGAATAGTCATTGATCCTTTAAACTATCCCACCAGCATAGACATAATCACACCATACATAGACCGCCGTGGTAGCTATGATTCCGTGGCTTCTGCTGAATTAACCGGCGTACTCTTGGAACCTTACTACGAGTGGTCGTTATTCTTCGTCCAGTTTCCTGCCGACGAGATCAGCGGTAATGGTTGGTGGCCGAAAGAATATAGGCTGACTTTTACGCCACTCACATTTCAGCTTGGTGATGCGGACACCGACCGAGACGTTGACATTACGGATTTCAACAACCTTTCCGCAAACTTCGACCCAACTGGGGCAAACGCTCCGCATCCGTGGGAGCATGGAAACTTCGATGACGATAACGACGTAGACATAACAGACTTCAATTTTCTTGCAGCCAATTTTGCCCCAGCCGGCTATGCCACGTCGGCCATACCCGAACCGTCCACGATGCTTTTAGTATTACTCGCCCTGATTCTCATGGGTGTCTCTTTCAGGTTGTCAAAGAATGGTTGATCGCGTATCGGCCTGGGACGCTACCCCCAGCCGGGCGATCATCCCCCGCAGACCTGGGTTAATCTGACGACATGGCTGGCGAGTCGCCTGGGGTTCAGTTGGCTGTCCGGCGGGCTCGAAACAACAAAGGGATTTCGTGACAGTTTGAGCCAGGCCATCAGCCCGCATCAAACGCCCAAATTGGGTTCAAATGCAGCACGATGAGGTCCTGGGAACTCGGTGTGCGCTGTGCCAGGAGGCGATTTCGCTGGTGCCGTTTCTGATATCAATGTAGAATGGACATGGCAGTCGGATGTAGCCAGCAATGAACTTTTTGGCACGACCTGGATTCGAACTACTAAGGAAAACCGAGATGGTTCGGCATGGCACTCGGCATCGACACGGTTTTACACTCGTAGAACTCCTGGTGGTGATCGCCATTATCGCCATTCTGATTGCGCTTCTCTTGCCCGCCGTGCAGGCAGCTCGCGAGGCGGCGCGCCGCACCCAGTGCAGCAACCATCTCAAACAAATCGGCATCTCGCTGCACAATTACCATGCCGCAGAAAGCAAGTTCCCCATTGGTGAGCTTTACATTCACTGGCTTCACAACCCTCTCGGCCTGGACGAGTATTACGCCAAAGGCTGGTCGGTACGCATTCTACCGTACATCGAACAGCTAGAATTGAGCGACCAGTTTACCGTGGAAAATGGTATCTGGGGGACCTTTGGTCCTAATCAGATCCATTTAGGCCTCAACCGGGTGAAGATCTTTCAGTGCCCATCCGATGGACAGGACGAACTGATCCATGTGGGCGGGGCCGCGAATACGTACACGAATCATCCAGAAGGAATCATGTTTTATTCATCCAACGTGGGCGGGGTAGCGGACAGCGTGTCGAGATGGAAACCCAGGGCAGCTGATATCTATCAGTGTCACGTCATTGAAGGCGACGGAATGTTGATGAACATCAAACCGATCAGAATTCGAGATGTATTTGACGGCACCAGCAACACCCTGATGGTTGGTGAGGTCACGGGTGGTGAACCGGGATCGCGCAGGGGACATTGGTGGGTCAACTGGAACGTTTTTAGTACTCCAAACGGAATCAATGGTCCCGCAACCATCCCTGGAGAAGGTTTCTATCAACGGATCGAAGAGATTTGCTTTTCCAGCTACCATCCCGGCGGATGCCATTTCCTGCGTGCCGACGGCAGCGTACACTTCGAGTCGGAGAACATTGACCAAGTCATTCTCACCGCCCTGACGACCAGGGCGGGCGGGGAGGTGATATCGGCAAGCGAATTGTAGGGAATCGTAGCCGTGCCCGGACGGTGGGTTACTTTTCAATATCCAGTTCTCCAGTCCATCCTATGCCTGACCGGGAAAAGCAGCCCGAGACCAAGCGCCACCTGCCGGCAATGCGGATCGACACGTTTCCGGCCAGATGCAGCGGCTTTGGAACTCCGATGGGGGATTAGATCGCCACGGACCGCGCGTGACCTGCGTTGCTCCTGGGTCTCGGCTGCGTCATATTTCTTTGCTGTAGCCGATCGTGGAGATGGGGTCCCTGATTGCCAGACTTTGAACCTCTACCCCCGCCCTTAGCGGGACTCCATATATAACTCCCTCCCTGACCGCAGCAGTTTTCTGCGACGCCCCATGACACGAGAACATTGGACGGACAACGGGGCAGAATCTTGAGAAAAGGAAGGCTGTTGGGCTAAGTGTTAAAGGGTGATAGGGATTGAAATCACTATCAGTCAGCGTCCTGATCTCTTTCTTCCTCAGTTAAACGCGCCACCCACCCAACGCCACTGAACGGCAGTTCGCATATTCGGCTTGCAAAAAATCTTGGGAAGACGATATCCTGAGTTTGCAAAATTTTCAAGCAACTAAGATTCTCTATCAGCCAAAGGAAAGCTGCCATGGCAAGTCTGGTCGGTCGTATGATCCGCGCGGCGAAATTGGACGTTGGCCTGTATGAGGAAGTGGAGGCCGACACTGGCGCCACCAGACAGGCCATGCTCGTCGTAGTGCTTTCGAGCGTAGCAGCCGGGATCGGCAGCGTGGGCGGTGCGGGGCTGAAAGGGCTACCCTTGGGGGCGCTATCCGCGTTGGCAGGCTGGTACATCTGGGCGTTTCTCACTTACCCCGCATTTCCCAGTTGACTTCCCGTGCTTTGGCACGCGATTTGCGCCAAATCCTTGGAAAACAGGGGTTCGGACG
>CAUZOD010000393.1:0-2908 GCA_963581115.1 Phycisphaerae bacterium | reverse complement strand
GTTCCGGTGGGCTTCAAAGTGATCCAGAAGTTTCTGGCGGTTGGCTGCATTGCAAACCACTAGCCACTCATTTTCCATGCGGTAGACGATCACGTCGTCCATCACTCCTCCTTGTGCATTACACACGAGACTGTAGCGGCAGGTGCGATCGGCCATGTCGGAAATACGCCGGGTCAGGACGCGTTCGAGGAATCGCCTCGCATGGCGGCCCGAGAACCAGATCCGGCCCATGTGAGAAACGTCAAATAGCCCGGCGCTGTGGCGCACGTGCTGATGTTCTTCAATGATCGAACCGTAGGAGATGGGCATCTGCCATCCGGCGAAGTCGACAAACTTGGCGCCGTGGTCTTCGTGCTGCTTGTAGAACGGTGTTCTGCGCATTTTGAACTCCTCGCCGGATGGGAATCGGATTGTGAACATGGCTCTGATGCCGAGCGGCAAACTTTCCGCGGTAAGACATTCGAGCAGTCACGGGGCGTTATGCAGTGACATCGCCTTGTCTATGCCGTCGGTCAACCAGCACTCAACTGCATCGCAAGCTCTCTCCACCGCGGGCTGCAGGGCCTCAAACTGACTGGGCGTAAAACGACCCAAGACGTAGTCATGCTGAGTGATTTGTGGGCGCATTTCTCCGGCAACCGATGCCGGAGAATCGATACCAACTCGCAGTCGTGGGTAGGAATCTGTCCTCAATTTCGTTTCGATGTCAAGTAAGCCATTGTGTCCGCCGGCACTTCCAGCCGGGCGCATCCGGATGCGCCCATAGGCCAGGGCAATGTCATCCACGATCACAACAAGATCAGCTAAATCTAGTTTGTAAAAGGCCAATGCTTCAGCTACGGCGGTGCCACTGCGATTCATGTAGGTAGTTGGCTGCATGAGCAAGCAGGGTACCTCTGCGATCAATCCGTCCAACACACCAGCATGAAACCGGTGCCTCAGACCGGTAAATCCATAGCGGGTGGCGATGCGATCGACGACCATGAACCCAATATTGTGGCGGGTTTTGGCATATTCGGAACCGGGGTTCCCCAGACCGACGATCAGCTTCATTTTTTACGCCCGCCATTGGGCATTTGGGTCTCGCGATCTCTGGTATTCAATGCCCGGCAATCGGTATCCGAGGCCGCTACTATTCTGAATTTTGGTCGCCGGTATCCTGATCCGTGTCTTTCCCAATGACCTCCGGTTCTTTGCCAGCTGTCGTCTCGGCGGCCTCTTCGTCCTCGGGCATTTCCTCGACAATGGAGATCTGAGCAATCATTGTATCTACGTCTGAAGACAACACGACATCTTGGGGCAGCTTTAGCTCACCGGCTGTCACCGCTTTCCCAATGCCCAACTCTTCGATGTCATGCTGAATCTTGTCGGGAATGCTGTCAGCGCGACACTGGACCTCGACGGTTGTTTGGGGATGAGTCAGGATAGCACCGATTTCCTGGAGGGCGCTCGGTTCACCAACCAGTTCTACTTCGACCTCTACTGTCACCTGCTCGGCCAGATCCACACGGGCCAGATCCACGTGGATGACCTGGTCACCCATGTAATCCCACTGAAGATCCTTGATCAGACATGACTCGCTCTGGCCGGCCACTACCACCTCGATGAGTTGGTGGTGCCCGTGGATGATTTCTACAAGACTGCTGAGTCCGAGTGACACGTGTATCGGATCCCGTTTGTGGCCGTAGATCACCGCGGGCAAGCGGCCATTGCTGCGCAGCCGGGCCGCGTATCGTGTGCCAGTTCGGTCTCGGGACTCCGCTTCCAGTTTGGGGATGGCTGCAGCCTTCATTCTAGGTCACTCCGTTATCGGGTTCCGCCTGAGTTGTCGTGGCGGAAGAGAATAGAAACCGACTGATTCCGATGGACACGCAGGATCGCATCACCCAACAACTTCGCGACCGACAACTCGACAAGCTTATCTTGGATCAGTTCGCATCGCTCTCCGCATGGGATTGTGTCGGAAACGATCACCCGGCTGATCGGTGCCTCGGCCAGGCGTTCCATGGCTAGGCCGACGAGTACCGGGTGAGTGGCAGCCGCCACCACATCGCGGGCACCGTGGTGCTTGACCAGCTTCGCTGCTTCGCAGATCGTTCCTGCGGTGCTGATCATGTCGTCCACCATCAGCACTATTTTATCCGCCACATCACCGATGATATTCGCTGATGTTACCTGCGTCCCCGAGTGGCGACGTTTGTCGATGATCGCAAAATCACAATTGAGTTGGCTGGCATACTGGCTGGCCACCTTTACGTTACCGACATCCGGGCTCACCAGGCACAGGGGATCTAATTCGCCACGGACTTCCCGGATGTAGTTCAGCAGCACTGGCGCGGCTTGCATGTGATCAACGGGGATGTCAAAGAATCCCTGAATCTGGGCTGCATGCAGATCCATCGCCAGTACCCGATCAGCACCAGCAGCAGCGATGACGTTGGCTACCAGTTTCGCGGTGATTGGCACGCGGCCCTCATCCTTGCGATCCTGTCTGGCATACCCAAAGTACGGGATGACGGCCGTAATGCGCCGAGCGCTTGCGCGCTTCAAGCAGTCGATGTAGATCAGCAATTCCATCAGGTGGGCATTGACCGGGTGATGGGTTGATTGGATCACGAAACAATCGCGGCCTCGTACGTCCTCTTCTACCTTCACGATGATTTCACCGTCCGGGAACATATCGGTATGCCCCTGGCCCATCGGAAGGTCCAGGTGCTGGCAGATCCGTTCGCCCAGCAGGCGACTGGCGCGGCCGCAGAAGACCTTCATCTGCTCTGATTCGGCACGATTTATGGGTTTGCTTCTATGCATCCCAGTGACTGGGTCCTGGTTCCCGTGCCCTATCGCTTGCTGCTCAATCGCTTCGATCGCGACGATCTGTGCGTTCATGATAGCCTCAAGGGGTTTG
>CAUZOD010000392.1:0-2940 GCA_963581115.1 Phycisphaerae bacterium | reverse complement strand
GACGCTCCATGAGCCCGACCGTATGGGCGCTGTCGGAGATGGAATAGAGTTCGTCCTGCGCCCCCATCACAAAGTAAACCGGTCGAGGGGCACCGTATTGGAGAGCAAGTCTTAGAGTTTGTTTCGTCCAACGTTTTTGAAATGTTTCGGCTGACACATTCAGCTTCGGTGAGCTAGTAAAGGGCGAGACCCAATGGCCGCCGTAAAAGAAAAAAGGTGACTTGGTGAAAACCGAAATGCTGCGGGACGCGCTGTACATGGAGCGGTCTTCCAAGCGTCCGATTCCAGTGGCAACAACTGCAATGGCATGGACACGGTCGCTGATTCGCGAGAGCATCCGTGTGATTGAGGCTCCGTTTGAATAACCGGTAACTCCCACTCGAGACATATCCGTATCAGGACGAGAGGCGAGGTAGTCGAGCACTCGCAGCCAAACCGCTACCGTCAGGGTTTGGATGCTCACACCGGCCCCACTCACATTCCCGAAATACTCATAAGAATAGCGATTCCCAGAGACCTCCTTGAGAAGACCATTTTGAAAAAATCCTTCCGTGGTGAAGGCGAGCATTCCATTGAGAGCCAGGTTTGCCATCCGGCGCTGAACACTTGTGATCCCATCATGGGTGGCTACATCTTCCCCGGCTCCCGGCGGGGTGATCACGACGGGAAAAGGGCCTTTGCGGTCAATCGGACGATAGATCGTCGCCGGCATCGGTATTCCGGGAACCGCTTGCCAGGTAAGTACTTCAATTACATAGGCAGCACCGTCAATCTCTTGGCGGATCGTTTCGTGAACCACAACATCAAACGGGATCTCAAGGTCTAACTGATCAACCCCCAGACGTGTACGTTCCCGATATTGCATTGCTTTCAGGTAACGCTCCCACTCGGAACTGAACTGTTGAGCATCAGCAATAGAACCCTCTTTGTCCTGATTGTTCTCTTGTTTGTCGCGTCTCGGCCGACGGCGGGCTTCCTGCCACCGGTCGTACTGGAGCCGATCGATCAAAGCCGCATTCAGAAGTGTGCGTTCCTCAAGGGTTTTCGGGGAAGTTTTCTCCTTGAGCTTCAGCGTTTTCAGAACCTGCACCTCCTTCTGTTGCAGGAGCTCCATCGCCTCTTCGGACGACACTTGGGCGAGGGCGGGCGCGGCGAAGGACCATGCGAGCAGTGGCAGGGACCACCGAGTCATGCAAGAAGTTTACCAGATGTTGCTGCAGGGCAACCCTGTGTCGCATCCGGGCCAGGAATGAGGCACGGTGACGCGATCCGGGGCCAGGGACATGCGAGGATTGCGACGCGATGTCTTCTTTTGAGGCGGAAGGCGACATGGAGGCGGGAAATGTCTGCAGGGGATTGCCGGTTGCACAGCGTGTTCGCCATCGCCGTAACATCAGCAACGTGCCTAGTGGAGGGCCCCTCATCTGCCCATCCTTATATATAGGTACAGGAGCCCGAAAAATGCTATCCAGACGAATCTGACCGGGCGGTAATCCAGAACCAGGATGATAGTGGGGCTGAATAACGCTGGTGGCCGCGGTCAGGGCATGAGATCGCCGGTTCTTGCCGCGATCAAAGTCACTATCTTCAGCGATGCGACTACGCCGCGACGCGCGAGTACCTGTGGTGAAGACCACCGACAACCGCAATGGAAACCAGTTTCGTCGGACCGGCAGTTGCCGCGGACGTTTCATGCGGTATCAGCGTGTCTGCCATTCAAACCCTGATGAGGCCGGGCGATGTGATAATACTCGTCAATGTATTTACTAAGCAATTGATCAAGATGTCCCTGGCTGCGCACAATCACGTGATCGAGTCGCTCGCGTCGCAGCGTGCCGATGAATCGCTCGATGAACGGGTTCTGCCAAGGACTTCGATAGGCGGTACGCACCGGCTCGATCCCGCATCGCTCAAGCAATGCACAGGCACCGTAGCCATAAATGCCGTCGTTGTCGTGGAACAGGTACCGAGGCTTGTGGCCCCAAGCGGATGGAATGGACACTCAGAGTTTTCTGCGGCGTGTTTATTTCTGGCACATGACTTCGGTGATGAAGTTCTTGATCTTTTTATCCCACTTTGGCAGTGAGTCGTGAGTAGTGACCTCGATTTCGAGTTCTTCAAGATGTGGGATTAACTCGTTCCATTCTGGCATAACCTGCAATCGAATGGATCTGGGGAGATGCACTGCCTCGACAAGTGGGCGGCACATGCATCGGCCCCTGAACCCTGGCGCCCATAGGTATGTGCAGAATTCAATTTGAAGCAGTAGCTTGTCAGGTGGTTCACCGGGAAAGCCGCGTGTACAGATCTGCGAGGACAAGGCGCAATGGCTGCGATACTCGACCATCCTCGTGTTTACAAGCCGCCGTATAATGGATAACAAACTGCTTCGTCACTACCTATGTTTAAGCCGGAACATGGTCACATCATGAGCGGACAGTGCAACTTTGAGCGGTACGGCGCCCTTCGCTTTGCTGAGTACGTTCTTGGAAGCACCGTCAGGGCCGAAGGTGTCCATACTTAGAATGGTTTGCGCCGCCATGCCGTAACGGGTCGGGTCCAGTTCGGCATGGAAGTCAAGATCTTCAGTGCCGGCGGTGACCACGAAGATGCCCAGCTCACCTTGATCATTGCGGAACACGCCCGGCATGAGCGCCGGAAACCGTCCGCCCGTCTGCGTCACTTGCCCGGTCGTGCCGTGACGTTGTCCATACGGCAGCATCGGCATGGATAAGGGCTTGAGAAACTCCAGAGGCCGCATGAGCTGGCCGTACGCGAGGAATTTCTTGGCCGCGTCCTGTTTGTAGTAGCCCACTAGGCGGCCCAGGAAGTCCAGCATCTCCTTGTGCTCGGGCTTCTGGAATGAGAGGGCTCCGCTTCTCGGCCTCAGGCGAAACCGCCCGATTTGCATCCCCTCGACAAACAGAGACGCGCACTCGA
>CAUZOD010000391.1:0-2943 GCA_963581115.1 Phycisphaerae bacterium | reverse complement strand
ATATGGCAGTGATAACAGGATCTTTATTGCGAAGGTGCGGTTCACTTAGCGGTGGGAAGGGATGATTCATGGATCCGAAGATCGACCTTCAGGTTATCCATCAGGGATACGACCGTGAGACTTGTTGGGTACACGCCCGGCCGGGGGTGATTCCGGGCGATCCTCCCATCGGGATCGTGACCAGCCATGCGCTTCGCCTTACTGGAATGGATGTCTATTACGAGATCAATGACACACGATCCGATGACGGTGGGGATACATGGCAAGGCTTCATTCCGCACAAAGAGGCGTTTGCCCGCCAGCCGATTCCGGATGGGCGCGAAGAAGGCGTCAGTGATTTCAGTTTGCAGTGGCATGCCGCTTCGAGCAAGTTGCTTGGCACCGGGCACACCGTCATGTACGAGAATGACACGCTAGGGGCGACGAACACTCGGCCGCGTTCAACGGCCTACAGCTGTTACGACCCGGATACCTTGCAGTGGTCAACCTGGCAGAAGCTCAAGATGCCAGAGGGATTCTTCAATGCCGGGGCCGGGAGTACGCAGCGCCATGATCTTGACAACGGTGAAATTCTTTTGCCGATCTATTACCTCATGGAGGGAAGTGGATCGGACAAGCCTTATTTCGGCCAATATTGCTCAACCGTTCTGCGGTGCTCTTTTGATGGTCAGGTACTTACATATATCGAGCACGGCAATGAATTGACTCATCCGGACGTGCGGTCCGGCTTCTGTGAACCATCAATCGCCAGCGCCGGAGGCCGCTATTTTCTTACTTTGCGACAATACGAGTCCGGGTACGTGACGGTGAGTGATGACGGGCTTCACTACCCAGATCCCATCCCGTGGTGCTTTGACGACGGCGGTGAACTCGGTAGCTACGATACCCAGCAGCATTGGCTTGTGCACAGAGATGATCTCTACCTTGTTTATACCCGGCGAGGAGCTGGCAATGACAACGTCTACAATCATCGCGCGCCGCTCTTTATGGCAAGAGTCGATACCGATGCACTTTGCGTAATTCGCGAAACCGAAATAATTCTTGTCCCCAATCGTGGTGCCCGCTTGGGCAACTTCGGAGTCGCCAAGTTTCATGAAGATGAGATATGGGTGGTCGTGTCCGAGTGGATGCAGGCAATCGCGCCCGATCACCACAACTTTCTCACCTGCGAGAAGTATGGCAGCGACAACGGCGTGTTCTTGGCTAGAGTACGTTTTTGAGCTGTGAGGATCGAACCCGTTCTAGTGCTTGTTCACTCGATGCACTGGAGGGGGCGTGTCAGAGATGCGGCATTTGACCTAATCAATCTTTGATTATTCCCATTGCGCTGATATTCCTTGATATTCGCCTCGCCTTCCAGATTGCGATGATGAATGGAAGCGAGTCTTCGTCTAATGGCGCCACGGCATCGCCCCGTTCGTCATGGCATGCAATAATATTAATCGCATGTTGCTATCTTTTTTGAATTGAACACGCGGCATCGGTGCGCAACAAACAGCCACAGATGGTCAATTCGATGTACATTCACACCGATTGTGCTGTCGGTCATGGATTCACAGGCTGGATTCGATACATAGTTATTCCATGTGCAGGCAGTGAATCTTTCAGAGCAATATTCCCACTGGCATTATGATGAATTACCTGTGATGTGCCATTTGCGGTGAATCTGGATACACGCAACTTTGCGTCTGCAGTGATCTCATAATGCAACGGGTTCATATTGGCTTGGAACTCGATATCCTGCCGACTTGCATTGACCACGAAGACACCGAGTTCACCATCGTCATTTTGGAAAACACCGCTGGTCATGAGCGGGAATCTGTCTTGAAGTTCATCTTTAGAGGATGAATTCCCGAGGGAGGTTGGCATTGGAGAGGGCTTGATGAAACTCAAGGGGCGTAGGAGCCGGCCATAGGCTAGGAAATTTTTGGAAGGCGCCTGCTTGTAGTAGTTGACGATGAGTTTGAGAAATGCAATCCTGTCCTTGTGAGCCGGGTTCTGGAATGAAACAGTGACGTTTCGCGGGCGCAGGCGAAGCCGACCGACCTGCATCCCTTCAGTGAACATCGATGCGCACTCCACGAAGAATCGATCACTTGCGGACAGTTCTAGTCCGTATCGGAGGATGTAGTCCTGATATACCGTGCCAAATATGGGTGCTGTATTTCGTGGGGACAGTGATACCTGCAGAAATCCATCGGTTACGTCGATCATGTTCTCCGACGGATTTTCACCCGTGGTGATGGCTTCGGGGTCTTCGGCCCGTACGGCATCAGTGATGATCTGAACCAATTCATGCATGCCACGGGTCATGGAGTCGCCGCCGGCCGCGGTATGGCCGTGGGGTGTCCAGTAGCAGGGCAGGCTACCCCCCTGCATGACATCTAGGTAGAAACCACCTACGTTTTCTCTCTGTAGCATCAGAACACAAGTTTGCTTGGATCGCTGCCGCCACCAATCGGTCACCACGCACGGTTGGAGCGAGGCTTCGGCCCCCCATCGTCGCATGGCACCGTGCAGGTCTCGGACCAGGTTTGGAATCGAATCTGCAGCGTGCGGGGCGTTGAAGGTTGGTCCGGCATCGAACAACTCCAGCCCGTAGTACGGGCATACCATGCCACCGGCCTTGCGCAAACGCTTGGATGACGCGGAGAGACCTTTCACCGCGGGGATCTCTGGGTAATTGCCTCCACAGGTGTTCTCCGTTGAGAAGCCCGCCCACCGTCCAGGTCGTGGTCGGCGGTAGAGGCTTAGTGGGATGTCATATGCGCTGATGCCATCGGGCCACTGCGATAATGAGTAGTAATTGGCGGGTAGGGGCACACCTGCCCATTGCAGCAGTTCCATAAAGTGCTTTTCTGCGACGAGAAGGTTGTCTTCACGCGAATGTGTGCCTTCGGCGGAATCACCCAGCACGGTGTATGCGAAAAGCGGCGATTCCTT
>CAUZOD010000390.1:0-2944 GCA_963581115.1 Phycisphaerae bacterium | reverse complement strand
AGGCGTGTGTAGCGACTCGCTGCGGTCAAGCCACACATAGCCCTTGACCGGCTCTCGGAAGCCAATGCCGTCGTTGCTTACAACCAGCCCTAAATCGCAAGAGATCTCACCAAAATAAATCTCATACGGCGCATTGTGCCACAAACCATACACTCCGATACAAACGTTTCCGAAACTTGCTGCCCCCACGCCGATGTGAACTTGATCGTAGCGGCCATCGGCACTTCTCTGGGCCGGGTCGGCCGGGTCAGGAAGCTTGAACGATTCGGCACTGGCGTCGAGCCAATGGTCGAAATCGGGTGAAACAAACACATACCCCTGTCTGCCCATCAATGGACCACCTTCGCTGTGCACGTGGTCGGTATGCGTGTGTCCGTTCACAATGTAAAGACCGTTGTGCTTGTAGAATGACGCGTTCTCGAGATAGCTATCCTGCGTCAGTGGATTACAAATATTTTCCCAGAGGATGCCGTCTTCACTCACTGCCGTGTGAAAGTGGGTGTTGTGAATCATCGTGTCGGCATGATCAAGGCTCATGGGCGGCACCTCATAGGCCATCTTGTAGCGTCTTGACGGATCCGGGTCCTCGTCGTCACGGAGGACGTTTACCGTTAGCGTCATGGGATCAGGCAGATCAAACGCATTGTTGTACTTGCTCCCCTTGAACATCAACTGCCCGAGGCTCGGCTTGAACCAGTTCACACCGTCGTGCGATTCGGCATAACAGCTTGGCCCCATGAACCAGTTTTCCTTGTGACCAGACATCAGTTTCGCTTTTCTTCCTTTCCAGTCCGGATTGCGCCCCAGGTGTTCGGCGTAATACCACATACGGTATTGCCCACCGAATGGGCCTTGCTCGTGTAGCACGGTGCCATAAAAGTGAGCACACATATTGTCAGGCCGATTTGAATCATTCGGGCTTGACCTCAATACGGGCTCTTGTCGCACCTCCGGCCGCGTCATGTAAAGACAAACGCGTCTGCGAAACGGCAATGACACGGTATCAATCGGGAGCAGCATTGCCTGCTTGCCCACCTCAATGCCGGACTGATGACTGGTTTTCATATCACAACTCGCCGTCGTCACAAGGTTTCCAGGTGATTTTAATAACCTTCCACAGAGTATCCATCGTCAGCGGAATTCCTAAGCCTTCGGTGCCGATGGCCCATTCGATCGCATGCCCACCGCACGTTACTGAAAGGGGCTTTCTTTGCTGTAGGTCATTGATCATTAAGGTGACCCGATATGGCGGTAGTGGGCCAACGGTCCTTGGCCAGTTCATCTCTGTAGAGGTCCAGGCCAACTCTTCGCCGCCATGATTGATGAGCACCGACCAGCTTGCATCCTGAGATGCGTAAGGGACCAACTCGCTCTACCGCCACTATTGCATCGAAGGAAAAACGGGCATGCTCTCGGCTGATCCTTACGTGCCTCGCCACCTTGAAAACACCGATTTCGACGACGGTAGCGACAAGTGGAAGTTTTCCCCTGCCGAACAGTCCCGTCAGACGGGGGGCGAGCAAGCCTCGATGGACGTGAAGTTCAGAGACGGCTACGGCACGGTGCAGGGAAGGCGTTACAACTACGGCATCGGCGCCGTGCCACCAGACGCCGGAACCCGATTCCTTTGGACGAAGCGCTGTGAACAAGGCCCGAATATCTGCACCCAGAAAATCAAGAACCTCGAACCTGGAAGGGTCTATTCCCTCAAGGCTGTCACCGCCGATTACGGCGACATGGTTGCGCTGAATCACGAGCCAAAAGTGCTTTCTGTCCGGATCGCGATCGACGGTGTCGAACTCCTGCCCGAAGAATCGTTCCAGGAGGTGATGACGAATCGTAGCGGCAGGGCGACAGAGTTCTGTATGAACTTCCACCGCATTATCTTTCGCGCAACATCGAACACTGCCAGGCTGGTCATCTCGGACTGGATAAGCGATGAAGAGCCGGGCGGTCCGATTGGCCAGGAGATCACTTATAACTACCTTCAACTCATGCCGTTTCTTGAGGATTGATTGGAAAGAACAGACATGCCTGAAACTCCACACCGCCTCTCGCGTCGCGCGTTTTCGGACGGGTCGATAGCGCTAGGGGGCAGTGTTGTGGTTGGTGGGCCACAGTCGGCTGCCGGGCTCGACAACCGGAACGAACCCGATCCGCACCGGATCGCCCTGCTGGCCGACACCCACATCAGCAGCAATCCGAAGGAGATCTTCATTGGTACCAAGTGGCCCGGTAGCCCGGTCAAATCAAAAGAGCACGAAGGGGTTCACCTGGCCGACTGCCTTCAGCAGGCAGCGGCGGAGGTCATTGCCCTTGAACCATCTCCGGCGCACGTGATCGTTAACGGCGACTGCACCTTGAGTAGCGGTCTAACCGCCGAATACATGGAGTTTGACCGACTTGTCGCCCCAATTCGCGCAGCGGGACTATCGTTGCATGTGACCATCGGCAACCACGACAATCGACACCGCCTTTGGGAGGCAATCCCCTCGCTTAAGAGAGAACAAATGGGCCTGCAGGCCTGTGTCATCACCACGGACCGCGCCAACCTGTTTCTGCTCGACTCGGGTGTCGGTACCTTGGGAAACGAGCAGCTCGATTGGCTCGCAGCGCAACTGGACCTGCGCGATGACAAACCAGCGTTGGTGTTTCCCCATCACAACCCCTATCGCCGGGGTGAGCCCCGCGTAATCCCGCCCATGAAGGACGGCCCACAATTGCTGAATTTGATATCCCAACGAAACCAGGTCAAAGCCTGTGTTTTTGCCCACACCCATGACTGGGCCGTTGAACAACACGACGGCATTCACATGATTAACTTGCCAGCGGTCAGCTATTATTTCGGCAAGGGCAAAGCGCACGGCTGGGTTGATCTCAGGTTGACCCAGGGTGGGGCCAACCTGGAGCTACGGTGCATCGATCCGAATCACGCCCAGCACGA
>CAUZOD010000389.1:0-2944 GCA_963581115.1 Phycisphaerae bacterium | reverse complement strand
TGCATTACTTCGCGCGGTATTTAGCGGTAACGATTATGGCCAGATCAGGCTGACCGCAGATAAGATTGACATCCGGCAGGCCTCCGGTAAATCGATCGATCTGTATCGAGCGGCTTCATCGTCAGGAAATTCAGGTTCAGGTCAGAGACCTTCTCGTCTACGAGCACGTGCCAAATTGGACTTCAAGGCACGGTTGATCTGTTACAAGCATCCGGATATCGAGCCAATCCAGTTCCATGACGTGGGAGCCATCGTGGACCTGTTAGACGATCAGCAGATCAGAATCTCAGTCGGCGGGGATATCGAGCAGGGTGGTCAGGCCGGGAGGATCGATGCGAACATCCGATTTGATCCAGCGGTCGGTGGCCAGGTCTCGGCATTGATCGACGCCGAGGTGGAACTTGCAAATTTCCCTCTTGATGTGGTTGATCGCATAGTTGGACAGGAAGGCCGTCTGATAGCAGCGATTGGTCCACAATTAGACATGAAGATTAAAGCCAAAGGCCCAGTGGATGTACTGGTTGTTGAGCTTAACGTCAAAGCAGAACAGTTCTCGTTTGAGGGTACGTTGCATTCCGACAACGGTCGACTTCGTACCGGTGCCGGATCGAAGCTGATGCTTGCACTAACTCCAAAAAGCTATGCGGCGATGCGCTATGCGGCGGGTCCACAGCCAACTCGGTTGTTGGAGCCATTTTGGGTCCGAGTGGCGATCAAGAGACTGGAAGTGCCGTGGACCCGCGCCGGAGTAGATCTGTCGGGCGCGAAACTCAATCTGGTCGCGTCGATAGCCAAGGTGGTGCTGGACGTATCAAATTACGGCCCGGTAGTATTGCACGGTGCGCAAATAACTATCACTTCGCAAGATGCCATCACATCTCTGCAGGCAGATCTGGAGGCTACGATGCAACTGGGCGAGATCCGCCGGCCGGTTTTGGTTGGATTGGCCTTGCGTCAGCCATTAGCGGGGTGGAACAAGCTGGATGTAACTCTGACGGCCCGGAGGCTGCCCGTGGCCCTGATCGATGCGGTGGTGGACCGGTGGTCTGGAGGGATTTCGGCGGCAATAGGTGCACAACTCGACCTAGTGATTCACCTGCGGCAGCAGCCGGACAAGGAACTGGTGTTTGACGGGCAGGTAACCGCCACCGGGATGACAGGCAGGTTCATAGGCACGTTTGACTCAGGCACAGCATTGAGCCTAAGTACACCCGAGCCCTTTAAGGTATCTCTGCCGCCGGATGTATTACGCACTTGGGGGATGGTTGAGTTACCGATACTTCATTTGGTACTCGATCAGACTGTCGAACTGGCACTGGACCTGAATCAGCTTGACTTGGTCTGGAGCGATGCTTTGATGGACGGCTCCTCTCATGGCTTGGACTTGAATCGCTGCCGGATGGATGCGACGTTGAATGCCACTTCGGCGGTGTTCCGACACCCGGAGTCCGATGGCCAGATTATTTTCAACCAACCGGCTATAGAGGTAAAGGGGACACGCCTGGATGAGCAGTTGGACCTGACTTTTCAGTCGCGGATCGGTGATGGGTCGGTACAGATGATTACCCGGATCCATCAGCCGTTCAGCAGCGCCATGCGCATCACTGAATCCGCCACGTTTACTGACATGCAGACGCTACAGATCGATTCACTAGCAGGTCAGAGCGGCAAGCTTGCCGCTGTGTTGGGCCCGAGCCTTTCACTGCAGGTAGAAGCGAATTTTGAATCCAATCTGGATAGTTGGATAGATCTTTCTCTAACCAGCGACAATATCGTCGGGCGCGTTGTTTTTAGCTTGGCACCAGACGGGCAGATCACACTACAGGAGGATGTTCACCTCGAGATGAAATTGACCGAAGGGATCTCAGCGGTACTGCTTGGCGATTTGCATCCGGCCTTGGACGACGCGATTGGCTCGGAGCAACCGGCAAGATTGATGGTCCGCAAGGAAGGCTTTGATGCCCAGTTGGGCACGTTCGATCTGGCGAGCGTGTCGATGAGTGGCACACTGTCCCCCGGGATCGTGCATATGCGCCGCAGTGGGTGGGTCAACCAGGGTGTACTTGGACTAATCATGAGGGGGCTGGGGTCTCTGGGGCTGAACGAACCCGATACCCGGGATCAGGGCCCGACCTACCTGGCGACATTTTCGTCTACCGACTTCTCGCTGCACAGGGGTCGGGTTGAAACCGGTGAGTTGTGGCTGACCACGCCGAAGATGAGTGTCGGGTTCCAAGGTCAGATCGACCTGAATGATAAGGAGATTGATTCAATGGTTCTGGGCGTGATGGGTGCGACATTGATTGCAGCCAATCCCAAGATGGCCAATTATTTCGATCCCGGCTCGATCGCCAGTCTTCCCATCACTGGTACGTTGGATGAGAAGCAGATCGGCTATGAACGATTTCTGGCGGATTTAGGCGTGGCATTTGCCCGCAAGAAGGATAAAAAGATCGCTGCGGGGCTTGAACTATTGGGGCAGATTCTTGGCAATCGATCTAACGGCTCATCCCGGGAGAACCCAATATGGGCTGATGTGAACTGGCATCCGGACACCAACGCGAGAGCATTTGCCCAGAGCGTTCAGGATCAATTGGCGGGTCGTGCCGATGAACCAGTGGATGGTGCTGTAAAATGATCAGAATAGGGCTGCCAGCGACAGCATGCTAAGAACGTGGGTGCTGACGTAACGAACGATCCAGATGATGATGATTACGTAAAAAGCATCGGCTCCGTCTAGGTCGAACAGCATCGAAACCAGCGGCCAATAGACGATCAATGCCACCATTGACCCTACGAAGAACCCCATAAAGTTTCCGATGGCGAAAGTTGTGATGGTGCCGATTGCGCTTGGTCCTAGAATGATGGCTACCATCTTGAACAAGGCTGGTCCCAGCGGCCCGAAGCTCAGGTCCAGCAGTTTGGCTGCGGCTATCGTGCCCAC
>CAUZOD010000388.1:0-2945 GCA_963581115.1 Phycisphaerae bacterium | reverse complement strand
TACGGATTGCCAATCGGCGGTGTCTTGGCATGTGACCAAGTCGTAATTCCCTATGCGGTCGGAGTCGACATCGCATGTCGCATGAAGCTTTCGGTACTCGACACACCACCCGGATCGTTAAAGACAAAATCAGAACAATATCGCTCTTCACTCGAACGTGGGACAAAATTTGGTGTTGGCTCTCTTTGGAGTCGTCCCAAACAGCACCGCGTGATGGATCAGGACTGGACAGTCACCAAGATCACTCGTGAAAAAAAAGACCGGGCGTGGCAACAACTCGGCACATCCGGGTCAGGAAATCATTTCGCCGAGTTTGGCATCTTGGAACTGCCTACCAATGACAGTGAACTCGGCCTGGAGGCTGGCCGCTATGTTGCCTTGATGAGCCACAGTGGCAGCCGAGGCGTTGGCGCTGCGGTTTGTTCAACTTACAACCATATCGCATGCGCGCAACTTCCCAAACGGTACCTCAAGTTCCGCTACCTCGCATGGCTGGAGCTGGCAAGCCAGGCAGGACAAGAATACTGGGACGCCATGAATTTGATGGGAGATTATGCTGCGGCCAATCATGACGTGATTCACCAATCGGTCACCCAATTGCTGGGCGCGCAAATTATTAGTGGGGTCGAAAACCATCACAACTTTGCCTGGAAAGAAATGCACGGCGACCGTGAAGTCATCGTGCATCGAAAAGGTGCCACACCAGCCGGCCACGGCACACTGGGGGTGATTCCCGGATCGATGGCGGATCCCGCGTTCATTGTGCGTGGCCGGGGAAATGCACAGTCACTGAACTCGGCGGCACACGGTGCAGGTCGGCGCATGTCGCGAAAAAAGGCAAAAGAGAGATATCGCTGGAATTCCGTCCGCCAGGAATTGCTCAAGAAGGGTGTTCACGTGCTGTCGGCCGGAGCCGATGAAGTGCCGGGAGTTTATAAGAATATCGAGCAGGTCATGGCTCGACAAATGGATCTTGTCGAAACGGTCGCGCGGTTTGACCCTAAAATCGTCAAGATGTGCGATGATGGCAGTAAACCAGAGGATTGAAGATCACTCCGAGAGAGCCCGCCTGGTAATCAGTTCGCGCACCAGCGGAATCTGCGAACTCTGTAACAACTTCAAACTGCGGGACAGATCGTCGTGAACTAAAGGCTCGATCCCGTACCAGATCATTGCGGGAATAAAAGCGTCGCCGCTATCTTCCTCGCGAGCCACAAGTCCCCGTGCGATCGGCCAACGATCGTCCAGCGGAATCCTTTGCATCGCTGCAGCCAGGTGCAGCCTGACCAAAGCAGATGTCTCCTGTGTGGCCAGCAGTGCAAACGCCTGCAGAGCAGCAGCCGGTACGTTACGATCATCGCACAAGAGACGAATCGCCCAGGCTCGAACATGTTCGTTCTGATGGTCCAAAGCCTCCGCCAAAAAAGTATCATCCGCTCGGTTGATTGCCCATAACGCCCAAAGCCCTCGCAGTTGCCGGGTCGGATCGGGATGGGACTCGAAGATGCGCAACAGATTTGCCTGCACCTGGTCCATTTCCACTCCCTTAATCGCCCGTTCCTGTAACAAACGGCGGGCATGTCGTACGTACCAATCATTCTTATGCAACTGCAGTTGCACCAAATCAGAGTTGGAATTCTCGGCCAGGTTGATCTTTCCCAGCGCATTGGTCGCTCCATAGGAAACCCGATAAATTCTTCCACTGGTACGATGGGAACCGTCATGGTCATGACACTCGCCCAAATCATGCCAATCACTGACCATCACCGCACCATCGGGTCCGTAACACTGCGCAATACAGCGAAACCATGGTGAATTGCCACGCAAGAAATCATCCGCATGCTGTCCAACATAACTGGAGCGTTGTCTTTGGAGACGATCGTTATTAATCCGGTTGCCATGCAAGTTTCCCATGAACACGGAATGTCGATAACGATCCGGCCAGTTGTCTCCCAGATAGATCATCAATCCGGCATGAGCGTGACCGCCACCGGCAACGCTGTGTCTGCCTCTGCCACCCCGCGAATCGGTCCACTCACCACCTCCCCAATGCAAGTGGTCACAAATCGGCCCGATTCTGCGATAAGCATACGGATAATCATGCTCTCCCTGCCTGCGCTCATAGTAGGCACCGGGTACGAGGTGCCAAAGATGAGCCAGTACACAATTGGTGAAGAAACCCTCTCCATAATCATCAAAATCAAGCCCCCACGGATTGACCGCCCCGGTTGCCACGACCTCAAACACGGCCCGCTGCGGATGATAACGCCAAATGCCACGCGAGACAGCCGTTCGCTCCTCCCTGGTCTCTCCCGGCTTGCCTATATAGCCGACGACCGCCTGTCCAATACAGCCGTAAAGCCAACCATCGGGCCCCCATGTCAAGTTGTTGACGACGTTATGTGGACTGTCACGTTGCCATCCGTCCAACACGATCACGGGTTCACCGTCTGGCTGATCATCTCCGTCACGATCTGGAATGAACATCAGATGGGGCGTATTACAAATCCAGACACCGCCGTGGCCAAATGCCAATCCGGTCAGATAATTGCCCTGGTCCCAAAAGATCTTCCGTCGATCATAACGGCCATCACCATCGGAATCTTCCAAAATAGAGATCCGATCACCGCCGGTCGGTTTCCAAACGGGATGCGAAAAGCACTCCGCCACCCACAATCGTCCCCGGTCGTCAAACGTCATCGCGATGGGTTGAGCTACGGTCGGTTCAGCTGCAAACAACGTCACTTGAAACCCTTCGGGAACCCCGATTGCCGCCAAGGATTTCAACGGTGTGACGGGTCGATCCTGCGGGTTCTGCGTATTCTGCACGTTCGCGGGTAACCCGGGCTGTCCAGCACCCAACACCTGCACCAGGCGGAACATCAAGCACAACGCGACTGGAAAACAAGCTGCTTTCACGGTAGGGGAACTTGCTCGTTGGTTTG
>CAUZOD010000387.1:0-2964 GCA_963581115.1 Phycisphaerae bacterium | reverse complement strand
TCTAACTGTTTTTACGTTTGAATTACTAGACTATCCTTTCAACAAACTGACAGAAAATTTGATTCTCGATGGACTAGAGCCGGGTCCCCGGGGATGGTGTTTCAGAAGGAATCAGGCGGTCCGTCTGACCCAATCCTACTCCTAGGCTGTGGCGCTGCATCTGCTAACGCTAGCCATTACCATGCCTTAATCGCCTATGGATAGCTTTCGGACACGATGTGTTCGAGCATTCCACGTACACTAATCTCAGTGAAGATTGTTTTCAGCGATACTCCGCCTTACTTTCTTGATCTAGATGCACCAACACTTGGCGCAGAGGAGTTCACCGCCAATGGCGTGACCCACTGGCGGACCTGGTGCGGCTACTGCGACGAATGGCATCAACATGGTCCCGGTGAAGGCCACCGGATCGCACATTGCATCAAAGAAACGCCGTATAGCGAGACTGGGTACAACCTCGCGCTACAGGCCGGGGATACCTAAAAATGTTGTGGCGGTTAAGAACATCACTGCTGGCGATCGTTCTCCTGGCATGTATGACGTGTGGTGGCACGGCATCCAAGCCGTCTCCACATCCAGATAGCCCCATCCTGTGCATCGATGGCTTGTTCGATGACTGGCATACCATTGACCTGATCGCCACGGACTCAACAGGCGACGCAAGTGGTGCATTCGATATTACCGAAGTCTCTGTGACGAGTAGAGGTTCTCGCTTGTACCTCCGTTTCGACACCGGGCAGACTCTAAATCTTCACAACGGTCCTGATAGCGAGGGCACGCTGCTGATTGAACTGGGGCTACCGACCAACCGCCGGATCACGATTGATACGCGTGGCCGAAAGGCCTGGCTTGAAGAGGGTGACGACCATCAGAAGCGTTCTTGGACCGATCTGAATTATTCAATTGCACCAACCATCGCCAGTTCGGAGTTTGAACTCAGTATGGATCTAAGTGGATTAGGTGTCCGAATAGGTGACATGGTGACGATCCAGTTCGGCGGGTCCGACAAACTCGACCGCGTAGTGCAGCTTGTGCTCACGGAAGAAGACGTGCCACCCATACGGAGATCAGCTGCCCGTCAGTCCAGTACTGACATTCGCGTGGCCACCTTAAATACATGGCGCCGGGGTCTTCGGGACCCGGAGCGATCAGAATCAATCGGGCGTTTGCTGAGGGCAGTCGAAGCTGATATCTACATGTTCCAGGAGGAGCCGGGTTCGACAGATCTGGATGCAGTCCTTGGCCGATTGGTGCCATCTTCAAACGAATGGCACGTCCATCAGAAGTCTGAATGTGTCATCGCCACACGGTGGCCGCTAACGCCGATTCCATCTGATTCGCAGCGATTTGTCGTCGCGGGGGTTGAGTTGCCCAGCGGCAAACAACTGATTGTGGTGAGCGTCCATCTGAAGTGCTGCGGGTACGCGGATAGTAAGGAAGATATCACCCGAATCTCTCAGGCAAAGCGGATTGCAGATCTGATTGGTTCCATTGGCGCCGGGTATGACGGCATCATTGTCATCGGCGACTTTAACCTCGTGGGCTCGGGCACGACGATTCGAGTGCTGGCAGACCCAGACAGAGCGGGCCTGAAGCAGAACATACTGTCGCGCTTGGACGGGCAGTCCGTTCAAACTTGGCGGAGCCTCAATAACGGGAGGTTTCCGCCAGGACGGCTCGACACGGTAATGTACTCACCGGGCAAGTTGGTTCACCAGAACGGTTTTATCCTGGACACTGTCCAGCTGAGCCAAGCAGAACGCCAGGCGATGGATGTACGAGAAATGGACAGCCGAGCAAGCGATCACTTGATGCTGGTAGCAGATTTTGCGCTATCCGCACAATAGACGGCTGGCGCTGCAACCGGACCAGTAGCCCACTCATAAAGGGGCCTCCTACTTACGGTGGCGAGCGATCAGTAATACTGCGGGCGGGGCCAAACCTGCAGATGGTCTAAGGCCATCGATCAGACAATCTGAGAATCAATTCCCCTGTAAGGCGTTCCATGCTTTTGGCTATCTGCCGCGCATCGTCGTCCAGATCGTAGAGTTGAGTTTGTTGGTCGCCTTTGGCTTCATCACCCTGTAATTCAATCTCGTCCGCGAGGCGCACCACCTGCCGGCGGAAATGCTCCAGGCCGGACAGCATCATTGCTGTTGCCTGTTTGCTCTCTAATACGGTCAGGGCCTGGGGTATGGTTTTCGAGCCATTGCTGCCGTTCCTGGATTTCATCGTTAAGGCTCCTCAGCTCACGGTGCCTGCGCTTAATCAGCTCGTCCAGTCGCGGCAACAGGGCCGGCGACCAGGTCCAGCGGTGCCGCTCCGGGCAACCGGCGGCCAACCAGTCACGAATCTCACAGGCACGCCACCCGTTGATTGAGTCGTGCAGCGTGATCCGTTCGGGCAACAGGTCCTGATCCACCATTCGGCCCAGCGTGCGTCGTGAGACGCCCAGTACAGCGGCTAGATCACTGGTGCGCCAGAACTCCATCTCGTCGAGTGGGATTTTTTGCTTAGTCCTCACCAGCTGCCTCCGCACTCCGGTGCCGCGGCGATGTGTACTCGCGACGGAGGCGATCCATGGCCAGCTCGACATCGTCGCGTTTCTCGGCGACATCCTTGATGCCCATGGTTTTCAGGCGATCGATGGCGGTCTTCAGGTCTGCGGCGGTGGGCGGACGGCGGATTTGGTTGCCGTCGTGATCGAAAACAGGCCTGCCCTTGGAGTCGAAGGCGGGGCGACCATTCTTGACGATGTCAAGCAACTGTTTGTCAACAAAATAAGTTAGTCGGTGCGGGGATACACGGCGCGGCATCTTAATTCGATCCTTCTATAGGGATCATAGATTGTCAGGATAAACAAACAAACAAGTAGATCGTGACATATTACACGAACTTTTTTGTCGGCGAGTGGGTCCAGTTGGAATAGAGATGTTGCGTGCACCCCTGCGCACTCGCGCGAGT
>CAUZOD010000386.1:0-2982 GCA_963581115.1 Phycisphaerae bacterium | reverse complement strand
CATGAATCCCATGGCCAGGACGCATAGAGCCATGAAAGGTAGAAACGCTCGGCTAGTCGGCTTGTCTTTGTACATGCGGGGGCCTTACTGATTCGGTTGTGTTATCTGTTCTTCAAGGTGATCGGCTGGCTTTCGAGTTGCGACAGGGTAACCGTTGTATCCAATGTTTCATAATCACCGCGGTAACGCATGTAGACTTTCAGCGTCACCTCCTGCGGCACCGGTTCCTCCAGCGACCAGTGGAAATAACCTCCCGCATCGGTGTGTACGTGCCGGCGGTTGAGCACAACACATGCGCCTGCCACCGGACGGCCCGCAGCATCCAGGACCCGGTTGGAAACCTTCCGACCGGGCTTCAAGTCGAACCGCTCCGATTGGACCTGTGGCGAGACTTTGATATTTCGACTCTGTGGTGCGAATCCGTCCCCTTCAACCGTCAGGACGTATTCACCAAGCTTGACCGGGTCGAATTGAAAACGTCCCCGGGCATCGGTCTTGACGACCGGATGTCTATTTTCCTTACGTATCGATCGATAACCCAGGTGCGGTGAACCGACAGTCAGGGGCGTGGCTTTCCAAGGGTCCATTTCGGTTTCATGCTCAAGCCAGGCATCGAGATAGTAGCGGTTGGGGCTGCGTTCCACGGTGGCGCCGGCAATGGGATCGCCCTGCGGGTCCAGCACGCGACCTTCCAGCAGCGCGTGAGTCTGCGGGACCTTTACACGCCGCACGGAAATGGGCCAGACTTTTGTACCTGTCGCATCGCTGCCGATAGCCACAAACCTGTTCGGCCCGACCTTGACGATGTCCTGCTCGCCGGTGATGACCGGTTCGGGTAAATCTGAAAACCTAATCTGGTCCTGCCACGTGTGGCCATGGTCCAGACTGAAGGCGATGTGGAATCCGGGGCGTCCGTATCTGCAAACCACCACGCCGTTATCCAGGACCGCCAAGGTCGGTGCGTTGCTCATCAAATGGGGCCTGGTCGGCACGGGCCTAGTCCATGTCTTGCCCAGATCGTCCGACCAGGACTGGTAGTAGGGCCGATATTCGCCGGCATACTGCGCTCCCTGGGTTCTCATGATGCATAAGAGTTGCCCGTTGGTCAGTAAGGCGATGCTTGGCTCACAATAACCGCAATAGGAGCCGACTAAATTGGGGTCCGGATCATCCGGACTGAAGGCTACGGTGGCATGATACTGCCAACTGTCGCCCTGGTCTGTCGATCGCAGGACAATGGTGCGATACCAGTTGTTATCTCCTTTGAGGTTCCCGTGCATGGTGCCCAGCAGATCGCCGTTGTCCAACTGAACGATCTTTCCGATACGGAAGCCGGGCCAACGTTTTGTCCATTTGGTGTGCATGACTACGTTTGGCAGGGAAACAGCGGATTTGGCGACTTCATACTTCAGGAAATCATCAGAGAAGACGATCCGCTCGGCTTGGAGCTGGCCCGGCTCGCTTCCGGCAACTGTGTCTAACATAAAAAGGACCCCGCCCTCACGCCGGCCAACGCACATGCTGCTTGGATATCCGGGAGGGAAGGCTCGCTCCTGGCCCCAGAACTGACCGCCGTCTTTTGAAATGCGATAGAACCCGCCGACGCCGTCCCGGGGATAGAAGGCGGCCACGGTCCCCGTACGAGAGACCGCCACCGAGGCGGTACTTTGATACCTTGTGGGGGTCAAAAAAGTCGGGCAGCCGACGCGGGTCTTCAATATCTCGGTTTCTTTCGCTGCCGCGGGGGCCGCCGCACTGGCATCGGGAATGATGGCCGCGGTGCCGGCCGGTTCGGGAACCAGCTCGAACTGCACATGGGCCAGGCCGGCGTAGCCCGCAGCACCGTTTCCATAATCGCCCCAGTAGGTGCTTTGGGCGGTGATGGCCACATACCGGGCCCTGATGCCTCCCGCGCCAGTGTCTAATTCGAGCTGAGGTAAATAACCTGCGGTATCGTACTTCGTGGGCGCTTCAGCCAGCACCGCGTGGGAGAGTTCGGTCCAGTCAGTTCCATCGCTGGAATAGTGGATGAATGTGCTTTTGAAACCTTGCTTATGTCGGACCATCACCTTCTCCCCCGGATGCCATATCGCGGTATTCCATATCCTGACGGTCTGGATGTCATAGGCCTGATCGAACGCGAATTTGATCCACGTTACGCCCGAGGGGAGCGAAGCGTGCGCCTTGCCACCGGCCGGCGGGGAGTCGACCCATGTCGCGGGGGTATACCAGGGCCAGGCATCGAAGGTGTGTTTCAAACCGGTCAGGTCGTCCGGGTCATCGATACTGTTTATATCATGCTCGCTCCCTGTGCCCGCAGCCGTGGGCGTGATGTTGCCGGGGCAGATCATGGTCTGGGCTGATGCGATGGCAACGAACTGTCCGACGCCAAAACAAATAATCACCATGCAAAGACGAGCAATTCTGGCAGAAGTATCATTAGGCTGCATATCCAATCCTCTCTTTGGTATGGCGGCTGACAAATCTGATCATCAGCCCTGCTCGGCCGTTCGCCAGGACGGTTCCTCCCCTGGCAGGGGCGTATGGAACACCCCCAAGAGACGGTCCAGGTATCTTACCACGCCCACGATCCCGGATTTTCAAGCGATTTCCAGGACCGCCGGAATCAGGCGCGGTCTGCATGCGAGGCAACAATATCGTTGTCCCATTCCAGTTGTCCCATTCTAGCCCCCGGGGCGCAGGATGATGGGGTCACGCGAAAGCTGTGAGAACGGCACGGTGGTTTTGAGTGGTTCGTACTGGCCGCTGTACTTCTTATGAACTAACAGCGTCACCTCCTGCGGCAGCGGATCCTCCAGTGACCAGTGGAAGTAGCCGTCCGAATCGGTGTGTACGTGCCAGCGGTTGAGCACCACGCAGATGCCCGGAATTCCCCGGCCCGTTTCATCCATCACCTTGCTGCGCACAAGCCGGCCCGGTTTCAGTCTGAAATCCTGCGACTGAGACTGAGATCGGAAGAGC
>CAUZOD010000385.1:0-2990 GCA_963581115.1 Phycisphaerae bacterium | reverse complement strand
AAATCGAGCCGTGGGGGTTGATTGCTCTTAAGCTGGAGGTAGTGCCATGAGCAATGGTATCGCAGCGATTGTGGTTGTTGCTTGTTGCGCGACAGTGGGTCTTGCTGGCAGGGGCCTCCCCAAACTGCAGGCGGCAAAGCCATTCACATCTCCCGCCGAGAGGTTCTTGTGATTACAATTTCCAGACTTTCCGCCAGCTGTTGCAGGCACACCTGGCTACAACGACGAGGTGTTGGAATCCACACTTTAGTACATTTCCAGAAGGACAAAACTATGAAACAAGTGGCGAGGTTGCTGAAATGGTGCGTGGTTATCACCATGTTCACATCCGGGGTGCCCAGATTATCGCATGCCGTTGAGATGCTTCCGCAGGGCGACTTCGAGGCAGGCGTATCGGACTGGATAATGTGGCACTGCAAGGGTGCGGGCGCCGTCGGTGCCGTCTATTCATCGAGCGATGACGTCCGTCCGGGCGCAACCGGCAAACGATCACTTCAGATTGACACTACCGAGGAGTTTGCCTGCAACAACTTTATTCATGCCCGGGTGCCTGGGCTTGAGGGCGGCAAGAAATACCGAATGTCGATCTGGTACAAGGTCGTCGCGGGCGGCGGACCTGACGGACCGGTCGAACACGTGATTGCCCGCGACATGAAAAACGACACGAACCAAGATCGCAAAGATCTTTATTTCGACATGAAGGTCGATGGAAAGTGGAAATATGTAGCGGATGAGTTCACTGCCGAGTCGTCCACCACGCCTGAAGATTTATACACCATGATCGTGAACATACAGCCGCGTGGGCAGGGCGGCAAAGGCGGGGTCATTCGGGTGGATGACTTTTCCCTGTGGGATTTCAACCCGACACCGGCCGCCGTCGAATCCGCTGCGGCAAAAGCAATCGTCAAAGCCCAGGCGATGCAAGATGCCTGGCTCACAACGCTGATTACCAAAACAGATCCGAACGCAAAGCGGTCGGCGGGTGTCGAGGCCGGGATGCTCGATGGATACCCCTACCTGCGCAATGAACAGGTAACCGTTTTGTGGTCGCGGGGTGAAAACGGCGGCGGCATGTTGAGAGTCCATGATTCGATATCGAAAAAGGAACTGCTGCGGATCGACGAGTCAAAGGCGACTGCGTGGCAAGTGGACGTAAAGAAAGCGGATGGACAACGCCTCTCTTATACAAATGCAGGCGTGCCCTGTGAGGTGACCGTCGAGGCGGACAATGGTGAGGGCAAGCTCTCGTTCACCTGGTCTCTGGCGGACCTGCAGGTCACGGTCGTGGCACGGTTGAAGGCCGACGAAAGCCTGGCGCGGTCGCGGATACTGGCCGAGGTGACGGGTGAAGGAACGGGACTGATGACCGTGACGCATCCTTTGGTGTCGGGGATCCTGCCCATGACCGAGGGGGCGGCGGCGGACCAAATACTCCATACTCGCTCGATGGGTGACGTGGAGAAATCCCCGCTCTTGGAAGGCGCCCCATCTGGCTTCGAGTATCCAGGTGGGTCGATGCAGTTCACAGCGCTCCTGGGAAACGGGCTGGGTTTCTACTGTGCCGCGGAAGACGGCCAGGCCAATCGGAAGCATTTTGACTGGACACCAGATGCGGAACGTAAAACGTTGGCAGTTTCCATTTCGCACCCGGTGCTCAACTGGGGCGCGGAAAAAATGGTGCTCGAGTATCGCAGTCCCGGCGATCTGGTGGTGGGGCCGTTTCAAGGCGACTGGTTTAACGCAGCACGCATTTACCGGAAGTGGGCGTTGACGGCACCGTGGTGCAAGAAGGGGCCCATCCACGCGCGGGACGATTATCCAAAGTGGGCGCTCAACCTGGCGTACTGGTCGAACAACCGCATGAACGACGAGGCGGACATCGGTTTCGTGGACCTGCATCGAAACTATTTCAATCTGCCGAACGTCATCCTCCATGATTACGGCTACATGCCCGGTTACGACCACCATTCCAATCCCGAGTACCTGCCCCCGAGAATTGGCTCGGCGAACTATGCGCAGCTCGTGAAAAATTTGCGTGCGAAGGACATCCGGGTTGTGAACTACATCATCGGGTGGCTGTGGAACACCACCACCGAAAGCTACCAGATGGAAGAGGGGGAAAAAGCGGGCTTGTTAATGGAACAGGGGATCGTGCCGGTGACTTATGCGGGCAGCCATGACCTGTCTGCGGGGATTTGTCCCGCCACCGAGTTGTGGCACAAAAAAATCCTTGATCTCACCACGACGCTGGTGGGGAAATACGGGGTTTCCGGCCTCTATTTTGACTACTTCACCAACCACACGGCAGATTGCTTCAACACCGATCACGGGCATGCCATCGCCGGCGGTGACTACTGGACCAAGGCTGTGCATGGGCTGTTGGAAGAAGTGCGCACAGAATGCCAGAAGATCGATCCCGAGACGATGATCAGCGCCGAGCACACTGCGGAGTGGTGCATTGACGTCGTCGATACCAGCCACTCGGGTGGGATCACCTCAAACTGCCCGGCTTACTTCGCCGTGTATCATGGCTACACACAGGTATTTGGTGGCGTGCAGAACTGCTCCACCCCGCAGACGCTAGGGCGTTGGTGGATGACGGGGACCCAGAACGGGGAAAACAACATCATGCCCTGGCTGGCCAGTGGCCACTTTGGTGAGATGGGACCCTACTACAGAAAACTCCTGTGGTGTCACGCCCAGTTCGCCAGGCCCTACCTGGGTTACGGCGAGATGCTGCGGCGACCAAAGATTGAGGGAAACCTGCCGATCCTGCCCGGCAGCGCATGTGGGCAATACCAGGCCGCGTTCCCGGTACCGGCCGTCGAAGGGAGCGCCTGGCGGGCACCTGACGGGACGATCGGACTGTTCTTTTTGAACTACGACAAAGAGACGCACAAGTTCACCTGGACACAGGATCTTAATGAGATTGTGGGCATTGGCCCCGACCAGAAATTGAAAGTATCGCGATGGACCCCCGACGGGGAACT
>CAUZOD010000384.1:0-2994 GCA_963581115.1 Phycisphaerae bacterium | reverse complement strand
GGTCTGTCTTTTCATAATGTCGTCACCTTCAATCTGGATGAGTACTTTCCGATTCAGCCACACGAACTTCAGAGCTATATGCGATTCATGCGAGAGCACTTGTTCGACCACATTGACATCAACCCAGAAAACGTGCATATCCCCGATGGCACTTTGTTGGCGAGGGATGTGCCGCACTATTGCGCCGTTTATGAGGAGGCCATCGCGGGCGCTGGAGGCATTGATTTTCAGATTCTGGGAATCGGGCGCACCGGGCACGTTGGCTTCAATGAGCCCGGCTCCAGCAGGGACAGTCGGACACGCCTGATCTGGCTGGATACGCTGACGTGTATGGATGCCGCCGCTGATTTCTTTGGTATCGAGAACGTCCCGCGTCGCGCCATCACCATGGGTGTAGGAACGATCCTCAATGCACGGCATATCTGCCTTCTGGCATTCGGTGAGAACAAGGCGCCGATTATTGCGGCCGCTGTTGAGGGTCCTGTGACACCGAATGTTGCGGCTAGTTTTCTGCAGGAGCATTCGGGAACCACATTGATGCTCGATGAGGCGGCGGCAGCTGACCTGACCCGCTACAAGTCTCCCTGGCTGCTGGGGGTGGTTGACTGGGATTCGAGGTTGATTCGTCAAGCCGGCATCTGGCTGGCCCGCAAGATCGGCAAGCCAATTCTCAAACTCACCGACAACGATTACAACGAACATGGATTGCAGGATCTGCTTGCCGAACATGGGCCTGCATACGAGATTAACCTGAGCGTGTTTCGTGGATTGCAGAACACGATTACTGGCTGGCCTGGTGGCAAGCCTGAGAACGTACAGCGCCTTGGGGAGTCCCATAGGGCCACCACCGACGCGGTCTTTCCCAAGCGAGTGATTGTCTTCTCGCCGCATCCAGATGACGATGTCATCGCGATGGGTGGGACATTGATGCGGCTGGTCGACCAGGGGCATGATGTTCATGTGGCTTATCAGACGTCTGGGAATATCGCGGTGTTCGACGACGATGTCGCCCGCTTTGCCGACTTTGCTGCTGGTTTTGATCAGTTATTTCAAATCAATAGCGATCGAATCCAAGAGCTTGATCGCCACGTTGATCAGTTTCTCAAGAACAAGAAGCCGAGTGATATCGATTCCGACATCATTCAGAAGCTGAAGGGATTGATCCGACGCGGCGAGGCGCGAGCGGCGGGACGTTACTGCGGCATCTCGGAGCAGAAACTGTATTTTCTGGACATGCCTTTCTACGAAACCGGGCGTGTTGTGAAGAAGCCGTTGAGCCACCGGGACATCCATGTGCTGGTTGATTTTCTTGAAACTGTCCGCCCGCACCAGATATATGCCGCTGGCGATCTATCCGACCCGCACGGCACCCATCGCACCTGCCTTACTGCTATCTTGCGCGCTTGTGATCGAGTGCGCAACCAGCCCTGGTATAAGGACTGTGAGTTGTGGCTTTACCGTGGAGCGTGGCAGGAGTGGGAGCCGGAGCAGATCGAAATGGCGGTGCCACTGTCACCGCAGGAATTGCTGCGCAAGCGAACGGCAATCTTCAAGCACGAGTCGCAGAAGGACAAGGCATTATTCCCTGGGATCGATGAACGGGAGTTCTGGAAACGGGCGGAGGATCGTAACCGAGCGACGGCCAAGCTCTACGACCAGTTAGGGTTGGCCGAATATGAGGCGATGGAGGCATTCGTGCAGTGGCGATACAAGGAATCAGATCGGTGAACTAGAGCCCCTTGTCCGTCAGGCCATCGTGTGAAGCCAGAAGTTGGAATGCCTCCGGTTGACCGGCCATGCTTGATCTGTGGAAGGCCTTGGCTGCCGAGTCGGTTCATAGTGTGGAACTGAGTGTTGGTTTCGATTCTGGATTCAATGCCAATAGAGATAAATGAATAACGCACAGCGCCAAGATAGCAGTTTGCGAGGCGAACGTTGTTTGCGGTTATCTTGAATAATTAACTTTTTGATCATGGACCGGTGTCCACCATGACCTACATTCTCGCACTCGATCAGGGTACAAGCAGTTCACGGGCGATTCTCTTCGATCGCCAAGGCCAGATATGTGCTATGGCGCAGCAGGAGTTCACCCAGCACTTTCCTCGGCCGGGTTGGGTCGAACATGATCCCGACGAGATCTGGTTCAGCCAACTGGCCGTGGCCCGAGCGGTGATCCAAGAAGCAGGGATTGGCTCTGGTGATATCAGCGGAATCGGCATCGCCAACCAACGTGAAACGACGCTGCTTTGGGATCGCGCAACCGGTGAGCCTCTGGGGCGGGCGATCGTCTGGCAGGATCGACGTACCGCCAGTCACTGTGATCGATTGCGGGAACAGGGGCATGAGTCGATGTTTCAGGAGAAAACCGGTCTCATCCTTGACGCTTATTTTTCGGGCACGAAGCTCAGCTGGATGTTGGATCACCTGCCCAACGCTCGAGAGCGGGCTAATCGTGGTGAATTGGCTTTCGGGACAGTGGATAGTTGGCTCGTCTGGAAGCTCAGTGGCGGGGATCTGCATATCACGGATCCGTCCAATGCCTCACGCACGCTCTTGTTTGACATCCGTCGAGGGTCTTGGGACGACCAACTGTTGTCGATTCTTGATGTGCCGCGTGGTGTGCTGGCGGAAGTCCGGTCTTCTAGCGAGATTTACGGGCATACCCGGGAAGATCTTTTCGGCACACCGATTCCTATCGCAGGTATTGCTGGGGATCAGCAAGCGGCACTCTTCGGGCAGATGTGCATCGATCGCGGCATGCTCAAGACAACCTATGGCACGGGCTGCTTCATGCTGCTGACTACGGGTGATCGGTTGGTGCGATCGAGCAACAATCTTCTTACAACGGTCGCGTGGCGCATTGGCGAACAAACCACATATGCCTTGGAGGGCTCGATTTTCATCGGCGGCGCGGTCGTGCAATGGTTGCGCGATGGTCTGGGGTTGATCGAGTCATCTGCCGAGATTGAGTCTCTTGCGGCGGGCGTCCCTGAC
>CAUZOD010000383.1:0-3006 GCA_963581115.1 Phycisphaerae bacterium | reverse complement strand
GCGCAATCGTCTTCGGTGACTTGAACGACCCTAACTCACAGGTCAGCCGGCTGCAGGGTCACAATCGAAGCTATGGCCTGTTGACCGAACTGAATACGCGGCCCCGCACCAAGTATCTGGCCAAACTGAGGAACCCCGCCACAGGATAAAGTAAGAGAACCCGGCGGCACTAACCCACCGCCTTAGCGCCCGGCATGTCGGAAGCCATTGATATCCCAAAACCAAAACCATGGCCTTCACCCACACGCAACCTCTGCCCGATCTTGAGATCGGAAACACGGATGACAATCCGCAGCGTCGCACAGCGCTGGTCACCGGCGATGTCAGTTTTGCAACGGTCACAGCCAAGGTCAGCTGGATCGCCGAGAACCGACCGGCACTTTGGTGGTGGGCAGTATGCGTCATTTCCTTCGGCACCCTAGGGGCACTAGGGGCGATGATCGGATACTTGGTCACCACCGGCGTGGGGGTCTGGGGCAACAATAACCCTGCAGCCTGGGGCTTCCCCATCGTCAACTTCGTGTTCTGGGTCGGCATCGGGCACGCCGGAACTCTTATCAGCGCCATCCTGTTCTTATTCCGCCAGCGATGGCGAACCGGAATCAACCGTTTCGCTGAATCGATGACGATATTTGCAGTAATCTGTGCGGGTATGTTTCCGGGGATCCATGTGGGTCGGCCGTGGCTGGCTTACTGGCTGTTTCCCATCCCAAATCAAATGGACATGTGGCCGCAGTTCCGCTCGCCTCTGCTGTGGGACGTGTTCGCCGTTGGTACGTATTTCACCGTCTCCCTACTATTCTGGTACACGGGGATGGTGCCGGACTTTGCCACGCTGCGGGATCGAGCCAAGGGCCGGATCGGTCAGATCGCCTACGGCATCGCAGCTCTGGGGTGGACCGGTTCGAGTCGACACTGGCATCGCTTTGAGCGGGCATATCTGATCTTGGCAGCACTGGCCACTCCACTGGTGCTCTCTGTCCACTCGGTAGTGTCCTTCGACTTTGCGGTCTCACAGCTAGCCGGATGGCACACCACAATTTTTCCGCCTTACTTCGTGGCCGGAGCCATCTACGGCGGATTTGCCATGGTGTTGACATTGGCCGTGCCGAGCCGCTACCTGTTGGGCCTGAAGCAGATCATCACTGAACGACACATTGAAAACTGTTGCAAGGTGATGCTCGCCACGGGGTTGATTGTCTGCTACGCCTATGGCGTTGAATTCTTCACTGCTTGGTATTCCGGTCACTTCTACGAGCAATTCGCCTTTGCCAATCGTGCACTGGGCCCCTACCGCTGGGCCTTTTGCATCATGGTGTTCTGCAACTGTATCGGGCCGCAGATTCTCTGGATCAAGCGGGCGAGGCTCAATCCTTGGACGGTCATGTTCGCGGCCATGTGCGTCAACGTTGGTATGTGGTTCGAAAGATTCGTGATCATCATCATTTCACTGACCCGCGATTACCTGGCATCGAGTTGGGACGCCTTTACTCCCACCTGGGTGGATATTGGAATGCTGATTGGCAGCTTCGGTCTTTTCTTGTCTCTGTTCATGCTGTATCTGAAATTCCTGCCAACGGTGGCCATGGCTGAAGTCAAGACTGTCCTGCCTCAGGCCCACGGCGAGCATTCTGACAACGTTTCCCCGCGAGGCGAGTCATGACCCATTCAAAAGTGGTTTCGACTGACCATCACTCGCCTGTCGAGTTATACGGCATCATCGGCGAATACGAAGATGTCAACACCCTCATGACAGCAGCAAGTCGGTTTCGTGACGCGGGATTTGAACGATGGGACGTCTACAGCCCTTTTCCCATTCACGGCATCGACCGGGCCATGGGCACCCGAATGACCGTCTTACCGTGGATCATCCTCGCCTGCGGACTGACCGGCATGATCAGCGGCATCGCTCTGACAATTTTCACCATGTCCACCGATATTGGCATCCCATTTTTACCTGGAGCCGGCGAAATCCGTGGATTCAAGTTCCTTATCTCAGGCAAACCGTTCAACAGTTTCCCAGCATTCGTCCCCCCGATATTCGAGTTGACAATCCTACTGTCCGCCTTCGGGGCCGTATTCGGCATGTTCCTGCTAAACAAACTACCGCTTCTGGCTCATCCGCTACACCGCAACGATCGATTCCGTCGCGCCAGTAACGACCGGTTCTTCATTGGGGTCGAGGCGAGCGATGTGCAATTTGACGAAGAGGGGATCCGGAAGTTATTCGAGCAGACCGGTACCACCGCCGTGGAGGTTGTCCCGCAGAACCCATGAAGAACCACCTGCGCCAACTCGCCAGAGACCTGCACCTGCCTGCCCCACCGTTCGCCCTGATCGCGACGGCGCTAATCCTCGTACCACTGACCTGGTTGCCACTGGCATTCATCGCCCGATCTAATGTCACCCTCAGTTCCAAACGCCCGATTCATATGTTCCTGGACATGGACAACCAGCCTCGCTACGACGCTCAAGACGTCAATCCGATCTTCGCCGACCAACGTGCCATGCGCCAAAATCCTCCCGGCACGGTGCCGTACGGCGCACCGCGGAACAGTGGCCACTTCCTGCTGGGGTACTACATAGACGACGAAGGTAATCCCATCACTGATCCAGACCCCACAAATCCACAGATGCAGTTGACCCGGTACTATCGAGGCTTCCCGGATCGGGTCCGTGTCGACGATCAGCTATTGCGCCGGGGGCAGCAGCGATTTAACATCTATTGCTACCCGTGTCATGGCAAGGGTGGGTATGGAGATGGGCCGGTGAACCAGCGAGCACTCCAGTTGATGGAACTGGATCTGTCCAATGCCACATGGACCACCGCCTCCGATATGCACGCGGTGGTCAAGGGCGAGCAGACGTTCGGCGAAAAACTCTATCCCGAGGGCAAACTGTACAACACCATCACAAACGGCATCCGCAATATGCCGGGGTACGGCGCGCAAATCCCGCCCGAGGATCGCTGGGCCATTGTCGCCTATGTGCGGACATTACAGCTAA
>CAUZOD010000382.1:0-3006 GCA_963581115.1 Phycisphaerae bacterium | reverse complement strand
GACGGCATCAACTGGACTCGCAAAAACGATGGCAAACCGGTACTGGACATCGGCACTGAATCCGAGGCGATTGACTCGATCCAGGTTGATTCGGTCTCGATCGTTAAACTCGATGGCATCTACAAGATGTGGTACGGCGGCTACAGTGGCTATCCCCTCCGCCACACGGTCGGCTCGGTCGAGAGTCCGGACGGCATCAACTGGACGCGGACTAACGATGGGAAACGGGTCGCAGGGTTCGCAGGAGACAATGACCAGCAGCTAGGCCTCTCGGTCTGTTCGGACGGCCAGAAGTATTACATGATCTACAGTCGAGCACTCTTGCCCGGGAGCGGCATCGCGCTTTGGGTCATATCTGCAGCGACGAGCGAAGACGGCTTCAACTGGAAATCGGTCAATGATAACCAGCCGCTGCTAAGCTTCCCGGCACCAGAAGGTAGCTTCGACGCTTCCGATGGCCGCAAGAGCAATAACCACTCCTGCCACCCCACGAAGCTAATCATCAAAGATGGCCGCGCCCGAGTCTGGTACATGGGCGAAAGCAACACCGACAACGGCACGCCCCCGACCGTTCAACATCTCGGCCTCATGGAAGCTGAGCTCTAACCGAGTAGACCGAAGGTATTTTGTGGCAGCAGCACAACTCATCATCGACGAGCCTCTACGGTTCACGTACGTCATTCAGTTCGTGACGACGGTAGGGTGCGTCAGGCGGCAGCAACCCATTCCCCCAAACTGAAACGCACACGCGGCGAAGCCCACTTTGATGGAACAATAGGCGTCACATGAAACGGACTTTCTCGTTCAGCATCTCGGCTCTTGCTTTCGTGGCACACACTTTGGATGCCGCGGCCGCAGAGCGTGAATCTCCTGCTGCTGATGTTGTGATTTACGGCGCGACTCCTGCTGGCATTTGCGCCGCACTGGCTGCCGCAGCGGGGACAGGATGCGAACGAGAGCCGTTTCCCTCGGGTAACAGCCACATTAGCCCTGAGGATGGCGCAAAATGCGGCGCACTTTCTTTTGGTTGGCGGCCCTGCCGCCTTCGGGTCTTAGGATCTGATGGAAAATAACTTCACCTAGTCCCCTCACCCCGCGGGGAGAGGGCAGGGTGAGGGGTTACAAGAATCCTTAACAGCGTTGCCCTTTAGGGATTACATCCGATCAGCAACCAGAGGTTGTTGTTGAACCGTCTGGATCGCTCAATACTTCACGGATACACCGAGGTTGAGGTAATGAACCGCTTCGGTGGTGGTGACGTTGGAGCCGCCAACCGTTCCAGCAGGGTTGACCAAGGGACCCGAAAGCTTTGCCTTTGGAGAGTGGCTGTAGGCGATATTAATTGCCACGGCATCCGAAAGGCGTTGAGAAGCCCCGATATGGATCTGATGTTGATAGTACAGCGGAGCGGCTACGGCGTTTGTCACTTCGGCGCTCTGGAATGGGGATTGATTGAAGGTGTACCCCAACCGCATGTAGAGGCTGTCGGACAGGCGCAATTGAGCACCGGTCGCCACCGACGCCACGCTGCTCATCCCCAGCCCAGCCAGGGAGCCATCCGCGTTGAAACCATGTGGCCCCCAGAAGTCCGTATTCTTATAGTCGAAATACCGTACATCCACTGCCAGGATGAGATTCTCATAACCTGAGTAGGATGTGCCGAACGAGATGATCATCGGCAGATCAAGTTTGACCTTAACAACTCGCGGCAGGCCGAGTTCATTTTCGGTATGGTAGCGGAAATCCTCCATCCACTGCGGGCTCTTGATCGACATACCAAAACGCCAACAGGGGTCGGTGATGTAATAGACGCCAAGTTGGGCACCGCCACCCCAATGCGATCGGGTACCGCGACCCGACGGATATCGAGGAGCAAGGCTGCCGTCTGCATCATCCGGCGCGGCAAACACCAAGGGATCGATGGTGAGTTCCCCAAGGGTAAGCGTGGGTCCTAGCCCCACCGAGAGTTTGTCCGATAGAGCAAAGCTGAGCATCGGAGCCAGCTGCAGGAATGAGGCCTGCGTCATAATCCGGCCGAAGCCGCCCGGAACGCCGGGTGCATTGGACTGAGGAGCGAAAAACGGGTTGGTAGCACTGGAAGGGTAGTTGGTCTTAAAGCCCGCAACAGCGTGAATTCCCAATCCAATCGTGATTGGCGACTGCTCCAGGTGGTGAACCCAACCCACAGTTGGAAGCGCCGTCGTGCCCGGTTCGGCAGCCGTGGATCCGCTACCTAATCCAGGAACGGATGAACTTGTCTCCAAATCGGTTACCAGGAGCAGGCCAAGACCTACAGCCAGTTCCGAACGCAGATCGCTAATCGTAGCCGGATTCCAATAGGTGGCTCCGATTGCATCGAGCGGCGCGGCGGTTGAGGCCCCGCCCATGGCCTGGTTCACAGGCCCACCGGTTGAAAGGTAAGTACCTTGGGCACGTGCCACGTCCGCCGGCACGAGACAAATCAACACCACGGTTGCCGCACAAAATCCACAAGATCGCATCTTTCCGACTCCTGCAATTAATTACTTCGGGGATCCCAACCCTATCCGACGGCTTGGGAGACGTCGGCAGATCAAAACAATTGTCCCTATACACATTAAGTATTGGGCTTTACATCCGGAGCCTTACTGCACCCGGTAGAGGTTGCATCGGCCCGTCAAATCGTATCTTCGGGATAGGCTAGGCAAACGATCCAGACCGTCTCAAGAGTTCTAGTAAATATGGCTGAGCTGTCTAATGAAGGCGCCGATGTTAACTGTGTTACCCGTCTTGTGGATAATGCCACAACTTGCGCCTTTTCTTGTGAGATAGGTGCGCATTGCACGTAAAAAATACTGTGACAGGATAGCCCATCTCTTCGTCAATCTCCTCGTAGATTACCGCAATCTGTTTACCGCTCGGAGTTGCGGCGAACACGATCAGCCGGCCGGTTCTCACCCGATCACTGACAGGGGACTGGAACCACAAAGCTCAAATGCAATTCGGCGTGCCTCAAATGAAACCGGT
>CAUZOD010000381.1:0-3012 GCA_963581115.1 Phycisphaerae bacterium | reverse complement strand
GCCATCGCGCATGCGGTCGTCCAGTTCTGCCAGAACCTCCCCCTCTGGAATGTAAAAAAAAGTGGTGCCTGCCACGGATGGTTCGCTGCGTAATTCGTCCAGAATCCACTGGAAATTGCTCTGGACCCGGGCAAACGGATCCGTGGGGGTTACCAACGCCGTGTCGAACCAGATGTCACCAAAGACCTGCCCGGACGTCGGTTGATTGGGCCGAGCGGTATAGATGTAGAAACGAGTGTCCGTATTGGCTGGATTCTGATGGGCAATGGCGACGATCGCTTGGATGGCCGCCAACTCCAGTTGCGGTGTACTCCCAGTGTGCGGTTGCAGGGTTACTGCATCCCACTCAAAGTTCACCAAGGCATCGGAATACAATCCAAATTGATTTGAACTGATACAGACATCTTCTGGATTGTCCGCCATGTAATTCAAGGGCTTCCCACAACGGATGTGGTAGCCCGTCTCATGCTCAAATCCTGCATATGCTGATAAGGAAGGCAATCCCTGTGAAACTCGCACGTCCCAGGTGAGACTATTGCCTATGTGATAGGTGTCAAATCCTTGGGCCAGACAACTGGTCACAAGCCCGAAACAAACACTTATTATCCAGATTGCCGTTCTCATTTTTCTCCGCCGTCAATTATATCACAGCAATTGCCGTCAGGCGATAAATTTGGCGCTCCCAAGACCAATCTCCCCCCACCGTAAGGCTTGAATACCCACCACGGTCACCGTGTCAATACCCCGGCATCCCCAGGCCCGCCACTTTCCCAGAATGAAATGATCTTCTCAGGTGGTACAACCCGCAGCGAGGGCTCCATATCGAAACACACCGGCAACAACCAGAGCCTTGACTACCGTCCCCAACCGCACGGCAACGCAACGAGTCTTTTGCCTTTACGCGGCATCTACAATAGAACTGGACATCTTGCTCGCCACCGCTAAAAAAATCTGGTCTGACACCAGAGGTCTGATCCACGTCGCTGGTCTGCGTTTCGCGTTGCGGTGGCTGAGCATGGTTGTGGTGAAGTTCACGCAATGTTGGCGTGATCGCAATCTACAGCCAGCTGATCAAGCCATGGGTAACGGCCCTTTCGACGTCCGACTCCGACACATCCGCTCCCGACTCATCGGCCCGCGCGTGACCTCCGGCATGAGAGAAATCTGGGTGCGCGACGTGTACACCGGAGGCGGGTTCCTCGAGATCCACAACGGTGACACGGTCGTGGACCTCGGGGCCAATAAGGGCAACTTCACAGCCCTTGCTCTTGGTGCTGGGCCCAAGGTGCAGGTCATATGTGTCGAAGCCAACCGGCAGTGTGTTGCTAATCTTGAACGCACCGTATCTATAAATCATTCGGAAGATCGAGTCCGGATCGTTCGCCAGTTCATCGGCGGCCGATCGGGGTTCCAGACCGCTCTCCAGACAAGCACGGATGGTCGGAACATCACCTACATCACGGAGGAAAATTTCGTGGAACAGATGGGGCTCAAGCAAATCGACTTTCTCAAATGCGACATTGAGGGCAGCGAGTACGAACTGCTTGCCCGGGACAGCCTTCTGATGGCGATGACAAACCAGCTGGCAATCGAGTTGCATCCCGATGAAGGCGACTGCAAAGCATTCATCGCGATGCTGGGCCAGATGGGTTTCCAGTTACAGATCGACTCGCAACCGCCGACTTATATCGTGCGGGCATGTCGCCCATCGGCCCGGTCAGCTTAGGCCGAACACCATCAGCCACCAACTTGCCGCTGGTGGCACTCTGGCATTGGTGTGCTGACACGATGCATCAAAAATCTTCATCGCACAAATCTCTTGCATTTCGAATATTTGTCCCTAAAATAATTGTGCGACTGAGGGTTCTGCGGGGAGACATCAGAGTATGATTCTGTGCCTAATGCGAACCATCAGATCGTCATTGATATGCGCGGGATAGGCAAGTTGCCATGGCTCGGGGAGAAAAATTTATGCGAATCTGTATGTATTTGGCGCCTATCGCTCCGGCCGCATGGATTGCTCTACTTGCAATGCCAACATTGAGCTTGGCCAGTGACCCGCTGCCAAACATTATCCTGATTCTGGCAGATGACCAGGGCTGGACGGGAACGTCGGCACAGATGGATCCCACGATCGCCGACTCGCGCAGCGACTACTATCAGACTCCAAATCTCGAATCACTTGCAGCTGAAGGCATGCGATTCAGTCAAGCATACGCGGCATCACCACTGTGTTCACCCACGCGAGCTGCAATTCAGACGGGTAAGAGTCCCTCCGCCCTGCAGATGACCGACGTGATCGGGGGTGTCACACCCGGTGGTTTTCGGTTCGACGCGTTCTATCAAGCCAAACCCCTGACGGCCCCACTGCCGCTGGTGAACATGCCAGCCGAACAGGTCACGATCGCCGAAAGAATCAAACAAGCAAATTCACTCTACACGGTGGCGCATTTCGGCAAGTGGCATCTTTCCTTGGGCGCCCCGGGCACACAGGATTTCCGTCAGGGTTATGAGGCTACAGGCTGGGGGCCAGACACCCTGCCGGCCAGTGAAAACCCCAAAGACATTTTCCGGCTGACGAATCAGGCTATCTCCTTCATGGAAGATCGCGTGGCAAACAATGAACCATTCTTCATGCAGGCGTCTCATTTTGCGACTCACTATCCCATCGAAGCCCGCCCGGAAACAATTGAAAAATACATTGAGCTGTCTCCAGGTCAGCGGCACACCGACACAGGATACGCCGCGATGACCGAGGACCTGGACACCGGTATCGGTCAACTGCTTCAGCGGGTCGAGCAGTTGGGCATCTCCGACAACACGTACATTATTTACACGTCAGATAATGGCGCGCCCTTCGGTATGCTGGGCCCGAGGGAGAACGAGCCCCTGTTCATGGGGAAAGGTACGCTCTGGGAAGGCGGTGTGCGTGTGCCCATGATCGTCAAGGGTCCGGGCGTGGAAGCCGGATCGGTCAGCGATGTGCCGGTGATTTCGATGGACCTGTTCAAC
>CAUZOD010000380.1:0-3025 GCA_963581115.1 Phycisphaerae bacterium | reverse complement strand
CAGGGCAATCACCCCGGATTCTATGTCGGTGGTTTTACGGGCCTGTTTACCGGCCAGGAACCCGAGGGACGCAACCTCCTGCGCCTCGGAGGCGATGTGATCTGGCTTCGATACGAAAACGAGGAACAGTTGCGCCGATTTGAAATCCAAGTCAATACATACGTCGCGTACTAGATCAGAGTACAAATCCGGATATCAGATTCCAAACCACGATGAAAAACAAGCCCATGGCCTGCAACCCTGGTAATACCATTCGAGACTGCAAGGCAATTTGTCGCCTGGAAAGGCTCGATGGTCAGAAACAGTCAGGCCCTGCATTCACATTGATTGAACTTCTGGTCGTGATCAGCATCATTGTCATCCTGATCTCTTTGCTCCTACCGGCTCTCGCCGGTGCCCGAGAGGCTGCCCGGCGCACTCAGTGCGGGGCCAATCTTCATCAACTGCATATTGGCCTGTTCGCCTTTGCCAACGATTATGATGGCAAACTGCTAGCACATCCTGACCTGGCGTATATCCCAAATAATTCAATGTTCGAGGATCTTGACCCCAATGTCATGTGGGACAACAACTGGCCCTACTTCTATCTCCGTGACGCCGCGACAGACCCCAAGTGGATGAGTTACTTCGGCGACAGTCACGACCTGTTCTACTGCCCCAGCAGCCTGTACAACGCAACGGAAAACTGGGCAGACCAATTTAACCAGGTAATCTGGAGCTACATCTACATGGGGCCGGCCCGGTGGTCGCGAAGGGCCAAGGAAGAACCAGGTGCCGGCATCGCCCTATTCGATTATCCAGAACGCATGGAAGATGCCCCCGAGTTACCCTTGTTCGTCGACTTCAATGTCTGGAACGACGGGCTCGTGGGTTATACCGGGTTCTGGCAGGGCAACCATCTGGGATTCTATGTCGGTGGTTTTACGGACCTGTTCACCGGCCAGGAACCCGAGGGACGCAACCTCCTGCGCCTCGGAGGTGATGTGACCTGGCTTCGGTACGAAAACGAAGAACAGTTGCACCGATTTGAAATCCAATCCAATGCATACGTCGCGTATTAGCCGACGTGATGCAGCCCTACTGAAAGGTCAGTGGGTTGCCCGCCGGACAAGGCAAGAAAGGTCCACGGTATAGACAAGGCTCTGATGTGTCCTGCTTGAGAACCGAGCGGCATCTTGGTGCCGACCGGAACGAGCCTTGCATATGTGGTGAAGTATTTGGGACAGATCGCAATTGCATGATAAGTACATCCCAAGGCCACAGCCTGGTCGCCATGGAATGTCAAATCAAGCGTACCTTTTTCTGCCCGGTCGGCCAGAAAGGCATCCGGCAATTGCCGCTAGTAGCGTCAGCATGGTCGGCTCAGGCACTGCGACGTCTACGAACGAAACCAATACGGTCCCGTAATTCTGTTGCACTGAAATCAAGTCGATCCCCGAAACGAAACCGTCCCCATTCGCATCGCCCATCAGGAGTCCTGTCGCTGCACCACTATCACCGTAGCGCATTTGCACCGTGATCAGATCCGATCCGGTGACCTGCTCATCATTGTTCGTATCACCGGCAATGGCCACGATCAACGGCTCGACCGCCTGTAACAGCGAGTCCGCGGGCACATCATGGAACAGCTGGACAAGGCCGCTGGGCCAGATGATTTTCACCTTGTCCACTGTTCCATCATGATCGGCCAACCCGAAATGAGCAGTCTTCTGGTGTTGGCTGAGGAAACTGCTGCCCCCATCAATCTCTCGAAGCATCATGTCACCCGGGTTATCACTTTCGACCGTGACCTCAATGAATGCGCCAACACCCTCTGGGTTGGATACCGTGCCTTGAGTCTGTACCCGGAGATAGTGGTTGGCATTGCCACCGTCATTGCGATAGAGCACCGGCGGTGCCATCTGATTGACAATCAGGACGTCCAGGTCTCCATCGTTGTCATAGTCCAAATGCAGTAAGCCGCGCCCCTGATCGGTGTCCGAGATGCCACGGAGCGTGGCCACCTCGGTGAAGGTGCCGTCACCGTTGTTGTCAAACAGTACTGTCGGATCGTTCAGGTGGTCATCATAAGATCCATTGGTCGCCATCAGGTCCAGGTCACCGTCATTGTCGTAGTCAAAGAAACTCGTGCCCCAGCCCCAACCGGTATCACGAACCCCAGCAAAATCCGTCCCGTCGGTGAAGGTGCGATCGCCATTATTGATGTACAAACGATTGCCTGATTCCGGCTTCGGGTCATTGATTGGATAGATCGCCGTCACAAACCAGTCCAGATCACCGTCCCCGTCGTAATCGGCAACCGCCGACCCCATACCATTCCGATCGGTACCCACACCCGCCGCCCGCGTACCGTCCATGAAGCTGCCGTCGGCCTGATTCCAGAATAGTTGGCTGGTCTGATAATCTGCCGCGAAAAGAATGTCCGTGTGCCCGTTGCGATCCAGGTCCGTGAACTGTGGGGTAAAACGAAGTCCTGTAAACCCACGCTGCTGATCCACGCCCGTCACAGCAGTTACGTCCTCAAATACGCCTGGTTCAGCCGCACCCCGATTGCGCAACAGGCGCGATGTATCACCCTTCAGAGGGAACCACTCCGAAGTCAAAATATCCAAATAGCCGTCGCGGTTATAGTCACCCACCGCCACGCCCATACTATTACGTTTGTGCAAGGTGGGCACATCAGCGCCACGCGCCACCGCCTGTTCCGTGAAATGGCCGTCACCGTCATTGATGTAAAGGAAGTTGCGCTGCGTATCTATTCCTGAGAGGTAAAGGTCCAAGTCCCCATCGTTGTCAATGTCACCCCATGCCGACCCACTGCCAGGGTCTAGAGAAGTGAACCCCGCATTGATGGAAACATCCGCGAATGTGCCATCCTGCCGGTTGCGATAGAGTACGCCAGGTGCATCGTAGCCGGGAAAGAAAATATCCACCCACCCATCGCCGTCATAATCGCCGGCCGCCGCACCCCCAATCCAGGCAGCCGCGTCGGTTAATGGCAGCGTATTTAGCGGATGGACAATAC
>CAUZOD010000379.1:0-3034 GCA_963581115.1 Phycisphaerae bacterium | reverse complement strand
AGGTAGAGAGCCACAGCACTGTCAAAGACTGACGCGATCAGTACCGGTGATGGGCCGAACCTGCCGATTGCTTGGTCGATTGAATCGGCAGCGACCACACCATGAAAAACCTGCGCCCAATCGGTTTCATTGACGAGTGAAAACCTGGCCAGACGCAACATCCAGCCAATGTTCAGAGCACGGCTGATCTCTTCAGCGGTGGCGCCAGCCTGTAGTGATTCTTCAAGTGCATCAAGAACCTCATGCCGAGTGTCTTCGGCCAGACGATGACCAAGTACGTGGGTGTCAATCCCACCGGATCCAGGCCGGAGGTCGTCACGCCGTAGCCGATCACGAATCTCAAACAACCGGTCCACGTACGGAGACCACGGTTCAGATTCCTCCGCCCAACTGGCGTCGGCGATCGTGGTGGCAAGTGTGCCGAGAGCGGTCGATGCCATATCCCAACCGATCTGATCTAATAGATCAAAACACCGATATAAGAAGTCATGGGTATGACCAGTGGATGGGTACAGATGCTGGCCAATAGCCTCGAATGCCCAATGGGCTACGGTTGCCGGTGGAAGATCTATTGCCATAAGTGTTGCCAGGCAACGCTCCACGCCAACGGTCGTGCGCTTGTCCGCAAAGTAAAGCAACAGGCGGTGAAGCCGGTCAGGATCATTCTTCTCAAGTGGTTCCAGCACACGAACTGGTCGTCGAGGCGCAGCACCGGAAATGACACGGGCCACCTCGCGCATCGCCTGCACCAATCCCAGTGTGCGTGATTCCCCCTTCAAGGACTGACTCATGTGATGAACGTTGGCCAACGAAGTCAATCCGGCCCAAGTGCCACCAGCACCACCTGCTTGCAGTTGCAGGGCCATGCCCGCTGCAAATCGGACCAGCCGAGCTTCGTCGCCGCCTGATTGGCTGTAACGCGTCACTGCTTTAGCAATTTGGAAGGAATCCGCCGCCTTGAGTCCCTCACGCAGTTCACCTTCGTAGCGAGTAAATAATCTTGCCTCTTGGCCGTCCACTGGTCGGCCCAGATAAAGGCGGCCATCTCGCTCAATGACGTCGTAAGACGTGGCATCATATTCGCTGACCGTGAAACATCCGCCCGTGGCCAGATCGAACTTCCAGTGATGCCACGGGCAAACAACGATGCCCTCATGGACTTGCCCCTTGCACAAAGGGAATCCCATATGTGGGCAGCGATTGTCAATAGCGAAAAAACGTCCGGTATTACGAAACACAGCAACCGGCGTACCATGATAACGTACCAACTTGTAGGCACCCTCCTTGACATCGGCGACAGCACACACGTCAACCAGATCGATTGTTTTGTCAATGCCGACAGTCTCTGGGCCCGATTGATTTGACCTTGATGTTGTCATAATGCGGCGGCTCAGTTCATTTCCGCTCTACCGTTGCAAGCACTCCCACAACACCCGATTCACTATATCCACGTTGATCACCAAGACAAGATTATAGATCCGCCACGACTGCTTCATCCCGGGATTCTGATGGGCATGCCGCCATCATATCCATACATTTACGGCAATTCGCATGCCCTGGCATTGAATGCCTCCTGCAACCCATCGGCGCCTTTCTTATACTGTCTCTGCCAAGCCAAGGGACGTCTTGGCAATCCAGACAATCACCGGTAAACCCAAATGGGGTAGGATCAACATAATCCATGCCCGGCCATGACGCTTTGGCATTGGCATGCCCTATGCTACACCCACCTGGACGATCAGAAGGAAGAAGGACCATGAGCCACCTAGAAATTCACAGCGATTTGGCCCAGACATATCAAGACATATTCACACCCGAAACAATCGGCGCGATGAATGCAATGGCTAGATTCAATGAAGATCGCCGTCAACTCATGGACGATCGAATCCAACGGCGAGCCGCCCGGGCTCACGATAAGAAACGGATCGAATTTCTCGACGCCGGAACCCGCATCAGACGAACCGGGATCAAGGTCCAGGACGCTCGAGACGGTGCATTCATCGGACCTGAGATCCCGCCAGACCTGCAGCGACAATGGATCCAAGGTACCGGTCCGGCTGCAAAGCCGAACGCTCCGTTGGAAAAAAGCATTCGGAACGTGGCCTATGCGCTTCTCTCTGGTGCCGATGGATGGATGTTCGACGGGGAAGATGCCCTCGGTCAGATCGAAACCATGTCTCTGGACAATCAGCGTAATCTCAAACTCGCCATCGCGCGAGATCCAATCTTTCTCAAGGTTGCCGAACAGGTCGCTCAAGAGATGAACCGCTGGTCGCAGGAATTTCTTGGACGACCGATTATCGACGACTCAACGCGACAACTGGGCTTTACCACAAAAATTTTTCGGGCCCGGGGACTGCACCTAGATGATCGCCACATCCGAATGCAAGGTGGCGATGGATTTTCCGCATCGATCGTCGATATCTGCCTCTACGTGGGCAACAACTATCGGGCATTGCGTCAATCCGGTGCTTCAATCGTACTCTACCTGCCCAAAATCCAAACCGCTGAAGAAGCGGCGATTTGGAATGACCTGCTCGGAGCCTTGGAGCGCCATCTGGACCTCCCGGTGGGCACGATTCTGGCTTACGTGCTCATAGAACAACTTGAAGCATCATTCCAGTTGATGGAGATCCGTGCTGCACTAGGCCGACACTTCGTGGGCTTCAACACGGGCCGATGGGACTACATCAATAGTGTGGCCGACGCGATGGCCTGGGACCCGAACTTCGTCAATCCCAATATCGATGCCATCGGAATGCCCTACGGATACATGCGGGTCTATGAAGATCGGGTCCGCCGGGCCGTAAACACCCCCGATGCCAATGGCCAGTTCGCCCTGTGGCAAGGTGGAATGGAGCCCAATATCCCTGTTGGCTCCAAGGCTGGTGTCGCGGCAAGCATGGAAAAGACGGTTGCCGGTGCCGCACGTGAGCAGCAAGCAGGAGCCAGCGGGAAATGGGTCGCTCATTGGAAAATGGTTCATATCGTTCGTCCCGTATGGGAACAGGTTGGTGATAACAACCAACTCGGA
>CAUZOD010000378.1:0-3034 GCA_963581115.1 Phycisphaerae bacterium | reverse complement strand
TGGCCCGGTTTTTGACGAAGCCGACTAATGGGATGCTGGTTTCATGCCGCCATAAGGTCATGGTCGCCATCATTTCGATGGCCGCTTCTACGGAACCTCCGTCGCTATCTATCTCAAGGATCACCGCTGCCGGAAGGTGTGGTTCGGTCTGCCTAATCAGGGCCAGTGCGCGCTGGAGCAAGTCGTTATCAATGGCGTGTCCGATCTTGCCCCGCAGGGGAATATGGATGTATGTCGGCTCCTTCTGGGAAGCGGTTTGACCGTTGCGAGCCGATGGCGTGTTGGTAGGGACGAGGTCGCCCATTTGGACCGCTGTTACTTCGCTGCGCTTGACGGTTACCGCGGTGGAAGAGGCATCTGTGCCCAGGCGGAGCAGAATCAGTTCATCGTTCTGGTAGAGGATCTTTCCGTTAAGAGTGCGCCCATCGGTCAGCCGAATTTCATCGGCGGCCATCGGTGCCGCGCACAGGATGGTTACTAGGCATATTGTGGAGATATTTAACCGTCGCATCACTTCGTATCCCGTTGTACTCGAGCTTAATTCCTCTTAATTAGGTCATGTAGACAACCCGCTGCTGCAGTTATTTCTAATCTCCCGATCCCGGCCACCTGGTTCACAACATGCTTCTGCTGGCCAAAGCGAGTTGAACCACGCCAAGTCGCCCTAATAGCTAAATAAACACTCTCCCGTAAAAAAGATATTTCAATATTGTTAGTGCTGATTGTTGCCCTGACTATGTCGGTGTGAACCCAATAAAATTCAACGAGGGAGAAGATAGTTTAAAAGTTTCGTGAGGCCGTCCGCCCAACTCATAATGTTATAATACCATAATGTTTTCTTTAGGTTTTCTATCGCATGGTCCGCATCTATAAACAAATGTGGAGTCAGGAATTACATCAGGAAATGAATTAGACTGTTTGCTCTGGAACAGCCGGTTTCAGCCGGCGATCTCTAATACCTGCTTGGCAACATTGGGCGGTACGGGACGATATTCAAACGGCTCCATGGTAAATGAGGCCCGGCCTTGACTCATGCTGCGCAGACTCGTGGCATAGCCGAACATCTCGGCCAGGGGGGCTATGGCATAGACTACCCCCGTGGTGCCGCGTTGTTCGGTTTCACGGATAATGCCACGCCGGCGGTTCAGGTCGCCGGTGACGTTGCCCAGGAAGTTGTCCGGTGTGGTCACGGTTACCTTCATCACTGGCTCAAGCAGTTGCAATCCAGCCTTGTGCGCCGCATCTTTGAAGGCTAGGGATGCGGCTTGCTCGAACGCGATTGGGCTGGAATCGACATCGTGATACTTGCCATCGGTCAGAACCACTTTCAGGCCCACGAGCGGGTAGCCAGCTAGCACGCCGGACTTGGCGGTTTCACGACAGCCAACGGCCACAGCAGGGATGTATTCCCGGGGGATGGCACCGCCGACAATCTTGTTGACGAAGGCAATGCCGGACTTGATCTCGATCCCTTCTTCTTGGGCCTGCTGGTCACTGATCGGCTCTATCTGGATCCATACATCGCCAAACTGTCCCCGCCCGCCAGTCTGCTTCTTGTGCAGCCCGTGGCCCTTAGCCGGACGCATGATCGATTCTTTGTAGGCGACGCGTGGCTGGCCGACATGCACATTGATATTTAGGTCGCGGGTGAGCTTGGTCTTAATGATATCTAGATGCAGTTCACCCATGCCTGCAATAATGGTTTGGCCAGTCTCTTCGTTGAAGTTGGAGCGGAAACTGGGGTCTTCCCTTCGGATCGTCGTTAGGGCATTAGCCAGTTTTTCCTTGTCCGCCTGCGATGCAGGTTCAATCGACATCGAAATCACTGGGTCGGGGAATTCCATGCGTTCCAGAATGATCGGGTGGGATGGATCGCACAGCGTATCACCGGTGATCGACTGCTTTAGGCCAACCAATGCGACAATCTCACCTGCTTCGGCCTTGTCCCTGGCTTGGCGATCCTTGGCATGCATCTCAAAGATGCGGCTAATGATCTCTCGTTTGCCGGTGCTAGCGTTCAGTACCCTGCTACCTTTTTCCAGAACGCCGGAGTAGATACGGGCGTAGGTCAGGTCCCCGTGGGCATCGTTGACGATTTTGAAGACTAGGGCGCTAAGTGGGCTGTCGAGTGAGTGGGGTCGGGTCAGTTCTTTGTCCTTATTGCGGATATCTGTGCCCCGCACCTCCGGCACTTCCGTTGGGTTGGGCAGGTAGTCAATCACACCATCAATCAGGCGCTGCACACCGATGTATTTCAGGGCTGAGCCGCAGTAGACCGGGTGGATCTTTCTAGTCACGGTGCCTTGGCGCAGGGTGGCACGGATTTGGTCGGCGGTGATGCTGGCCTCGTCTTCGAGGTATCTTTCAGTCAATGCTTCGTCGAGATCTGCAGCCTGTTCAACCAGGGTGTGATGCCAGTGGTCGGCTTCTTCCCGCATCCCGTCGGGGATGTCTCGCTGCTCTACCTTGGCGCCTAGCTCTTCAGCCACGAAGTAATATGCTTTCATCGTCAGTAGATCAATGATGCCTTCGAATTGATCTGCAGCGCCAATGGGGATCTGTACCGCTACCGCGTTGGCTCCCAGACGATCGCGAATTGCGTCAAAGCTGTAGGTGAAATCTGCGCCAAGCTTGTCCATCTTGTTGATGAGGCAGATTGCAGGTACATGATAGCGGTCTGCCTGGCGCCAGACGGTTTCCGATTGTGCTTCAACACCTTCCTTGCCGTCAAACACCACGATTGCGCCATCGAGCACACGCATGGAACGCTCGACTTCGATTGTGAAGTCGACATGCCCTGGAGTATCGATCAGGTTCAGGATGTAATCGTGTCCGTTCTTTTCCCATGGGCATGTCGTTGCAGCCGACTGGATCGTGATGCCTCGCTGCTGCTCATCTTGGAGAAAGTCCATGGTCGCGGTGCCGTCGTGTACCTCGCCCATCTTGTAGGTCTTGCCGGTGTAGTAGAGGATCCGCTCGGTGACGGTGGTTTTGCCCGCATCGATGTGGGCACAGATACCAAAGTTTCGCATTT
>CAUZOD010000377.1:0-3040 GCA_963581115.1 Phycisphaerae bacterium | reverse complement strand
CCGTGTTTGCCAACCGAGAATTCATCCGACGGATCTATACAGTAGTCAAGCAAAGAAGGCCGGACGGCATCGTCGATCTACATACGACAGGTTGCTACAACCTGTCGGCTCTAGCCTACGCTGATGTACTCTGGACTGGGGAACACTGGTATCATCTGAAGAAGACCGGAACGGACTATATCGCCGGTGAACTGTCGCTGGACATGTTTCGCACGGAATTCATGGGTTACCAGGCTGGGGTGGCGGCCGACACCCTGACACATCGTCTCTTGGCGGGAACCCGCACGGGAAGAAATCTTCTAGCCACGACACTACTGCATGACATTCCGTTTCGCACCAACACCCGGAACGCGCCTACGGGCGAAGAAAATCACTCTGCGATCATCTTTGAGCTCTGGAAGTTGCGCGACAGGTTCGGCGCCGCCGCGCCAGAAGTGGAAAAACTCTTCTACTGGGAAAATCAGGACTACGTCCGCGTGACCCCACAAAAGTGCTACGCCACACTCCTGAAGCATCCCGATAATGGTGTCTTGGCCTTGATATCAAATTTGAAACGCAATACGCAAACCGTATCTGTCACATTCAACTTGAACAAGCTTGGGTTTCATGGTCAAAAAATTGATGCATTCGATGCGTTAACCAATGAACCGGTGGAACTCTCGCCCCGTGGAAACATATCCGTGTCACTCAAATCAGAAGACTGGATCTATATCTGGATACGATCAATCGCTCATAAATAACACTCAGAAAAACCCGTTCGACCAAATAGTCTCCCATCCGTTGATGTGAAGATCCCCCAGATCAACCGGTGGTTGATAGGTCCATTCAACACGGCCCTATGGTCTCGGTCTCCGAATGGAAGGGGATGATGACATCATGCGGCACAAGCTTGATCTATATCGCAGCGCCGTCCAGCACCCGTTGGCAGAAGTAGATTTCCTGCAACGGGTGTACCGCCACCACAACGGATGCTGGCCCACACGTCTTCGCGAGGATTTTGCCGGCACCTGCGCCGTGGCAATCGCCTGGGTCGCCATGGATGAAAATCATCGTGCTCTGGCCGTGGAACGTCACGGTCCCACAGCACGATGGGCCCAGCGCCAGATCCACAGGGAACTTGGCGACCGCAGCGAAGACGTGTTGCTGATTCTAGATGATGTGATGCAGGTCCGCGGACCCAAGGTAGATATCGTCGCAGGGCTGAACTTCAGCGTGTTCGGGTACCATAAACGGACAACGCTTCGCCAATACCTGCGCCAGAGCCGACGGGCACTAAGTCAAAAAGGGATGCTCATCATCGATGTATTCGGTGGCCCCGGAGCGACACAGACCAAGACCCAAACCCGTCGCGATCACGGACTGATCTACCAATGGGAGCAGTATTCATTCGATCCGATCACGCATCGCATCGACGTGCGATCCGGTGGCCTTCGCCAGGACCATGCTGATGCCATTCGTCGCAGTAGCGGCACCAGGTCCGCCAGTGGGTCACACCATTGGCGGTGAACTGCTCTGCGCCCAGTGTCGGTGCATCTAGATCAAGAAAGTAAGGCGGAGTGTCGCTGAAGACGATCTTCACTGAGATTAGTGTCGGTGATGCTGAATTTGATGGCAAACAACCGCTATGCAGCAAGCCGACGCCGACGCGCCATTGCGCCTAAGCTCGCCAAAGCCAGCAGGCAAATCGATGTAGGCTCTGGTACCTCTGCACTGACCGGCGCAAGCGTATTACCGAAGTTCTGCTGCACGACAATCAGGTCTGCTCCGGTGACCAGGCAATCGTCATTGGCGTCGCCCAGTCCCAAACCGTCACAGGCGCCGTTCGTGTAGTCTTTGCCGAAATTCTGTTGGACGGAAATCAAGTCCGCACCTGTGACAATCTCGTTGTTATTGGCGTCGCCGAGCAGTGGGCCCGGTTGGTCGCCCCGCGTGAAGGTGCAGGCACCGTCGAGTTCCTGGTTGATGGTCACGCAGATCTCGTCAAAGAGAAAGTAGGGTGCATTATTTTCACGGCTGGTGCCAAAGACAAGTCCATCGACGATATTGCCGGGACGGGTGATGGGGACATTGCCCGCCATGGGGCTGCCCGGGGTGTCGGGGTCATCGCATTCGTCTTGAGCGTGGTGCGTGTCGCAAGCCATCACGTCCTCACCGTCGAGTTGGAGCATGTCCCAGAAGGAATTGCCTACGGTGTATTGAAATGAGAGGGTCTGATAGCGGACGTAATCGGATAAGTCGTGGTCTCTTAGGACACCGCCGGCCGTGAGCACGCAATCGCCGAAGAAGCATTGATCCGTATCCGGGTCCAAATGCACCTGAGTGCTGCACTGGTTGCTCAGCTGGCAATCTCCTTCCGGGTCAATTAGTTCCGCTGCTGGCAGCGCGGTGCGCGTCATGAACCAAGTGTAATTGTATCCGGAGGCAAATTCGAGTTGCGCCACGATTTCGGGTACAACCGCTACAGTCTGCCAGCCGGGGATACCAACGTCGAGCGGATGAAAGGGCTGTCCAAAGCCCACGATCCACTTGGTTAGTGGCTGGTGATCGGGCCGCCCGTCCCCATTGATGTCCTCGTTGACCTTGCTCGTGGTTTCGGCCAAGGCCATCACGTCGCTGGTCAAGCCGAAGAGAGGAATGCCGTTGATGGCCACAAAGTCGAATTGGCCGCGCAGCACGTCGCCTTGATTGGCAGGCACGGGGGTGCCATTCGCATCGGAGAACTGAATGAATCCGTCCCGGTTGAGTCGCTGACTGCCGGAGCCGAGTAGACCGTCCGGGCGATCGCAGGACTCCACAGTGCAGTCGGTTTGATCGTGTACGGCAATGAATCCTTCCTTCCCGGGCCGGGCGGGGGGATCGCCGTGGGTATAGATGGTGGTGAAATCTCCAACGATTGCGGTTTGCCAATTGGTATCCGGCTTGGCATCGGGCTCAAACCACATGCCGCCTTGAAATCCCATGCCATCGGTGTTGGCATCGCCCACGGGGTACTGGTTCTCGATCCAGGTCCCGGGCCGCCCGGGGTTTTTCGGTGAACTGT
>CAUZOD010000376.1:0-3048 GCA_963581115.1 Phycisphaerae bacterium | reverse complement strand
TTAAGCGGTTTTATGCTCCATTCGCGCGATGAAAATATCTTCTTAATGTTGAAATCACCGTTGAAGATCGCGATCCAACTGTAGGGATGATGGTTGTCGTCCACCTACTCCAGGATGGCAATCTTGATGTAATCGGGGTCGCTGACAAGCATTTGATAGCGATCGATGAGCGGTTGGTTGATCACACAAGGTGGTCGTGGGATTTGGACGTGCTATCGGTCATCCGTGCGTGGTCGCAGCCAGATATAATAGATCCAGTCTTCTGATTCCAGTGAGACCGACATTTCTCCGGCGGATGAGAGATCTACCGGTCGGCCGGTCAGCGGATCGAACGCGTCAAGTTTCTGACCAATCAGGCCGAGCCTGTCTAATTCGAACGCGCCGGAGACGCTCTGCTCGTCGCGCCGCAGATTCGAGACTAAGGCCAGCACGCCGTTCCTGGGGTGTTTCAGCAGCGAGGCGTAGCGCGGAAGAATTTCGATCGCCTTCTGTTTGTCGTCGTGGTGCCAGTCTTCGTCGGACTCGGCCTACCAGCACAATCCCCGCTGCTCGTCACCCAGCCAGATGTTGGGACTGAAGCGAAATGCCAGATCGCCGCCAACCGCGCCGGAGTGCATGGCAGTCATCCACTTCTGCCAGGATTCCTCGGGATAGACCCATGCGCCGTAGCACAGCCCCGCGTGCATTGGTCTTAGGGGAATCTGAAGGTGTAGCCGTTTGAGGTTGAGCTCTTGCTTCGCGCGGAGGGTGCAGTCGACTAACATGTAACCGTCGTATTCGATACCCATCTCGATCTGAAGTTCGGCTCAGTCGTGGTCAAAGATCTGTTCGAGACGGGCGATGGTATCGGATGCTTGCTTCAGCTCGGTCCGGCCATCGTTCCAGGCGATGACCTGGCCGTTGGCATGGGCCGTCATCGTTATCGGCGCGGCCAGAATCTCCTTGCCGCAGGTCTCGATCTGTTGGAACAGCGGCGCTGCGGCGAACTCGTGGCGTCGGCCCCAGACGCGCACCTCCACTGTTCCGTCGGGCTTCTGCTTCGCTTGCACCGGCGTCCACGGTGGCGGCACTCCGTCCCAGTAACCTTCGTTGGGTCCGGACCCATTGTGGTTTGGTCAGGAAAGCGTGCCGATAAATAGTTTGGATTTCATTGCCCGTGGGGCCAAATATCCAGGCCACCCCGTCCAGTGACTTGCCCTCCAAACCTATCAGCGGAAATGGCGCCGTGGCCACGTAACGTCCTGATCCCTTGGAGGATTCCGTCAGTTCGGTTCGTTGCGGGACCACCGCCTGCTTCTGGTCCCCCTGAAGCAGTGTCATCTGGACCGTGTGTCCCCGGTAGTCCGCCCCCGTGCACGAGAGTCGCAGGTCAACGGTCTGGTGGTACCAATGGGGCTCCACGAACAATTTTAGACCAGAGGCGGTGGGATTTCGTTGGCCTTCGCGTGCGCCGCCACCTCCGCTGCGGTCAGCGCCCGCCGGTACAGCCGAAATTCGTCCAGATCGATCGGAACTTTGCCATCGCCGATCTTGATGACCGGCCTGCCGCTTCTTTGGGGGCCCGGGAGGGGCATATACGCATCACGTACCAGTTCGCCGTTGTGATAGAACCGGATATCCGTGGGTACTCGACCACCACGGCAAGGTGCGACCACCGATCGCTGACGATGCGCCGCTCGACAGGGATCAGCATGTGGTCGTATGCATCCAGTTCATTGTCGAATCTCTGATAAAAGAAATTGAGCGTGTTCCAGTAATGCATGGTAATCGCGAAGGTATTGTTGTCGCGAAGAGCATGCCCGAACTGGGCTCGAATGATCCGTTCAGCCGCACCCACATCTCGAAGCTCAGGTCCCCTTCGAGGAACAGCGAGTCCGAATTCGGGCAGTGAAGCACGGCCTTTTCGTTGTTGAGCCGTAGCACACCCCGGTGGCCTTTGATCTCTTCCAAGTGCTGAGTCTCGGCCAGTTTCCCGTGATGGTTGCAGGAACTGCGATCCTCTGCCGTCTGCCCAGAGTCTTGGTCGAAGGTGTAATGCCGGACCAGCGCGGGGTCCGAGGCCAAAGTCAGATCTGACTCGCTGGATGTCGTTATCCAGCACGTTGTGAGACCGATGATCAGAAGGCCTCTAAATTTCAAGTTTGCGTAGAGCATTAGATTCGCTGGCCTCGTAGAGGGTCGCGGTTACGCAGTCACCTTGATAATATCGACAACCTCAATGTATCCCTTGGCTTCACATTGTTTTGGATTTAGTTGTTTAGACTGGCGTTTTCACCATCTGCGGTTAGCCAAATAGCACTATACTTTTAAAGCCGTTTGCCTCTGCCGATTGGGCTACTGGCTCGTGTCTTGTAAGCATTTGTTATATCAAGCCTTGTCGCAATCCTCTTGCCGAGAATTATTGACCTACGGGGCGGACTGTACCTGACGCTACACCCTGTCCCCCCTTCACTTGCATCGGGACTCGCTGTATGCTCGGGTCAGCTTAAACTTTCTGAATACTAATGAAATAAAAGGGACTGCATGGACAATTTCAGAATACCTACAGCCGCCAGCATCATCCTTTTGTTTGCTGTGGCAACGCTCATGCACGCCCAGGATTCGGACGTTGAATGGGATATTCTGAACCAGGAGGCCATGGATCTATATCAACAGGGAGAATATTCTCGTGCTGCTGTTGTTGCACAAAAGGCACTTGAAGTAGCCGAAGAGAACGTGGGCCCGGACCACCCCAATGTGGCTCTTAGCCTGAACAATTTGGCGGAGTTACACAGAACCCGGGGTGACTACGCCCAGGCTGAGCCACTATACAAACGGTCGCTGGCGATCAAGGAAAAATCACTTGGCCCGAATCACCCCTCTGTGGCTATCAGTCTGAATAATCTGGCATTGCTCTATTACACCCAGGCTGACTACGGCCAAGCTGAGCCGCTGTATAAGAGGTCGCTGGCGATCAGGGAAAAATCGCTTGGCCCGGACCATCCTTACGTAGCCGCCAGTTTGAACAATCTGGCAACGCTCTATCAGACCCAAGACGATTATGCCATG
>CAUZOD010000375.1:0-3059 GCA_963581115.1 Phycisphaerae bacterium | reverse complement strand
CGCCTCGGATCGGATTTGGTTGTTCCTGCCACTGTTGTTTCTGCACGGCACGTTTTGGGCGTTTCTCGGTCCCGGCCGTCACGAGCTGGTTCACAACTCGATGTTCAGAAGCAAGGTTTTGAATACTTTCTTCCTCTACGTTTACAGTTTTCTCAACTGGGACAGTCACGTCATGTACTGGGCGAGTCATGCCCGGCACCACAAATTCACGTTGCATCCGCCGGACGATCTCGAGGTTGACTTGCCTTACGATTTGTCACTCAAAGCTTTTCTAAAAGCGGGCTTCGTGGACGTGTGGACTTTTTATAGTACCATCAAAGGGGTGGTCCGGCTCAGCCTGGGTAAGGATGAAGGGACAACGCCGCAGCGACGCACATCGGACATCACCAAGAATTTCCCATTGGAAAGCAAATGGCAAGTGCGTCTATTCCCGCGCGAAGATGTCGAGCGGCGCCGGCAGTTGTTTCGCTGGGCGCGGGTACTGTTATTTGGTCACGCCACCATCGCCGCCTTCGCGGTCTCCTGTGGCCTGTGGCAGTTGCTGTTGGTGGTTACCTTCGTCCCTTTCTACGGCCGTTGGTTGTGGTACTTGAGTGTGATTCCCCAACACGCGGGGCTCCAGAACGATGTGTCGGATTTTCGTCTCTGTTGCCGAACGATCACCCTGAACCCATTGCTGACCTTCGTCTACTTCCGTATGAATTACCATACTGAGCACCACATGTATCCCGCAGTGCCCTGTTATAACCTGGGGAAGCTACATCGGGTGATCCAGCACGAAATGCCCACTTGTCCGAGAGGATTGCTGGCGACGTGGCATGAGATTCTCGTGATCAAGAAGAAACAGGCTGTCGATCCTGGTTATCAACACGTACCACTATTACCGAAGGGTGCGTGAAGTTAGTGAAGGGAAAACATGCGCGGAAGGAATTTTACGCGAAGACGCAAAGCTCTCAAAGAGAAGACGCTGGTAACAAGAATTTAGCGCCTTGGTGTAAGCTCCCTGGGGCCAACATGACAGAAAAAGAACTAGCAAAATCGAGGTTGATGTTGCCTGCCATGGCGACACACGTCTTGGACTGAGAATATTGGAGTCGGTCTACCAGAAAGTGATGATGTCATACGAACTTAGAAAATGGGGCCGTCACGTAGAAGAAGTACTGCTGTTGTCCTGTGGGACAATGTGAAGCTGTTAGTTGATTTTTGCGTCGATTTATTCGTCGCATAAAAACTGATTGTCGAATTGAAATCAATCGAGAATGTTACACCGGTTCATAACAAGACGCTGCGAACCTACCTTCGACTAACGGATTGCCCGTTGAAACTGTTAATCAACTTCGGCGAGGAATTGATCAAGACCGACATTTCGCGATTTGTGAATGGATTAAACGACCCGAAGCCTCGCACTAAGGCACAAAGATTAGAATTGTGTACCTTAACGTGAAACTTTCTGTTGACGATTTGTCATCCCGCATGGAGAACGGCTTCGTTATTCGAATGAAAGATTTATCCTTTCGCGATCATCTATCGGCCGAAGGCTGGAGACGACGGTCTTTGCATCGCGACCGAGGACTGACTTTTACTTAGCATGCCACCTCGGGAATAATAGTGCCATCAATGCCGCGGCGATTTTGTCCTGGCCGGGTTTGTCTTAACAGGAGTTGATTCCATGCCGAACGTTGTGAAGATGGCGACCGTCACCTTTGTTGTTGTGCTCTCGACATCGTTAGTCACAGGCGAGCCAGACTGGAATCAATGGCGAGGGCCCAACCGAGACGGTAAATCGCTGGAAACGGGACTTGTCGACGAGTTCAACGAGTCTGGACCGCCTTTGCTGTGGCACGCTGAAGGACTGGGCAGGGGGCATTCAACTGTCGCGATTACCGACGGACGGATCTTTACGTTAGGCCGCCGTGGAGATTCTGAGCAGTTGATCGCACTGGACATCGAAGGTGGATCCGAATTATGGGCGGCCGACGTCGGCACGGGCGACCATTCCAACGGTACACCGACGGTTGACGGCACAAGAGTCTATGCCATCGGACTGGAGGGAGACTTAATTTGCGCCGACACGGCTACCGGCAAGGTTTTATGGCGTAAACAACTCCGTAAGGATTTCGCAGGGTCGATGATGGCGACTTGGGGGTACAGTGAGTCACCTTTGATAGACGGCGACCTGGTGGTTTGCACACCGGGTGCCAAAGAAGCGATGATCGTGGCGCTGGACAAACATACGGGGCACGAGATATGGAAGGCGGTGGTTCCCAGCTACGGTGATCGCGGTAACGATGGCGCCGGCTATTCTTCCGTCGTCTTATCAGAAGGCGGGGGGGTCAGACAGTATATTCAATTGACCGGGCGCGGGGTCATTGGCATACGCGCCAGCGACGGTGAATTCCTTTGGGGATATGATGGCATTGCCAATAAAACCGCAAATATACCCACACCGGTCGTTTCTGGGGACCACGTTTTCTGTTCGAGTGGATACGACGCTGGCGCTGCCCTGCTAAAGCTTTCCGGTCGGGATGGCGGTGTGACTGCCCAAGAGGTTTATTTTCTCGATCCCAAGAATTTCCAGAATCATCAAGGCGGAATGATACTTGTCGGAGATCACATCTATGCCGGTGCCCAAACCAATCAAGGATTTCCCATTTGCATCGAGCTGGCCACAGGAGAAGTCGTGTGGGGTGGAAAAATACGCGGGCCGGGCGTGGGAACGGCCGCGATTACGTACGCTGATGGCAAGTTAGTGTTCCGCTATCAGAACGGTGTTGTGGCGCTGATCGATGCCACCGACCGGAAATATCGGCTGCGAGGCAGCTTCCATCCCGTGTACCACAAAGACGATTGCTGGGCACTCCCAGTAATATCCGATGCGCGGTTATATCTCCGCGAACACGACAGTTTGATGTGCTATGATGTGCGGGCAAATTAGACAGACCGAATGAACATTGTTTGACCCCTTTGGAACTCTTGCGTGTGTGGCTATCGTCTCCAGCAGTCGCTCTGACTGTCGGAGGTATGTTTGCGGTACGACCTACGTACGTCAACCGGCCAAC
>CAUZOD010000374.1:0-3076 GCA_963581115.1 Phycisphaerae bacterium | reverse complement strand
GGGTAGCCAGGGGGCGAAGCTGGCTACATGATCCGTCCATTATGACCACCCAGCAATTCCCATTGGACCGTTTTGTAGAGGCGAGAGCCCGCATCAGGCATACTGTGCATGAAACGCCACTCATGGGATCTAAGGCCCTATCAAAGTGCATCGGTGTACCGGTTTACTTTAAGTGTGAGAATCTACAGAAGACAGGCTCCTTCAAGGTCCGTGGTGCACTCCATAAGGTCAGCCAACTAACGCAAGAAGAGCGAGCCAAGGGTGTCGCAACGGTCTCGGCGGGCAATCACGCCCAGGCAGTAGCTTGGGCGGCAGCTAGTGTTGAAATCCCGTGCGTTGTAGTGATGCCAGAGAACGCCTCGCCGATTAAGGTAGCCGCGAGTAAGAGCTACGGGGCGGAAGTCATACTCCACGGGGATGCTAAGGCAGCGTTCGCAAAAGTCCTGGAGGTTTCGAACGATCGAGGACTTACGTTTCTACATCCATTCGATGACGAGGAGGTCGTCGCAGGACATGGAACTTGCGCCCTAGAGATCGTCGAACAACTAAAAAAGGTCAGTTCCGTGATTGTCCCAGTAGGAGGTGGCGGGCTCTCCTCGGGCATCGCTGCTGCCATGGCAGTCCTAAACCCGGACATTTCAGTGTGGGGTGTAGAGCCAGAGGGTGCACCGAGCATGCACCGGAGCCTGGAGAGTGGTAAGCCTATCCAACTCGATTCGATAAATACCATCGCAGATGGTTTGGCTCCGCCTATGGCTGGAAAACTCAACTATGAGCTTTTGGCGACGCACGCCCGGGGAGTGGTACTCGTTACTGACGACGAAATTGTTTATGCCATGAAGGCACTGTTGGAACGCATGAAGCTTGTAGTGGAGCCCTCTGGAGCTGCTGGCCTTGCAGCCCTCCTTACCAATAAGATACGCCTAGAACCAAACGCTCCTGTTGTAGTCATCCTCACCGGTGGAAATGCAGACCTCATTCAATTAAGCGCACTGCTGTCACAAAACTCTTAGGAAGTAGTGCTTCGTTCCTAGCCCTCAAATGAGTTGGTTGAGGCCATTTGCGGCCAACTCATTCCATGCCCGATCATCGCGCCTATGAATAAATCGATATTCCGTCGCTATTTGCTTCCTGGCTTGGTCTGCCAATCTATTGTAATTGGAGGAGGCTACGGCACTGGTAGAGAGCTCGTAGAGTTCTTCCTTGTGAAGTCCGGGGGGCCTCTGGGCGGATTACTCGCTATCGGAGTAGCCACAGCGATCTTCAGCATAGTTTCAATGGTGACGTTCGAACTCGCCCGTGTATGGGGTGCCTTTGACTATCGGCACTTTTTTCAGAAACTCTTAGGACCTGGATGGCGGATTTTCGAAGGGTGCTATCTAGGACTTCTACTAATCATTCTTGCGGTAGCAGCGGCGGCGGCAGGTTCGATAGTCGAAGAAACGTTTGGATTGGATTATTGGATTGGGGTGGGCATCGTAATGTTGGCCGTCGGAGGATTGGTTTTCGGCGGCAACAAATCTATTGAACGTTTCTTCTCCGCTTGGTCCATACTTCTCTATGGCCTCTACCTTGTGTTCTTTTTGTGGTGCCTTAAAAGCTTTGGATCCTTGATCTCAGAAAATCTTACTGCTGAGCCGATAGGAACTAGCTGGCTAGTCGCTGGAGTATCATACGCGGGATACAACCTGACGGCTCCATTCGTACTCGCGACACTGCGCCTGCACCAAACGAGGAGAGAAACTTTCATCGCGGGTGCTCTGACTGGGCCCCTCGTGATGGTTCCTGGACTGTTGTTCTTTCTGGCCACCGTTGGTCAATATCCGGAAATAATGGAGGCTGTCGTACCCGCGAATAACCTATTAGAGATCTTGGGCTCTCGAGGGTTCCAAGTTGTCTTCCAGGTAATTTTGTTTGGAACTCTTGTAGAAACCGGGGCTGGGTTAATCCATGCCTTTAATGAGCGCATTTCAGGACTCAGGGCCGACGAGAACAAAGAGCTGCCTTCGTGGGTTAGACCCGCTGTCGCTGTCGGGCTACTCACGATAGCAACTTTTGTGAGCCAGTTCGGGCTCATTGACCTTATCGCTCGGGGTTATGGCACGCTCACATGGGGTTTCATCGTCATATATGTGATACCAGTCCTGACGGTAGGCGTCTGGAAGCTAAGACGATCTCACCGGTAGCCAGGACCCTGATTCCCGGTAGTCTCGGCCGGGCCTTTATGATGTGTTTTGTTCTGGGAGCACATCAGTTGAATCGCCCACCCACTGATCAACGAGCGTAGCAGCGGTGACCTGACCCAAAAGGTTTGTAGTGCTGCGGAACATGTCTGGGATACGATCAATTCCAAGCAAAATGGCCAGCCCGGAAAGTGGTATCCCCACTGCGTCGAGTGCAGGAGCCAGGGTCATTACTCCCGAAGATGGCACAGGAGCGACGGTAAGCGCCGCGAGAAATGTAGCCAGTAGCGCGCCCCCCACGGCCGTTACCGGAAAAGGTACGTTGTAAAGGTCCGCGAGAAAGACGATCGCAGCGCCCTGGAAAAGTGCGCTTCCAGGTCGGTACATCGAAGCACCAAGAGGTATCACCAGATCAGCAACATGCTCCGACACATCAAGGTTTTTCTTGGATTCTTCTAGTGTTACCGGAAGAGCGGTTACGGTACTTGTGGTTGAGAACACGATGGACGCAGCACCAAACGTCCCCGAAAAAAATCTTTTCGGTCCAATACCGGCGATAACACTGAGTGGAGCCAGGTACATCAGGCCCAGATAGATCGCGAGCCCAACAAGCACACTCAAGACGAAAACAGCGAGGCTCTGGATCAAGCCCCAACCGAGTTGAGCGGTAACTGGTGCAACGAGTCCGAAAACACCTATTGGTGCGGTCCAAAGGATCCACCAAACCAGCTTGATCAATGCGTCACTAACCGCATCAGAAAAGCCCAGAAGAGTTCTCCGGGATTCTTCTCCTAATGTCCCTGCCGCTGCACCAAATAGTGCTGTGAATACAATCAAAGGGAGAAGTTGACCGTTGCTAGCAGCCGCGAATGGGTTCTCCGGGATCAATCCCA
>CAUZOD010000373.1:0-3078 GCA_963581115.1 Phycisphaerae bacterium | reverse complement strand
GAGAGGTCATTCTCAATGGCAGTCACTTTGGCCGGATGGAGGATTCTCTGCTCAAAATCTTGGGGAATCCGCACAAAGAGTTCAGTGTCGATGTTCAGCATGCATCTGGATCCTCTTGTAATGATGCGATGTTTGTCTACCGACCCGTAGTACATTCCTTGTGCAATTTTCATCGGATCAGCCACGAGCACACTTGATTGTGGATCGCTGATTATGAAAATCACCCCGCCTATATGGGGTGTTGGCGCAATTATCGGAATCGTGATGGTGTGGGGGCCCAGATTCGAAATTGAACTATCAAGGCTGTTCAACAGCCATGGCAACCGCTTCACCGCCGCCGATGCATAGCGCGTTGATGCCGATTTTTGCCTGTTTTTTCTGCATCGCATTCAGAAGCGTTACCAGGGTTCGGGCGCCGCTGGCGCCAATCGGATGGCCCAGTGCCACGGCACCGCCGTTCACATTGAGCTTTTCATGTGGGATGGCCAACTGCTTCATGGCAGCTATCGGAACGGCGGAGAAGGCCTCGTTGATCTCGAACAGGTCGACATCGTCCACTGTCAAACCCAACTTGGTCATGAGCTTTTCAATTGCGCCAATGGGAGCTAGGGTGAACCACTCGGGTTCGCGTGAAAAAGTTGTGTATCCAAGGATCCTCGCTTGTGGCCTGACGTTGAACTGTTGCACTTTGTCAGCCGACAACACCACCACAGCGGCGGCGCCGTCGCTGATGCTGGAGGCATTGCCTGCGGTCACCGTTCCTCCCTTGCTGAAGGCCGGTTGCAGTGAGAGGAGCTTTTCTTTATTGAACCGCTGGGGCCCTTCATCTTTATCGACAATGGTGACCTGTCCCTTGCGCCCGGTGATCTCGACGTCAGTGATCTCGTCCGCAAAGGCGCCATCTTGTGCGGCCAAGGCACGGCGGTAGCTTTCTACCGCGAAATTGTCTTGGTCCTCACGGGTGATGCCACAGGACTCGGCACATCGGTCGCCGCAGGCTCCCATGTGTACATCATTGTAAACATCCCACAGGCCGTCCTTGATCAGGCTGTCGACAAGTTCACCATGCCCCATCCGATAGCCGTCGCGCGCCTTCGGCAGTAGGTATGGTGCCTGTGACATGTTTTCGGTGCCCCCGGCGACGATTATCTGTGCGTCGGAGCACTGGATTGCCTGAGCCGCCAGCATGACCGCCTTGAGGCCTGAGCCACACATCTTGTTGATAGTTGTGGCCCCAATTCCGGGGTCCAGATCAGCTCCGATCGATGCCTGCCGGGCCACGTTCTGGCCCAATCCAGCACTGAGCACGTTGCCGACGATTACCTCATCTACGGTGGCGGGATCCACTCCTGCCCGCTTCAGAGCAGCGCGTATCGTGCAACTGGCCAGTTGTGGCGATGGCACGGATGCCAACGTACCGAAGAAGTTGCCGATGGCCGTCCGCACGCCTCCGGCAAGGTAGGTTGTCTCACTCATCTGATGCCCCTTTATCTGGCCGCCGGATGTACCAGTTCCCGCAATTCCGGATTCCCTTTTCCCTCTATTCTGGGCGACGAGAATCTTCCCGTGGTATAAGCCGAGTGCGGCCAGATAACAAGTGCTGTTGCTCATGTTGCCCAGCTTATATCCCGGCAATGATCTCAAAAAAATATTCTGGGCACTGTAATCTCGATGGGATGGAACGTCACGTGTCGGTTGTGGCATGCGACCTTTGCGACCATCGCCGGTGTATCGCGATCAGGAAAGTAAGGCGGAGTATCTCTGAGGGGAATCTTCGTTGAAGTTGGCATCAACGATGCTGAACTCAAGGAAAATTATCCATTACGCAGAAATCCGACAACGATGCACCATTGCCTCAAGCCCACCAGAGTCAGTAGACCGATTGATGCCTCCGATCAATAGGAGGGAGTCTGGAGGGTTCAACTGGTTGATCCAGAACAAGGGTTCCAGGCATATATCGCTAGAAGCGGTTACAATTAAGTTGAATAGGGCAATAAGTATGCGGGCTATTAGCCGATCGTATTACTGGTGCTCTTGGTCGTAAGATTGCATTCGACCGAAGTGTTGGATTATCGGGACTGGCGTTGGCTTGATGCTGCAAATTCAGTGGTAGTTTCAAGAACCTGATATGGCGAAGAAGCGAATAGGAATTCTTACCGGCGGAGGTGACGTTCCCGGGCTAAACGCCGTGATCAAATCGGTGGTATATCGAAGCACCGAGCATGCGGATTTCGAGGTCATTGGTATTCGTCGTGGCTGGGAGGGTCTGACCCATGTCAACCTCGACGTCGGGGCCGATTCGGATTATCTCAATTCCCTGGATCGGCAGGTAACTCGCAGTATCGATCGCACTGGGGGGACCTTCCTGCATACCTCCCGCACCAATCCCTCGCGGATGCAATTGGAAAAACTGCCGGGGCATCTCAGACAGCGTGCCGGTGAGCTCAAAGAGGTTTCCCCGGGCGTGGTCGACGCAACCCCCATTGTTCTGGAGAATCTCGAGCGGCTCAAGATCGACTGCCTGATTGCTATCGGGGGCGACGACACCCTTAGCTACGCTGCCGTGTTGCACGGCAAGGGCTTTCCCATCGTGGGCGTGCCCAAGACCATGGACAATGATGTGCGGCATACAGAGTACTGCGTCGGATTCTCCACCGCGATGACGCGAGCGGTGGAGTTCATTGGCCGCTTACGCACTACCATCGGCTCACACGAGCGTATCGGTGTCCTTCGGATCTTCGGGCGCGATGCCGGGTTTACCGCGTTGTACGCAGCGTTTGTGACCTCGATTCGTTGTTGCATCCCCGAGGCACCTTTCGATCTGGAGCGGCTAATCGAACAGTTGATCGAGGATAAGTGGTCGAATCCTAGTCGGTATGCGATGGTGCTGCTTTCAGAGGGTGCCAGTTGGGTGGGCCATGAGCTACAGGGCTACGGCGAGGTTGATCCTTATGGACACCAAAAAAAACGCAATATTGCCGAAGCGTTAAGTGAGCAGATCAAACAGGGATCGGGTGAGGAAACCTTGGTAGCAGATCTAGCCTATGAATTGCGCAGCGGTGAGCCGGACTTCCTGGA
>CAUZOD010000372.1:0-3104 GCA_963581115.1 Phycisphaerae bacterium | reverse complement strand
GCAGATCTTGACCAGTTGCCGACCCAGATTTCGAACATAGGTCACAATTGATTCCAAAGGCAGCTGGCCACCGTATTGCTTGAGGATGTCCGGAGCCAGTTTCTCACCCAACCGGCGCTCCTCGAAATCACTAAGAAGATTCAGGTGTTTTTTGCCGGTGGCTGGGCTGGCGACACACCCAGACAGGGTCCCAAAAGATGTCCAGACCAATGCGCACGCTAAGGCACCCAACAAGGCCGAGGCTTTGGTGAGGGCGGTGGAGGCCGCGGAGCGGTTTGGCATGCACGGGTGTTTTGGCATGGCAATGGATCTTATCCACCATTCGACCTTGCCGCGAACCGGTTTGTATCGTCCATTTACAGTTCACGCCCGGATAACGACTCTGATTCTACCGGGTCTGACCCTACCTCCCCCCGCATTGTTGGGGCAGGGTACAGGTCTGAGAGTACTGCTGGCACACCCTGGTTGGGAGTTGCCAGGACCGAAAACGTAGGGCCGTGAGGGTCGCGGATCGTTTTGGCGGTCAACTGGAAAGTTTCCGGACGGTCCGCATTGATGATAATGCCGGTGAGTGAAGATTTTCCGGTTGTAATCCGATGAGAGAGTGGTTCAATCCGACCCCGAAGCGAAACGAACACCGGAGTAATCCCATGGCCAGTCGACGCAATGTTCTGCAAGAAAAATTCTTCAATAGCCTGATCAGTGGTGACCGTGTCGGTGCCCGCGCCGTCGTTGACGAGGCTCTCGAAGCTGACTACAACGGAAAGCAGATTATCAGCGACCTATTTTGGCCGACAACCAAACATCTGCAGAACCTCTATCGCAACGACCAGTTGAGTCGGTTGAGCTATCATTATGCGACTCGCCTGCTTCACAGTTTGGTCGATCAGATGCAGTTGCGTCTGGAACAGTCGGAGCGTCGAGGCGTCAATGTGCTGGTGGTCTGCGGGCCCGAAGAGTCCGAAGAGTTGGCGGCACAGATGACGGCCGATCTATTGGAGGCCAACGGCTACGAAGTATTCTTTGCCGGTGGCGGTGTGGCCAATGATGAGGTGGTCGAGCAGATCGGCGAGCTTAATGCAGATAAACTAGTTGTTTTTGGCGTGATTCCCAGTACCGTGCCCACAACACGGTTGCTGATCGATCGACTGCACAATATCGGTGTCTGTCCCCGGCTTCAGATCATTGTTGGAGGAGGGGTATTCAATCGCGCCGAAGGTCTTGCCGCGGAGATTGGTGCAGACCTCTGGGGCAAGGATCCTCAGGATGTGGTTGATGTCCTGGATTCCGAACCGAGTCGCCGCATGGCTGCAGACCAGCGAACCGTTGGTCGCAAGCGCCGCAGCGCCCCTGCCACCCAGCGCAGCAAGGCAGCATGAGCTCCGGATCGACGGCCGTACTCAAGTGCTCAGAGAACAAAGGTCCGTTGGACGAGAAGCGGTTTAGCCCGTTGCTTGTCTGGCGGACTTTGTCTTTGATCGCCCGAACTCTTCTGTAAGGCAACGGCAGGCATCTTCGATGATGGGCATGCGAGGATTGATCTGTAGGGCTTGGCAGTACCACTGGCAGGCTGCGTCTAAATCACCAAGATACATGTAACAGTGGCCTAATCCGCTGGCTGCGCCAAAATGATATGGCATCAGGTCCATGGCCCGCTGTCAGAACGCCAGCGACTGGTGCCATTAGCCCAATAAAAAATGTGCGATCGCACATTGGTTGGCCGCTTCGGCAAAGTTTTGGTCTGCCGCAATTGCTTGGCGGAAATTCAGAATTGCTGCCTGAAGTTTGTTCTGGCCAAGCAGGTTCATCCCCTCACAAAAGGATCGTGCCGCAGCACGAGTTCCCAGTCGAAACCACACGGACCAGAGGGCATCCTGGCCCAGTTCATTGACGCGAGAGCCTTCATCATGCAGGGCCTGGGCTAATGGCTCAACCGTGGTCGCGTCACCAACCAGTCCTAGAATCAGTGCACAGACGCGGCGCACGTTCACATCGGACTCTGTCAGTAGGCTCGATATCTGCTGGGGTTTTCAGTGATCCAATACCACATGGGTCACGGTAGCCGCATCAGCGGTTTCCCGTGCCGGTCGTACCAAATCCATGAAAGCACGCGAGTCTGCCGTAGCAGTTGCAATCATTATTGGATTCTATGGTATGGCGAGATTGGAGGGGCCGCCAACTAGGGCTGACCCTGAGTCCCAGAACGCGATACCGGATGGTAGACTCCAATAATAATAGAGAGATTAGACATTATAGGCGTGGTTCCAGATGTACGACTGGATCGTCTGGGTCTTGGGATTCCCCCGCAGAATCAACCGAGCGCATCCTGACCGCCGAGAACGCAGATTGCGTGTTATTGGCCTTATCGGCGGCGCTGCTGCTTCGGAGGCAAGGTCAACCTCAGGGGAGTCGGTCGCCCGATTAACCGGGCCGTGTCCTACAACCGATAAAGATTTAGAAACCCCCGGCGAGAAGAATTCCCATGGAGCCAATCACCCGTCGTCGTGCCTCCCGGCAGAAAACCAACCTGCCGGCCAAACTTCAACAAGAGTCAACTGGCAGGTATGTGTCGGCGCAGGCGGTTGATTTTTCCAACTACGGCGCCTTGCTTGAAGTTGATTATCCGGTCCACCTGCAGCCGGGCCACCGAGTGCGGGTGGCGATATGCGGGACTGCTAGGCAGGTGCTGTTGGCGGCGACGGCGATGCAACCGGGGACCATTGTCCGATTTCGGATCTGCGGGAATCGATGCCGTGTTGCGGTTGAGTTTGATCCACCTCAGGCCCTGGCGGTGGCGGCCTAGTCTCTGATTTCATACCAGGTTTGGCGGACTGGTTCGCAAAGATTTTTGATGCTTCTGTACCCGAACGGCTTGTGTTACTTACCGGAGCATGGTTCCAGAACATTCGCAATCATTTGATGACAGATTGCTAGTTTCTTGTGATTGAAGTGCATTAAAACTGAAATGCTCACTTGCAAGCATTCGGACCATTCACTGAAGTTGAGGGTTCCTGACGGGATCTCTCAAGGAGTAATCAATCGACGATGAGGAACATCGTCTTCTGATTTGTCTATTTAATCGTGATCCACTCGGTCTTCGCGGC
>CAUZOD010000371.1:0-3104 GCA_963581115.1 Phycisphaerae bacterium | reverse complement strand
ACCGTAATTCAGCATTGGGAACCTTGGCTCTCATGGAGACCAGATACTGTCTTGTTGGGCACTCGCATATTCCATTTGTCTGTCGCGAAGTCGGTGGAGAGCCGGAGTTTACCGTGTTTTCCGAAGATGAGCAGGTTGCGCTTAGCGATAATCGCCTAATAATCAATCCTGGGGGAGTTGGACAGCCCCGAGACCGTGACCCACGGCCCAGCTATGCCATCTGCGACACAGCAAAGGCCGTGATCGACCGCTACCGGGTGGCCTACGACATCGCCAAGACCCAGGATAAGATGAGGGCTGCAGCCCTTCCCGTGCATCTGATCGACCGGCTCGATTTCGGAATATAGAGGCATTTTCGGTCTAACAATGCCCTTGGCCAGAATCTGGGCGGCCCATTCAAATTGACAGTGTCCCAGGATTGTTGATAGGTTGTATGCGGGATATCGATCCGTTCAAAAGCAGCGGCCCGCTAGCTCAATGGCAGAGCAACTGACTCTTAATCAGTAGGTTCTCGGTTCGACCCCGAGGCGGGTCACCAGTATTTAGGCACGAAAAAGGCCCGGATTTCAGTAATCCGGGCTTTGTTTTTCTCGGAAATGCCCATCAGCGGTCGTCTATCACTGATGTTAGGCACAGATTCTGGCATCGGTAGCATTACCGAGTCATTTGCTTGTGGCCCGCCAAATTCCCGGTGTTCGTTTTGCCGGTCTAGTTGCTTCCTTAGATTCCACGCCATCAATCCTACCGGCTCGGGTCTACTTTGACGATGACTGCTTCGGACACAGGTGCGCTTGGGCTGGCAGGTACTTTGGGTGTCGGCAGATCAACGACTGATCAGCTGATCCAAGTCCGTGGTAAGTGAAATGGATGTCGCTCTGACTCAGAATCGGCAAATGGGATGCAATCGGTGAGCCAAAAACCGAAATCTGGGAGGGGTTAGTTCGTGATTGCTCCTAAAATGTCCCGGCCATTTTGGTCGTGGGGAGTGCTTTTGCTGTTTTCGGTCTTGTTGCTGGGGGCATGCGGAGGTAGTGACTCCCCCGCTGGTTAGCCAAGTGTGGACAGGTTTGTGAATCGGCGGATATAATTAGACAACTCTGACCAAGGGTGCAGCACGGTTGTTCAATGTCCGGAGTTCAATGCCCGGTTTTGGACCACGGGGTGAGCCTAGCCCCCTGACACGGTCACAAGGGGGAAGTGTCGGAACTGGTAGACGAGCATGATTTAGGATCATGTGCTGAAAGGCGTCCGGGTTCGAGTCCCGGCTTCCCCACCAGACAGTCTGCGGCTACAGACAGGGCGTCAAGATTAATAAATCGGCGCCAAAATAGTCCGCGCCGCATCCGTAACCAATCTAATTGCGTATTAATCATTGCCCGCCGGAATTGAGGAGACTCATTGGCTACACTGCTAGAAGTTAAAGACCTAAAGACTCACTTCTTTACAATGGACGGCGTCGTTAAAGCAGTTGACGGCGTTTCTTACGACCTGGAAGAAGGTGAAACCCTGGGCTTGGTGGGCGAAAGCGGTTGCGGGAAGAGCGTGAGCGCACTCTCTGTAATGCGTCTGATCCCCAACCCTCCGGGCAGGATTGTTGGCGGGGAGATATTTCTTGACGGAGAAGACATCCTCAAAGTGAACATGGACGACATGCGGGAAATCCGCGGCGCCAAGATTGCGATGGTCTTCCAGGAACCAATGACCTCGCTGAACCCGGTGCTGACCGTACAGCGGCAACTCACCGAGACCCTCGAACTGCACATGGGCATGTCGAAACAGGAATCCCGTCGCGAAAGTGTGAACCTGCTGACCCGCGTGGGCATTCCCGACCCGGAAACCCGCATCAAGCAGTATCCCCACCAATTTAGCGGCGGCATGCGCCAACGCGTGATGATTGCCATGGCCCTAAGTTGCAATCCCAGGTTGATCATCGCCGACGAACCAACCACCGCATTGGACGTTACCATTCAGGCCCAGATACTGGACTTAATGAAGGCCCTCACCACGGAATTTGGCGTTGCTTTGATCATCATCACCCATAACCTGGGCGTCGTGGCCCGCTACGCCGACCGGGTGAACATCATGTACGCTGGTAAGGTGATTGAACGAGGTAACGCCGGTGAGATTTACGCGAACCCACGGCACCCCTATACCGTGGGTCTGCTCCGGTCGGTTCCCCGTTTGGACCTGCCCCGCAGGGAGAAACTTGACCCCATCGAAGGCCAGCCACCTGACCTGATCAACCTCCCAGTTGGCTGCTCCTTCCGGGATCGTTGCCGCTGGGCCATCGATAAGTGCGCAACCGACAGCCCCGAACTGATGGACACTGGTGATGGTCATCTGTCCGCCTGTTGGCGTTACGAGGACCTGGGACCGTCGGCAATCGAAGCCCTTAGCGCTCCAGCAGTAGACTAATACCGTCCACCGGAGATAGGTACTGAACATGACTACAATGCCAGAAACCGCGGCGTCCAGCGCGGCCGCATCAAACAACGACGATGTGCTGCTCGAGGTCAAGGACCTGAAGATGTATTTCCCGGTTAGCTCTGGAATGTTGTTCCAGCGGACCGTGGCGTACGTGAAGGCGGTAGACGGCCTTAGCTTCACGGTCAAACGTGGCGAGACCCTGGGTTTGGTGGGCGAAAGCGGCTGCGGAAAGACCACCACCGGCCGGTGTATCCTTCAACTCTACAAACCAACCGGCGGTCAGGTCATATTCGAAGGTCAAGACCTGACCCAATTGAAAACCAAGCAAATGCGCGCTATGCGGCGCGAGATGCAGGTGATCTTCCAGGACCCCTACAGCTCACTGAATCCCCGAATGACCGCGGGCAACATCATCGGAGAGCCTTTGATTGTTCATGGCCTGGTGAAAGGTAAGGTTGAATACCGGGAAAAAGTGGCGGACTTGTTGCAGAACGTGGGACTTAACCCCTACATGGCAGACCGCTTCCCCCATGAGTTCAGCGGCGGACAGCGCCAGCGCATCGGCGTGGCGCGGGCGTTATCGGTGAGCCCAAAATTTATCGTGGCCGACGAGCCTGTTTCCGCCCTTGATGTGTCGATTCAGGCACAGATCATCAACTTGCTGGAGGACCTACAGG
>CAUZOD010000370.1:0-3147 GCA_963581115.1 Phycisphaerae bacterium | reverse complement strand
CCGGACGGGCGGACGTCGGGCTCATCTTGCGGCTGATTTAACCACGTCGACGAAAATACCTGACAGCAATTTTAACCCCGTTCCGTCGTTTCTACCAGGATCCCACCTACCCGCGCGCCCACCAGGAGTCGTCGCAAAATATTCAACAGCAAACAAAGCAGGACAAGGCGAGGTGCCATCTGCTAAAATACGCATACCTATTTGTGGAAGTCTCCTACAAACGAGTCTCAATCCAAAATTTGGCACCCCGGTTTGAAAACCCAAACGAGGAACGAAAAATGTTGAAAGTGGCAACAAACATAGCCTGTTATGCTGCGCTCGTGGTCGTTCTGACATCGAGTATCACCTGCGCCGAGGACAACAAGGGATATGTGGTCTTCGAGCACACCACGCTGGGGAATTTTTCACCGACCCACAACCCGCAGCCAGAGGCGATCGTGGAAACGGTTTCATGCACCTTGGCCCGTGGAGAGTACGAACCGATTCAGATTGGTGTTCAAGCGGTGGCTGGTGGATTGAAGGACATTCGGGTCACGGTGAAATCAGACCTTAAAGTAAAGGTCTATCACCGCATCGATCCAGACATGCAGCAACAGCTCTCTACAGAGCCCGAGACGGTTGTCCTGATGGAGGTACCAGGCGAAATTTACCTGCAACGAGGAGACGTTGTTCACGAACTTGAAGCAGGCCACTCGGTTAATTTCTGGCTACTGATACATGCTGGCCCCAAAACGTCTCCCGGCATGCACCAGGGGAAAATCGTCATCCAACCAGCAGGGCAAGCGGCGACAGAACTTGACCTCAAAGTCCAGGTCAGACCGTTCAGCCTGGCAGCGCCACGCGCTGTATTTGGCGCCTATTATCGTGAAGATTTTTTGCCCACGCGATTTGGAGTATGGGATTTGGAAGATGACCTTGCGCTGGAAATTTACCGCGACATGGCAGCTCACGGCCAGAACTCGGTCACGTTTTATCACGCGGGAGACTTCCGCACCCAGATACCGCCGCTCAATAGCCACATGGTCGACACGTCCCTCCCACTGGCCCAACAGGCGGGACTCACTCAACCAGACATTCCTTGTGTAGCCGTGCAACTCAGCATCTGTGGCGAAGACATTTCCCAAACACAAATGGAAGCGGCGGTAGCGTGGCTGGCGTCAGAACGGCATCAGCACGGGTGGCCAGAACTTATTGTGTTCGGCCGGGATGAAGGGCTTTATCCAGGAGTCGGGCTGAGGGAAACCTATGCTCCCCTGCGCCCGTTACCCATTCGCCTCTCGACCGACATGAGTCACATCTCGCCAGCGTACGCGTATGCCGATATTCATGACGTGTGGACCCTTCACGACGGTTTGGTCACCCCTGAAATTCTGGCCGAGGCCAAACGGATGGGCGCAGAGGTCTGGGTCTACTCGTATCAGATCTGGAGAAAGCATTACAGCCCGGTGAGTCAACGATACTTCGCGGGACTGCACACCTGGGCCCACAAGTTCAGCGGCAATTGGATTTGGGCTTACGCGCACAATCGCCACAGCCAGGTCTGGTGGAAACCCAACAGCAACGAGCCGATGCCCCACATGGGTTGGGAAGCTCGCCGCGAAGGCGTTGACGACTATCGCTACCTGCAAATGGTCGAAGATCTTGTGAAGGCAAAGAAACCCGACCCGTTAGCTGTCGAGGCGGGAACATGGCTGGAGGGGCTCAGGGCACGTCTCACGCTTACCGATGTTCAGCCGCATGACGTGGAGGCGGGCAAGCCTCTGGACATCGAGGAATATGACGCCATTCGAGCCAGGGCGGCCGACTATATCGAGCGGCTCGGACCGATCGTCAACCACCAAGCGCCAATGGCCAGGCAGCTGAAAGACGAGGCTGCAGCCTTCCGCGGCAAATCGGTGCAACAGTGCATCGACGGGCTGAAGGATGCTGATGTTGCCAAGCGTCGGGCCGCTGCCTGGGCTTTGTTCGAACTGGGTCCCCAGGCCGCTTTGGCCACGCCGGCGCTTACCAAGTTGCTCGATGATCCGGAAGTTCGTATTCCCGCCCTGCACGCCCTTGATGCAATCGGTCCCGAAGCGTACCCGGCGGCATCGAAGATAGCCTCGCTGCTGTCAGATCGTGATCCTTTCGTGCGTCAGGCTGCCACCTTTGCCCTGGTGGGAATTACCCGACCACAAAACTGGGACGACAAAGTGGGCGGATATGCATCCGAGGATGTATCACCGCACGCCCACACGGTGGTTCCCGCGTTACAGCAAGCACTCGGTGATTCGCATGAGGATGTCAGGTGGATTGCTGCCTACGGTCTGGCCCGGTGCGGCGAAGCCGCCGCGCCGATACTGCCGGACGTGATGGAGATGGCCAAAAAACCAGCAGGGGACGAGCGAGGGATCGGGCTACGGCTTCTCTCAGGAATGGGACCAGCCGCTGCCGACGCGGTCCCGTTTTTGGTCAAGTCTTATGCCGAATCTAAAGGCGAGGACCGTCCGGTGACCTACGCGCTGGCAGCGATTGGCCCGGCTGCATCGGGCGCCATTGCAGTCCTGGAAAAGTACCGTACCCCGAAAAACCCCTACCTGGCCAACACCTGCTACGCCCTGTTCTCGATTCGCGGTGACGAGTCTGACCTCAAAACTATGGTCGATCTTTTGGGCGAGGCGAGTTGCCCGAGAGGTTCCGAAGAGTGGGAGGACGTCATCACGCTGCTCAACGCCCTGGGCGGCGAAGCAGCACCGGTCGCCCCCCTGGTGCAGGACCGCTTGAGCCTGTTGGACTCGAAACCAAATCTAAAACGACAACTCGAGTTGGTATTGTCCCAAAGAATCAAAGCAGGTGGCAGCCCCTTTAGATTACTGGCCCAATAAGGCAGAACTCGCCGTTGCTGTTTTCTCCTGGAGTCGAATCACGGGGACATTTACCGACAGGTTCAATACCCCCTAGCTACCCTGCGGTTCTTGGGAATCTTGCGATCGAAAGACCCCGGGGCGTGGACTGCTTGGGTAAGAAACCGTCGCGAAAGTACGCGGCAAACAGGTCTCGCGGACCATGTGAGTCCTCCCGCGCAAATTCCTTTTATGTCAAATCCAAGTCGACGCCTGAACGGAGTGACTCATCAACCTCGAGATCAAAGCTGATGTGACCCGTGTG
>CAUZOD010000369.1:0-3152 GCA_963581115.1 Phycisphaerae bacterium | reverse complement strand
GATCCAGATGAACCGCACACCAGCACATTGGCGGATATACCGGAAACCGACTTTGATGAAGGCGGCGGGTACGGGTTCAGTGACCTGGAAGCCGGCACTTACGTGATCCGCGAGGTTGTACCAGATAACTTCACCCAGACCTTCCCCGTCGGCCCCATCCTACTGCCGGCCGAAGATAGCCTGACTAGAACTGAGGATCTGACCATCTTCCCACCCATCCCCACGCCAGGCGCTCACGTGGTCTACCTGGCCTCGGGACAAGTGATCGAGGGAATCGACTTTGGCAATCAGGAGTTCGGGCCGGGTTCGGTCCACGGCATCAAATGGCTCGATGAAAACGGCAACCGCAAACAGGACGAGAATGAGCCGGGATTGCCAGGCGTGACGATTTATGCGGACCAGAATCACAACGGTGTCTTCGATACTGGCGAGCCACACACGGTGACCATCGAGGACGATCCCAACACCGACTTCGACGAGGCAGGAAGGTATTGGCTCGACGATTTGCGGCCTGGGTTCCACATGATCCGTGAAGTTGTGCCGGACGGTCACCGGCAGACATTCCCCCGATTCCGGGTGACGACCTATTCCCCGCAGTCGGAAACGGACATCGTATTCCCCATCCCGATCGATGGGTACGGGCACCATGTTTTCGTCCGACCCGGTCACGCAGTCCACGACATCGACTTTGGAAACCAAAAGATCGAGGTCGGTTCGGTCCAAGGCATCAAGTGGCTCGATGAAAACGGCAACGGCGAGCGAGACCAGGGCGAGCCGGGACTGCCGGGCGTGACGATCTTTGTCGATGTGAATCTCAACAGCAGGTTTGACACGCATGAACCGCACACCAAGACGATGGAAGACGACCCCGTGACCGACTTCGATGAGTCGGGCCAATACGGGCTGAAGGACCTGCCGGCCGGAGAACACTATGTTAATGAAGTGGTCCCGTTTGGATTTGTGCAGACTTACCCGTCACCTGTGGGCATCCCGATCTATCCGCCACCTCATGCAACGACAACTTCGGCCACGCATCTGGATGCTGTCCAACAGGAACTGAACACGCAACGACAACAATGGCAAACGCTCAACCTTCGTGACTACATCTACCACTTTGAGCGGATATGCTTTTGTTCTCCCGAGTACGTTGATCCGGGGCTTGTACACGTTGTCGGCGGGGAGATCGATTCTGTTGAGCATGCCGTGACAGGCGACGTACTCGATCCGAGTTTATTTCTTACCGTGGATGATCTGTTCGACGAAGTGCAAGCTGCCATCGATTCGAACGCTGATGAAATTGTCGTCGAATATGACGGTATTCTTGGTAACCCAACTACTATCGACATCGATTTTTCAGAGTACATGGCTGACGAGGAAATGTCATTTCGCGCAAGTGACTTGCGTGTGATACCGGATCCAGGAATTGGAGCTCACAAGGTGATTCTCGAGCCGGGAGACGTGGTCGAGGGTATCGACTTTGGTAATCAGAAGCTTGAGCCAGGCTCGATCCACGGGATCAAGTGGGAAGATCGCAATGGCAACGCTAAGCGAGATCCCGATGAACCTGGTCTGGCCGGTATCACTATTTACGCTGATCTGAACCAAAACGGTATTCTCGATCCAGATGAACCGCACACCAGCACATTGGCGGATATACCGGAAACCGACTTTGATGAAGGCGGTGGGTACGGGTTCAGTGACCTGGAAGCCGGCACTTACGTGATCCGCGAGGTTGTACCAGATGATTTCACCCAGACCTTCCCCGTCGGCCCCATCCTACTGCCGGCCGAAGATAGCCTGACTAGAACTGAGGATCTGACCGTCTTCCCACCCGTCCCCACGCCAAGCGCACATGTGGTCGTGCTGGAGAACGGTCAGATAGTTGAAGGCCTTGACTTTGGTAACCAGCGAATCGAGCCAGGCAGCGTTCATGGAATCAAGTGGCTGGACAAGGACGGTAACGGTCATCGCAGCGATGGCGAACCTGGCTTCCCAGGCGTTGTGGTCTACTCGGACCTGAACTTTAACGGTAAACTTGATCCCGACGAGCCGAGAACCATGACCAGGTGGGATGACCCGGCAACAGACTTCGACGAAACCGGCCACTACTGGCTGGAAGGCCTGCAGCCCGGCTTTCACGTGATCTGCGAGGTCGTGCCAATGGGCTTCTTGCAGACATTTCCACGCCTGAATCCGACCCCACTGCTGGCGAATGATGTCCAGATCTTCATGCCGCCAGGTTCGCATTTTGCATTCGTCTCATCAGGTGGTGCAATTGATGGGCTCGATTTCGGCAACCGGCTACACGGAGACGCCAATCATGACGGAAAAGTCTCTGGACAGGATGTGATTCTCATCCAAGAAAACTACGGTAAAACAATTCATACGATCGACAGCTCAAGCGGTTCCATTTCACCACCCCTGGTTGGTGATGCCAATGGCGACGGCAAAGTAGATGGCGCCGACATTATTTCTGTTGTGAATAACTTCGGGCACACCGTGGCCACTCAGGGCGGACCCACCGATGGTGATGCTACGGTGGCGTCAGCGCCGGTACATGCGGCCCCTATCGCCCCCCAATATGCCCTCGTGGTACCGGCGAATCGGCCTGGATTTGGTGACTTGCAGCGATGGGGTCTGTTTAATGATGCCGATGAAGAAGATCCCATCGACATTCTGGAACTGCTTGACCCGATGTAGCCCTCCTGTGTTATCACCCGAACATCTAGGCAGTATAAAACATGGACACGGGTCACCTCCCGCATTAAAGGCTTTCTAAGACTCGATTTCCACGCCCACTAATCCAGCTGCCGCCACGAAATCTTTCCACACGTCATCGGCAATGGGTATGCCCGATTCCCGCCAGCGCTGCCGGGTCTGCGATTCTTTCTGTCCGGGATAGAGTACCTGCTCAAATCCGGCGGCAGGTTTACTGGCCGTCACGCGTTCCAGTGTGATGTCTGCGCATTTGCAAAATCTTCTCCAGGACCAAATGCATCGCCTGCCTTCATAGCCTGGTCCTTGACGCGCTACGACACACCCGCAGTCAATCCACCTGTCTTTGCCACCTTGAGGTGAGTACCTCGCCATGCCAGAACGCCACTGACGCCCACTGGCAATGAACTTGGCGAAAAACAGGGACTACTCACCAG
>CAUZOD010000368.1:0-3165 GCA_963581115.1 Phycisphaerae bacterium | reverse complement strand
AGCGGGTCAGCGGAACCATGTCGTCGCCATGGCCGCCCAGCACTAAGGCTTGGATGTCCTCCACAGAAACGTTGAGTTCTTCGGCGATGAAGGTGCGGAAACGGGCGGTGTCGAGCACCCCGGCCATGCCGAAAACCCGGTTCCGGGGGAAGCTGCTGGCTTCGAATACGTTCTGCACCATCGCGTCCAAGGGGTTGGTCACCGGGATGATGATGCAGTCGGGGGAGTACTTGACCACCTGCTCAGTTACCGATGAGGTGATCCGCATGTTGGTCAGCAGCAGGTCGTCGCGGCTCATTCCGGGGCGGCGGGCGATGCCGGCGGTGATGACCACCACTTCGGAACCGGCCGTTGCTTCGTAGCCGTTGCTGCCAATGATCTTGGCGTCGGTGCCCGTGACGGGGGCCGACTCCAGAATATCCAAGGACTTACCCTGGGGCAGGTCTTCAACCACGTCTACCAACACCACGTCGGCGTAGCCCAGTGCATGGATCCTCTGTGCGGTGGTGGCGCCCACGTTGCCTGCGCCGACGACCGTTACCTTGCTTCGCATTTGGTAATTGCTCCTCTGTTTAGAAACTTGCCGGGCGGGAGAAATCCCCCCAACCCCCCTTTACGAAAGGGGGCTACGAGGGGATATTCGCCGTTTAGCGTGGTGACTTGAAGGGATTTAGTTGCCAGGCGTCCCAGAGAGCGCTGCGAGCCCAACAGACGCCAAACCGTGCCCATTATATATGAGAACTGAGCACGAGGGTACCCCATTCGGACTGCTGCCTGGTGCTGGCAGAAACGGCCAATCGCAAGTCCATCGCGTCCGATGTCATAGCCAGCAAACCGGGCAGGGGAACTGGTCCATTGGCAGGAATAATACAATGTAATCAGGTAGAGCAACAGCCCTAAAGGCGTGACGAAGACCGTGGAACGACAGGTGAGGCAAGGCGTTGTTCTTGATGATACAGGTTAAGGGGAAGCAGCTTTCAGCCCTTAAGCACCCGGACACCTATAAACCGACTGGCTGAAGACCGCGCTTCAGCCAGTCGGTTTGTTACTAAATCGCGTCCACGATCGCATTCAGAGTGGCGCTGGGGCGCATGGCTTTGGCGGCCATCGCGTCATTGGGAAGGTAATAACCACCGATGTCCACCGGCTTTCCCTGAGCGTCGTTCAGCTCCTGTACGATCTTGTCTTCGTTGGCGGCCAACTGCTGGGCTATCGGCGTAAAGCGTGCTTGCAGCTCTGAATCTTGAGTCTGCTTTGCCAGCGCCTCCGCCCAGTACAAAGCGAGGTAGAAATGACTGCCTCGGGTGTCCAGTTCGTTCACCCGACGCGATGGCGACCGATCGTGTTCCAAATGCTGCCCGATCGCCTGGTCTAGGGTCCCAGCCAACAGCTTGGCCTTGTCGTTCTTGAACGCCTCGCCGAGATGCTCGAAGGAAGCGACGAGGGCACAGAATTCACCCAGAGAATCCCACCGTAAATGGCCCTCCTCCAGGAACTGCTGTACATGCCGAGGGGCCGACCCACCAGCGCCCGTTTCAAACATCCCACCACCCTGAAGTAGGGGGACGACCGAAAGCATCTTGGCGCTGGTGCCCAACTCTAGTATGGGGAAGAGATCAGTCAGATAATCACGCAGGATGTTACCAGTCACGGAAATCGTGTCCTGGCCAGCTCGGCTGCGCGCCATCGTGAACTCCATCGCCTCGATGGTAGTCATGGTGCGAATGTCCAACCCGGCAGTGTCGTGCGTGGGCAGATACTGGTCCACCTTCTTGATCAACTCAGAGTCGTGAGCCCGGTTTGGGTCCAACCAGAATATGGCCGGCGAACCGGTGGCGCTAGCTCGATTGACCCCAAGCTTGACCCAGTCCTGAATCGCCGCGTCTTTGGTCTGGCACATCCGGAAGATATCGCCTTCCTCGACCCTCTGTTCCATCAGAGCGGTGCCCGATGCGTCCACCACCCGAATCGACCCGTTACCGGGAGCTGTAAAGGTCTTGTCGTGAGATCCGTACTCTTCGGCCTTTTGGGCCATCAGCCCTACATTTGCGACACTGCCAATCGTGGAGGGGTCGTACGCCCCATTCCTTTGGCAATCTTCAATCATCGCCTGATATAGAGTCGAATAAGAGCGGTCAGGAATCATCGCGACCGTGTCGTGCAACTCGTTATCGGGACCCCACGTTTGGCCGCCATCGCGGACGATCACGGGCATGGTGGCATCGATAATCACATCACTAGGCACGTGCAGATTGGTGATACCCCGGTTAGAGTTCACCATCATCAGCTCTGGGCGGACGCTATAGACCGCCTGAATATCGGCCTCGATCTCCGCTCGTTTTTCCTCAGTCAGAGATTGAATCTTGGTGTAGAGCTCAGCCATTCCATTGTCGGGGTTCACCGCTAGCTCGTCCATTTCAGGAGCGTGTTTTTGGAACACGTCTTGGTAGTAAACCGACACGCAATGGCCGAAGATGATCGGATCGGACACGCGCATCATGGTTGACTTCAGGTGCAAAGAAAGCAACACGCCATCAGCTTTAGCCTTTTTCATTTCTTCAGCGTAAAATTCGCGCAGCTCTCTGATATTCATCACGGAACAATCGGTGATCTCACCAGCTGAAAGAGGGATACCGGCTTTGAGTACCGTCGCACGCCCATCGCGGGCCACAAATCCGATTGAAGCCGATCCCGAAGCCGCGACCGTCACGGCTTTTTCACTACCGTAGAAATCGCCACCGGTCATGTGGGCTACCCGGGTTTTGGACACTTTCGGCCAGTCCCGCATCATCCGATGGGGATTGCGTTTGCCGTGCTCCTTGACTGCGGTGGCCGACCGGCGATCGGAGTTACCTTCCCGGAGAACCGGGTTGACCGCGCTACCCAACACCCTGGAGAAGCGCTCAAACAACTCGCGTTGTTGGTCGGTTGCAGGATCATCCGGGTAGTCGGGTATGTTGTATCCCTTTTCCTGCAATTCCTTGATCGCGCTTTTCAACTGTGGGATAGAGGCGCTGATATTGGGCAGCTTGATGATGTTCGCTTTCGGGTCATCGCACAGCACACTCGACATGGCCAGATAATCGGGGATTTTTTGCTCATCCGTCAGATTTTCTGGGAAATTGGCGATGATGCGGCCAGTTAACGAGATATCCCAGGCCTCCA
>CAUZOD010000367.1:0-3169 GCA_963581115.1 Phycisphaerae bacterium | reverse complement strand
ATCTGTTTCGGATCGAGAGTCATGATGATCTCGAACAAGTCTTGATGGCCATCGATCAGAAATCCCTGCTCCTGCTCGATGCCATACATCTCGGCGAGTTGAAATCCACCGGCTGCCTGCTGCAGTACAATACCGATCTGTCGATTAGAAAAATAAATATCCTCCTCTTCCTGCTGCAGGTCAATCACATTGGGGTGCAATTTAAAGAATGCTTTGGATGCCTCGGAAGCTGCAGTGATTTCTCCGATCATGACCACCGATATGAAACAGGAAATCGTGAACATTCGACTGGTGATGACAAAGATTTTTTGCATTACTCTTATTCTCCAGCGATCTGGTCAAATTCAATGCTCGGGCCGCAACCACACGTACATCCACTCCTCGGGGCCCAGAGAAACGCCGATTGTTCCATCCTTTTCCATGGGCACCGACTGCTCGCTCAATACATCAAATACATCAAGTTCCCGGTCATGAAGATCGAGTCTTTCTAAATTCAGGCGGACAGAAATCTCTTGTGAATTACGATCCAGATTTGAGACTAGAACCAACACGCCGTTCTCGGGATGATGTAACAGGGTTGAGTAACAGCGATCTGGGGATACCGTCACATACTCGTGGTTGTCCCAAGTAGAACAGCTTGCGGGCGTCTTTGGCACCGAATTGATCCCGCACATGCCAGAGCTTGGACATGGTATCAAAGAAGTCAAGAGTTGCAGTATTGACACGAACTGGGACGTCATGCAGCAACGAGGTCGCTGAAACCTGCATCGGGGTACCAAGACGATAGGATAGCGTTTCGGCAGCCACTCCAAACTGGTAGCCCATGAATTCGGCGCGAAACTTGTCCAACGTGAGTGTTGATGCGGCATGACCGGCCCCCGATTCCCGCAGGTGCCACCACTGCTCACCCGTCCAAAGCACATCGGCAAAACCAAGTACACCAGGATTGTACCCATACGAACCGTGCAAATCTACGACGCCGTCTGGCCTGCGTTGCTTGACTACGGTGTAAATCCGCTTCATAAGCTGGCGAACGCCAACAGCCGGATGGGTAGCCCGAATTGTTCCATCTTCGGTGCGGTATCCGCATCCGTGTGCCATGTTCTGACAGGGCACAATGGCTCCGGTACCATCCAGGCAAACACCGTCGTCACCATACTCATCCAAGCGACGGGCCAAGCTGTGTATCCATGCATCTTGAAGGGCCATGCTCTTGGGACAGAACATCACCGCACCTTGAGAATTTTCTCCGTATTTAGTTGTCAGCGGCCCCGGACGCCTGGCATTCGGATCGGACGGGCCGAAGGTTACATAAGGCTTCAAGAGTAGATTCTCCATGTGCAAACCGTGAATATCAAACTCCGGTACCACAGTAGGGAATCGCTCGTGGATTAGGTACGGATACAGCATGAGTCCATGAGCATGGCTCAGATCGATTAGGCGGTGCAGCCGATGGGCGAATTGTTCATGAACCGGCAGGGGGTAGGGCCAGATGTCATGCACCTCGTAAAAGGCGTACCGTACACCGGCATCAAGACGGTACTGCACCGTCGGCTCGCCACGAGTGGTAAGCTCGGCCATGTCGAGGTCGCGGCCCCAGGGTTCGCTGCGCACAAGGCGCAAATCCCAGGAATCACGAAGCATTGGCTTGATGGGTGTGGCCTGTAGCGCAAACTTGTAATGAAGTTTTTCGCCGCTAGTCAAGGGCGTTGACATGTCCACCAAGTTTGCACGAAAGAACGTTGTGTCACCGCGAGGCAAAATCTCAATGGCCTTCTGCTTATCGGCACAGTGCCAATCCTCATCGGTTTCCGACTGCCAGATCAGTCCCCGCTGCTCATCACCAATCCAGATGCATCCGCTGAAGCGGAAAGCCATGTCGCCGGGGATACCACCGCTATACCAGGCATTGATTGAAATCTCCGGATCAGGTGGCAGAACTCGGTCGCCATACAAAAGCGAGACATGGCTAGTCTCCAGCGGCAACTCTAATGTCAGCTGCTGCAAGTTCAGGTTGCGTTGGGGCTCAAACTGACAATCAAAGACCATGTAACCGTCATATTCGATGCGCGTGCCCACTCGCAACGCCAAGGCCTTGCTCCTGCAGGTCTGTTCCAGCCTGACCTTGGTCTGCGAAACATCCTTGAGAAAAAACCTAGCTATTTTCCCAGATGACTTCTCCACCATCGACACGAGTCCTGAGGGTGATCGGTGAAGCCAAGAGTTGATCGCCTTGGGTTTCGATCTGCCGAGGATAAGGGTCTTATCAAAAATATACCGTCGCCCCCAGACCTTGATCTCAACTGCCCCATCTGAACTCTGGCGAGCCTTCAGCGGAGTCCACGGCTCCATGACGGTGTCAGAATATCCCTCATCCGTGTCGACCCAATCCGGCTTCTTCAGGAACACGTGCCGGTAAACATCTCTGAGGCGATTACCAGAAGGGCTGATTAAGCTCGCCACTGCGTCCAATGATCTGTTTTCTAGGCCGTCGATCGCAAACGTCGTCTGAGCTACAAACCGCCCTGATTCGTTACTAGTTTCAACCAAGGCGACTTCTCTTTGGAACGACTGCCTGCGTGTGGTCGCCATTTCGAAGAGTCAATTCGACCCGATGGCCAGTGTAGTCCTGACCTTTCCCAGTCAGCCGCAAAGTCACGACCCGGTCATACCAGTGAGGTTCGGCCACCAGTTCATCGTGCGGTGGGAGGGGCAATTCTCTGTCCTCTGCATGCCGGCGATCTCGGTTGCAGTCAACGCCCGACGTAAAGCCGAAACTCGTCCAAGTCCATGGGGAAAAAGTTCCCTTCTATTCCACCAATATGCTTTGGATGGTTCCCGTGTTTCGATAAACCCTTAAGGGGCATGTAGGCATCACGTATCAATCGGCCATTGTGATAGAACCTGCAACGAGGATATTCCACCGCCACTGCGATGTGTGACCATCAGTCATCTAAGATGTTGCGGTCGACAGGCAGATGCATCCCCTCATCTTCTGTACCATACCCCAATAGCAAAGAGGCATATCCCAAAACCCCCAGGTAGGGGTCGCGAACCACCTTCCCCTATCTGCCGGAATAGATCTCAGGTGGGTTCTCCACGAATAGGTAGGCATAGTTGGCCTGAATCGGGCCATTCTGCCGCACCCACAACTCGATCGTCATATCTC
>CAUZOD010000366.1:0-3176 GCA_963581115.1 Phycisphaerae bacterium | reverse complement strand
ACCAGGTCTTTGGAGCCAGCGCTACCAGAGCCTCACATTTCGAAGGGACGCTCGACCATGTACGTCTCTACAATCGAGCCGTCTCGGGCACGGAAATTACCGCCCACTTCAAGACCGAAGCCGCCAATTACGGATTCAATGCAAACTGGTTCCACCGCGTCAAAGCCAAGCCATTCTATTATTTCGATAGAGGACTGGCTGTGGTGGAACTGAACTACAAAGGTCTCCAACCGCTGGCCGGCGAAGGGCGCATCCTGGCCACACTGTCCAAGCAGGGCGATGAAGCGGTGAGCATTGCCTCCCAGACAATCGAGCCACTACCCGATTCAGGCATCGTTGAAGCCAAGCTGCCCTGCGAGAACCTGGCCGACGGCACGTACGTGATTTCCGTCACCTTGCAGGATGGTAATGGGACTCGCCCGAAGGAACAGATCACCTTCAACTATCCACCGAAACCGGTCATCCCGTCTCCGGTTGACAAGACGGTGGGCAGTCTGCCGCTGGATCCATTGCCGGTACCTTTTGAACTGCAGATGGGTGCCAGCGGCGGATTCGAGTTGATCATTAACGGAACCCGATACCCGTTTGAATCCAGGATCTCCTGGCCCCACGGCGACTTCAACCAAATGTTGGCCTCTGATAATGCCGACCGGCATGGTGAAAAGACGTGGGACGTGCATGTCACGCAGGATGGGTCGAACCGCTACACCATCCAGGGCAGTGGTAGTTTCTACACGATCGAACGTCGGATCACGGTCCTGCCCACCCACGTCTATATAAAGGATACGTTCACTAACACGACTGCAGATGACCTTGGGTTGTTGATCTACAACGAAATGCCGTTGGAGCCCCAGCAGGTCACAGGTTGGCGACTGGGCGGGTACGACGGCCGGCGGCGGATGAGTTTCGTACACCAACGAGGCTATGGGGGTCTTAGCACATTCGTCACCGACAGTAATGTCGGCATTGGCATGGTGCCCATGGACGATGTCTATGTGGCGCAGGGGGTGCTGTACGCCGAAAACGGTCGCATTGGTATGGGGACGGAGAGGTTCGCCCTGGCACCGAAGAGTTCCTACACGCTTGAATGGACCGTCTATCCGACTGGAACCGGTGATTACTACGACTTCATCAATACTTTCCGAAAGGTGGAGAACCGGATCGGAAGTATTGACGGAGGAGTGGGTATTTACACATACAGTCCGGGAAGCCGCCGTCAGATACCCTCTAAAGAATTAATAGAAAAACAGAGTCTGAAATACGGCATCATCAGCGGCCTGGCGAGAGCTGCAGATGATCCACAGATTGGGATCCAAGGCGTTGAGTTCCTGGACTTCCCCAAGGAACGAGCGATGCTGCGCAAACAGGCGGTTGCTATCCACAAAAGATATCCCAACTTTAAAGCTGTTTTTCATATCGCCCACAGCCTCTACGCGACAAATAATCCTGACCGATTTCTCGATTCCAAGGTGATTGGAAAAAATGGGAAACAATCCATCCATAACGCCACTTACGGCTGGATAGGTAAAGAGCGACAGGATGCGGGGTGGAAGTACTGGATCTTCTATCCCACTCCAGGCAACAGCTTCCACAAGGCCATGATGCAGAGTGTGGACATGATGATGGATGAAATCGGCATGGATGGTGGTTTCTTCGACGGATTCTTCGCCCCTTACGGGGGCAAATGGACGTACGACGGCCGCTGGGATGGCCACTCCGCTGAAATTGATCCAGAGAGCAAGATGATCACGCGCAAGATTGGGTCAGTCTTGCTGCTCTCACAACCCTCGCTAATTGCAATTGCCCAAAAAATAAAGGATAAGGGTGGAGTTGTGATCGCCAATGGCGCAATCATCACTCGCTCCATCGCCAATCAGAAGCACATTGTTTTCGACGCCGAACATCTATCGGGTCCGGAGGGGCACCTTGCCCCCACGGTTATGGCACTGGGCGGTGGTGAGACCGAAAAACAGGTGTATCTGGACACATTGGACAAACTGAGTTGGGGCGTGCTGCTTGTGCCGTACGGTGTCCCGCGAGGTATTGGCCACAAATTGACGCGTTCTTTGTTGTCGGCCAGGGAATTCCCCATGACATTCGAGGAAATCCGCTCAGGAATGGTGCGAGGCAAACAAAGGATCGTCACGATGAACAGCGGTGTCTACGGTTGGCGCAAAGACCGCCTTCTGCATCAGGTACACAAATACGACGCTCGCGGCGATCAACCTGCACATGATTTTATTACCACCGTTGACCCGGGTGGCGTTCGGACCGAGTTGGAATTCAGCAAGAATGAATCGGCGGTCATTGAGCCGATTCCAGTTACGCTGGATACGGTTGATCCGGTAAATCTTCAGGTCCTGAGATATGACAATCAGGAAGGTGAACTCAACTTCAAGATCCGTCTAAATGGACATGCCGAAGCGATGCTGGACGTATTTGTGGGCGGGAAGTATTTCCCAGGAAGTGACACGTATCGGGTAACAACTGGGAATCAGACAACGACAATCGCAGAGAATGACGGCACCCTGTCAATTCCCCTGAATCTGAACGGTCAGATAGAGGTCGCTGTCGAGTCAATTTCTGAACAAGATTATTAGACACTTATTGAGCGATAAATATTCACTGGCAATCAACACGCCAACCACAGCGGCTACTTCCCATTAACCTCGCTTTGCCTCAGTCGGATAACGTAAGACCCCCCCTCGGACAAAAAGGCGAAACAAGGAAATTCGCATGAAAATAAATATTCATTCTAGAAAATTTCTGATACTTTTCATTTTCGGTCTCATCGGTTCCATTTCTGGACCGGCAACAGCGAAGAAGTCCACACCGCTGGCCGCCTGGAATTTTAATGAAGGCCATGGTGATGTCGCTCGCGACGCAACCGGTAATGGACATACAGCCAAGATCTTCGGTGCCACCTGGGTCAAACAAAGCAATGGATTTGCCTTGAGCCTTGATGGCCTGGATGACTACATCGAACTGACTGCAACACGAAACCTGGCCATTACGGGCCCCATCACTATCGAAGCCTGGATCAAGCCAATGGCCAAGAGCCAGGGGCTGGCCAGTCTATTTGCTGGATCCTTGAGCAGCTATATGGTCGGCTACTATGCCCACGCTGAACTGGTCTTCTGGTTCATCGGCAGCGGTGGGAACAAGGTGGCGGATCA
>CAUZOD010000365.1:0-3179 GCA_963581115.1 Phycisphaerae bacterium | reverse complement strand
ATCCGTGGCTCTTTGCCCAGGCGAGGGACCTGATGGCTGGACGGCCCGCCGTTGCGCCTGGGATCTTCGAGCAACGCGAGGTACTCCTGGAACATTTTGATCTGTCGCTGGCCTTGCACGGGCTGCAGCGAGCCGGACGCATGATGCGCAAGTTTGGTATTCGATTTGCCTGCCACCATCCAGATACTGGGGTGGTTCGACGTTCGTTTATAAAGATCGAGTCTCCAGCTGACTGGCATATGGTGCTGGAGACGCATTATGCAGAGGATGGCCCGGGAGTGGTCTCGGCGATTCCGATCGAAGCGGAGATGGCGGGTTGCACGTAGTTCTCAGTGGCGGCATTTTCGTCTACACCCTGCGTGCTTGATTCAGGCAACTCTATTAATCACTGCATCCCGATGTGGGAGTGACAATTTCACGTCGACCATGCCATACACAGATTAAGGTGGTTAATACCGGAGATTCATGGAAATAGATCATGATTTGGCACGGTGCTTGGGCAAAACCATCCTGATGGCCCTGGGGGATGAATTCGTGACGGATGCACTGCGTAGCAATACTCTGTGCCAATAGCGGTGCGTCGTGATGACGGGGGCATGAAGTCTGATAATTCAGGGCGTTGGAGGGCTAAAGTGGATTGACATGTCCAACTCGCTGCAGGCAGGGCACTTTGTCGCGATTCTGACCGATGAAGTAGGTGAAGAGGTAAATACCTATGTGTGGAATCATCGCTTACGTTGGAGCTCGACCGGTTGCGCCATTGCTGGTGGAGGGATTGAAACGTCTGGAATACCGCGGTTACGACTCGGCGGGTATCGCGGTGTGCACGGATAGCAGTATCGAGTTCAGCCGCAGTGTGGGGCGAGTTAGTGTCTTAGAGGCACAGGTGGGTGAGCAGTTATCTCGATTCAAGGGATGTCTGGGCATCGCCCACACCCGCTGGGCGACTCACGGGCAACCGTCAGTTGAAAATGCTCACCCCCACATGGCTCAGACCCGCAACGGGCACACGGTGGCACTAGTGCACAACGGGATTATCGAAAATTATGTCACGTTGCGCAAGTATCTTGAATCCAAGGGCCATCGCTTCTATTCACAGACCGATACCGAGGTGTTGGTCAAGCTGGTAGCGGAGCTATATGAAGCTGGTGGCGCCGACGAGCCAGTTGGTGATATCGAACGGGCGGTGCAGCGGGCGCTACGAGAGGTCTCAGGTGCATACGCGATCGCAGTAATCACCGACGCTTGGCCGCATACGCTCATCTGTGCTCGCAAGGGCTCACCCCTGATCGTGGGGATTGCCGATCACGCGTACGTGGTTGCTTCGGATGCGTCAGCGATCGTCGCCCACACTACCCAGGTGATCACGCTTGAGGACTACCAGGTCTGCAAGCTGTGTGCCGGCGAGCAGGACCGTCTCAGTCCGCATCGTGGTCCCTGGTCGGTTGAATTTCGTACCACGACAATTGACAACGTGCCGGTGACACCGCAGCGCCGTGAGTTAGAGACTAGTCTTGAACAGATCTCGCTCGGTGGCTACGAGCACTTCATGCTCAAGGAAATCATGGAGCAGCCTGAGTCAATTCGAGATTGTCTGCGGGGGCGGATTGATCATCGCGATGGGCGCGTCACGCTCGGTGGCCTGGCCCACTACGCGCGTGAACTGGTGCGGACCAAGCGATTCATCATGGTGGCTCAGGGCACAGCGTATCATGCGTCTCTGTTGGGACAGTACCTGTTTGAGGATCTGGCTAAGGTGCCAACTCGGGCTGAGTACGCTTCGGAGTTCCGATACCGAAACCCGGTCATCGAAGATGGTTCAACGATAATTGCCGTTAGCCAATCTGGTGAGACCGCCGATACGCTGGCGGCATTGCGGGAGGCCAAGGAACGTGGTGCGATGGCTTTGGGAGTAGTTAATGTTGTTGGATCATCTATCTCCCGGGAGACCGATACCGGTGTCTACTTGCATGTGGGTCCTGAGATCGGCGTGGCCTCGACCAAGGCTTTTTTGGGGCAGGTCGCGGTGCTTTCGCTTCTGGCTCTCTATATCGGTAGGAGAAAATATATTTCCGACGATCTGATCCGTGATTACCTCGAAAAATTGGAGCGTATCCCGGAGGCCATTGCCCGGGTGCTTGAGCAGTCAGACCATATCCGATCTTGTGTAGAACAGGTCGTAGACCGAGACAACTGGCTGTTCTTGGGCCGGGGTTACAACTATCCCGTAGCGATGGAAGGCGCACTCAAGCTTAAAGAGATCAGTTACATTCATGCCGAAGGAATGCCTGCTGCAGAGATGAAGCATGGCCCGATTGCACTGATCGATGAGGGCATGCCTGTGGTGTTTGCTGCCACTGAGGGGAGCCAGTACGCGAAGGTCATCAGCAACATTGAGGAGGTCCGGGCACGTGGAGGTCGGGTCATTGCCGTAGCCACGGAGGGCGACCAGCAGATCACTCAATACGTGGATCCTGCGTTTGTGTTCACTGTCCCTTCGGTGCCCGAGTGCCTGCAGCCGCTGGTCACCAGCGTGCCGCTGCAACTTCTTGCCTATCATGCCGCGGTGCTTCGCGGTCAGGATGTGGATAAGCCCCGGAACCTTGCCAAGAGCGTTACTGTGGAGTGACCAATGCCAGGCGCATGATCCAATCCCGATCTGGTGGCATTTTGTTATAATTCAGTCGTTGCACGCACTCGAATCAGGGATAGAGCCATGCTGCCGTTCCGTGTTACCGTATTGTCTGCGGTCTTGCTGCTGACCGGCTGTACCCCATACACCTACATTAATATTCCATCACAAGTCGGTGATGTGGCCCAACACAGTCCCAATTCGGCTACGGCGCGGCAATTGCAGCACCTGGCCTTGGTTGCTTTGCTTGCGAAGTCACCACTCGACGGCCTGTTCCAGGTCATACTGCCGGTTGGATCGACCCAGCAGACCTATGACAGGGTACTGCCCCTGGTCAGTGATCTTGCCCGACCGCCGCAGTACGTTCCGGAAGGTGGTGCGTTATCGGTGATTGAGGTTACCGGGGTTCGGGCTCGGGGGACCAGGGCTGCGGTAGACATCGTTACCGAGGACGGGTTGAGCACGGTTTACTTGCGATATTTAATGGGGGCCAGTTGGGGTGCCGATCGTATTCATAGTTGGGGTAAGATCCTCGACGTCTCGACCA
>CAUZOD010000364.1:0-3181 GCA_963581115.1 Phycisphaerae bacterium | reverse complement strand
GATTGCCTGACATCGTCAGCAGATACGATCAACTCGAAAAGATTGCCACAACCAAGACCGGCAAGCATCAAGGTAATGTCAAACCGTGTCGCACCGCTGGCAATTGCAACCGGCACTCCTGCCTGCTTCGCCTCAGCAGCAAGTTCTCGTGCCCCTGGCAACGGTGAAACACCACTTGATTTCACAATAGTCTCTAGTATGGATTTCTTATGCGCACACAACCTCTGAATCTGCTCGTCCCGATCAGCAGGCACCTCTCCCGAAGTCGCCTTGAGCATGGCACCAAACGCATCGTGGTCATCAAAACCAACAAAATCGCAGAGATAACGGTCGTAATCGAAATCAAACCCAAGGCTCTTGGCAACTTTCGCAAATGCTTGATAGTGCAGTGGCTCGGAATCGACTATCACGCCATCAAAGTCAAATACAATCGCTTCGATCATCGAACCAGTGTAGGCAGTGCCCCGATTCCCCTCAAAGTAGCGGGCAGCCTCGAACTCACATCCGCCCCGACGGACCCCAAGAGGCCCAATTTCCTCGGCCACCATCACGAACAATACTCGTTCAGTAACCGTCCTATGATGTCCACATGACAACTGCCAAGGCCACTGCGAAACTACTGACTTATGATGAAGCACTCGCGGTCGTGCTCGCAAGGGTAACGCCCCTGCACCCACAGTCAGTGCGACTCGAAGATGCCACAGGACGGGTGCTGCGAGAAGACATCCGTACGGATCGAGACTTGCCACCATTCGACCGCGCTACGATGGACGGATTCGCCGTGCACAGTGGGAAGGTACGTCCCGGCGTTCAATTCCAAATCACCGCTTCGCTACGGGCCGGCCAATCACCTCGATTGCCCCGTACCGATGGTGTCATGCGAGTAGCCACCGGAGCTGTCATTCCCGAAGGTTACGATGCCGTCATTCCGGTCGAACAAGCCGAAATTAGCACAAACACGAACGAGTCTGTGCGATTCTGCACCGGGCGGGTTGAACCCGGCCTAAATATTCACCGCCGCGGCGCTGATGCGAGCAATGGCCACATCATAGTCCCGACTGGAGCCCGACTCCGGTCCCCGCAAATCGGTCTTGCCGCATCCGTCGGGCGTCACCAACTGCGAATCAGTCCAGAACCCCGTGTAACGGTACTTAGCACAGGAGATGAACTGCAACCGCTGGAAACTCCAACTCACCAACTACAACCTCACCAAATCCGGAACTCCAATGGGCCGATGATCGCGGCATTTGTCCGATCACTGGCAGGGCCCTCACCGATACAGCTCAACCAGGACCATGCTCCAGACAATCCATCATCAACTCGATTGGCTGCCGAGCGAGCTCTGTCGCGATCTGATCTCGTGCTGACCACTGGTGGGGTAGGCGTTAGCGCACATGACCTGCTGGCTTCGACATGGGGTCAGTTAGGCTTGGTCAGCGTCCTGCACGGTGTCAGGATTCAGCCGGGCAAGCCGTTACTGGTGTGTCAGGAACACGGCGGTCACGTACTGGTGCTCGGCCTGCCTGGCAACCCGGTCAGCGCACTGGTCACCGCACATCTGTTCCTTTGGCCCGTATGGCGCAAGATGCTTGGACTCAACCCTAAGCTACCTTGGCGACCGATACGATTGGCTAGCCCCGCCCAACCCTGCGTCAATCGAGAGATGTTTCGTGCTGTAAAACTGGTTGGCCCGAATTGTAACCGAGCGGCAGTAATCCCATGGCAGGGCTCTGGGGACCTGACTCACACCGTCACATCAGACGGGTGGATCCGCCTTCCCCAACAGGCCCGAATCATCCACCCCGATGCGACCGTGCCATTTCTCCCGCTACGGTAGTGGGGAAGGCGAATCCGGATAAGATTTGAACATGATTATCACCATCGTCACCTTCGCCCAATTGGCTGACCAGTTAGGTTGGAAACGGATCGAACTCGAAATGCCCGATAATATTACCGTGGCTCAGGCTATTGATGAGCTGACCCACCGTGAGCCGGCGATGGCCACAACAAGAGATAGGCTGGCCACGGCGGTAAATTTGGCCTATGTCGCACCAGATCACTACCTTGAGCCTGGCGATGAACTCGCCCTGATCCCTCCGGTATCTGGGGGTTAAAGCGTTCGCCACCACAATCCTGCCGAAACCGACTGGATTGCGAAAGCGGTCCAATTTCTATCTGTGTCGGTTAATCGCCGCATATCGTTGACCGATGAATTTCTTGGTTGACAAATGCAATCCGTTGGCGCCGCTGCCACTAGGAGATCCAGGAGAAAGGTGTGTTCCTATGCCACGACAAAAAGACATCCTGACCACGGGCGAAGTCGCGAAGATCTGCAATGTTGCACCTCGCACCGTCAGCAAATGGTTTGATTCGGGCCAACTTCGTGGCTATCGAATCCCCGGCTCCAAGGACCGGCGAATCCCCCTAAATGCCCTTATTCGGTTCATGAAATCCCATAATATTCCGCTGGATGGGCTTCAGTCTGGACGAACCCGGGTGCTGCTGGTTGACAGCGATTCCGAAATCATCGACGTGCTCGAAAAAGTGCTGGCAGAACAAGCCAACTACGATGTGCGCACAGCCCACTCCGGTTTTGCCGCCGGTATTGAATGCGAAAAATTCCGTCCTCACGTCATGTTCCTCGATATGCACCTGGGAGATCTACGTGGCGAGCAGGTGCTCAAACTCATCAAGGAAAACCCTGATCTGCAACTGAGCAAAGTTATTGCAATGAGCGGAAAACTAACCGACGGACAATCGCAACACCTGCTGCAGAGCGGCTTCGACGGCTACCTGAAGAAACCATTCCATGTACGCCAAGTCATCGAGGCCGTAGAAGACGCCACCGCAATCGTCTACTAGACCGCTTAGTACCGTTCGGACGTGAAAGGTCAGAACCCATCGGGTGAGCGAGGGCCAGACAACACGAAAAATATAGTCGCAACGGAATACCACGACAAATAAAGGACCGAGCGGATGGAGGCGCCGCTCGGTCCTTCGTCATGCGTCCAATCAGACCGGAATCGCCCACACCAAGCCAGAAGATGGCAGACTTGTGCAACCCGCCGACCTGGCACGAACCGGTGCCCCTCGATGGCTGCAGTAGATGCCACACTAACCCATGATGGGTGAGAGTGGTTTGACAATCGGCCTACCCGCAAGGCCCACTGGGGCATAAGAC
>CAUZOD010000363.1:0-3202 GCA_963581115.1 Phycisphaerae bacterium | reverse complement strand
TGACAGGGATGGAACGCCGAGCAAAGCTTCCCCGCCCCCTCAGCGCGATCCTGATCCTGATGTTGTCCGTGGTGGTGGTGGTGGGCCTGTTCACTTACCTAGCACCCACACTCCGATCGCAAGCGCAGCAGTTGTACGACAGTGGGCAGTCTTACACACAGAAATTATCCCGCCGCCTAGACCTGGCCGCTTGGCAGCAGCGAGCGCAGCAGGTTCTTCAGCAACAACTGACACCTGGAACGGACCCGACCATACAGCAGCCCCACGATCTGACCTTACCCAATATCAAATTTGGCACCATCTCGCGAGGTTTGCTCCGAGCATTTGACATCGGGTACGAGGTGGTCCGTGGAACCATTGATTTTATCACCTACCTCTCGCTGTTCACAGTCATACTGGCGTTCTGCTTCTTCTTTTTCGTGTGGAAGTTCCAACCTGTGTTGGAATTCTTCATCCCCTTCATTCCGATCAACCATCGCCGGCGCACCTTGGAAGTGCTAGGCAGGATGGACAAGACTGTCTCAGGCTTCATCCGGGGCCGACTGATCCAGTCAGCGGTCATGGCAGCAGTGCTGAGCGTGGGCTGGAACCTGACCGACGTCCCCTATTGGCTGCTGCTGGGCATTGCCGGTGGCATCCTAAATCTGATCCCATTCGTCGCAGTCACGACCTGGCCACTGGCGATCCTGCTGGCCTGGCTCGATGGATCCGGAGCTGGGGCACCCTTCAGTATCTGGTGGGTGGTCGTCTGGCCCAGCGTCGTCTATTTCATTGCCCAATCGCTCGATGGCTGGCTCATCGAACCACTCGTCCAAGGCAAGGCCACTGATTTAGATCCCCTGACTGTTCTGTTGTGCGTTTTAGTCGGGGGGGCATTAATGGGTCTGCTAGGTATGCTCCTGGCAATTCCCGCCACTGCGTGTATCAAGATCCTGATGCGCGAAGTGATTCTGCCCAAGCTACGGGAACTGGCGGCAAAAAAACAAGCTGCATGATCCGACCGGCGAGGAGAATTAAGCCCCTCTTGGCTGGCTTGGCAGCAGGGTATAAGCGGCCCCGAATCCTGAAGCCGGTAAGCACGCACTGATGCACCACTTCCTGACCGTCCACCTGTCTCCAATAGCCAGAATAGCCTCTTAATTCTCGCCCCCAATAGGCACGTAAAATACCCTGACGCCATACCAACGCAGCCCGCTGAAAACGAGACGTTTCATGAAACTGAGTTATATCTGGGTCTTGAGTCTGTTTATTCTCACTTCAAGCTTCGGCCAGCGACTGGAGGAGCGCATTGACCACATACAGCGCCCCATCGAATTAGACGCCCCCCACAGCGCCAAGGAATATGAGTCAAACATTCGCCATCGCCTGGCAATGACCATCAACTCGGTCAATATTGAAGGGAAATCTGCCCGTGACGTGTTTCAATGGTGGTCGAATATCACCGGAATACCATTGATACTCAATTGGGATTCGATGAACTTCGATGGGATCGATCCGGAACAGCCACTCTATCTGCGCCTGAGCCAGACGACGGCCCGTCATTTGCTCTTGATAATGATGCAACAGGTGGCGAACGGCGCGGGGATTGACGATGCCGTCCTGCTCGCCGCACGCACCAGATGGTACGTGCAGATCAGGACCAAGCGCCAAGCCAATCGCTGTCCCGTGATCCACGTCTACCATGTGCACGACCTGATGATGCCCATCCCGAACTTCTCCCGCGCCCCTAGTTTCAATCTAAATGATGCGATGAGCAACAGCAGCAATGGTTCTTCCTCTTCCGAAATTTTTGATGGGAACAGTCAGGACCGCAAATATATCATGACCAAGAGAAAACGCGGCCAGGAACTGGCCGATCTTATCCGCAACAGCATCGAACCTGACCTCTGGCAGGCCAACGGTGGTAATGTGGCCATATGGTGACCTATCTGAATGGTCGGCTGATTGTCAAAGCCCCGCTGTACATTCACCAACAGATCGATGTACCCGTAACGACACCGCACCGGCCTGGGCCCAGCGGTCATTTTTCTGCACAAAACCATCTGGTTCAGCAATCCCACGCGGCCCTCCGCGCGCGTATCAACTCAGAACCGAAATGGTCACAAAGCATTCGCGGAAAAAACTAAACGGATCCCTCGCTCCGCAGCAGGAACCGCGAAACCTCAATCTCCGTCGCTGGTACGATTGACGTACGCGGACAAATCGGACACGTTAAGACATTGATCGTGGCCACAGATGTCACTTTGACGTGGGCCTCTGCTCTTGTGCATCTTCGTCCGGTTTGGCCTCATCCTCGATCAAGCCGGTGGTGTGGGCCTTCAGATCACTGAAAATTTCATTTGTGGTATTGCGTTCAAACTTCCAGTCGTCCAGCGTGATGTGCTGATCGGTCCCGCTGTTCTCGTAATGTACGACGGCAATCCCCTTGGTTTTCCATCGCGAAGTATCCACCGATCTGATGTCTGCCCAGGCAACACGCTTGTTGCCATTGGCTGATAGCCCTGTGTCATCTGACGCCACCCAGCGGCCACCGGACCGGACAAACCCCTGACCGAAGAGAATACCAAACGGGAACACGATTGCAGCCATGATGTACTGGGTATAGATGCTCATGTTGCTTCGTGGCTTGCCCGGCACATCATCCGGCCAGCCGTTTTTCGCAGCTTCCCGTGGCCAGTTGTCCTGCCAGTCGTCCGGATGATCCCTGAGGATCTCCTGATAGCCCAGTTCCATACGTTGCAATTCGGGGTATTTGATAAAGCCGTCGTACAGGCAATAGAAGCCAAAGCCTAGACCGACCAGCCCGATGATGCCCAGTCGCCAACGATATCCAGAACTGATCTTTGCCTTGGCTGCCATCTCTGCGGTCACACCTGTTCCTTTTCAGGTCAGTTCCGAAATTCTATCAAATACGCGATCCCACCACCGCACGATTGCTGCCCGGGCACCTGGCTGTGCTAGAAGCATAGAAAAACCACCCTCTCGGACGGCCCGACGCGGAATCCGCGGCAGATTGGCGTCCTCATTGAGCGCCCAACTCAAGAATTCACTGGTTTCGGCGATCATTTGGCGCCGTTGTCCGTCATTCAGAATGGCACGCATTCGGCCCAAAATCTACTCCCAGAGCGATATCATACCTGCAAGGTAAATATTTTCCCGCCAAGACGTTGCTGCTGTCGGTCATGAGACCAGGTTAGGGTGG
>CAUZOD010000362.1:0-3225 GCA_963581115.1 Phycisphaerae bacterium | reverse complement strand
ACCTGATCCAACCCCAGCAACCCGTCGGTATACGCAGCCGCCAGCACTAGTGGCTTGATCGTAGATCCGGGCTGATAGGGCTGGGCGATGGCGCGGTTTCGAAATGGCGAGTCATACTGGTTCGTGTAGACCGACGATGGATTCTCTCGTAACTGGCGCAACGTGATCGGAGGCATGCTCACCGCCGCCAACACCTGGCCTGTGGCGACTTCCAGCACAATCGTGGCGCCGTTCAGTGGCTGGCCAAGATCGAGTAGCGGCTGGTCGGGCTTGAAGTGCCACCACTGGCGCTTCATCAAGCCAAAGCCAGGTGACATGATGGCTTGAATATGAGCCTGCAGCTTAATATCGATAGTCAGCACCACATCGTGGCCCGGGACCGCAGATTGCTGCTGAGCCTGTCCAGTATCTAGCTGCTTGATCCGCCAACCACGAATACCGCGAAGCTGTGACTCCATCATTCTCTCGATGCCAAACAGGCCCTTGTGATCGTTTGCCAAGTAGCCGCCAAGATCGCCCCCGGCACGGAAGGGACGGGCTTGAAGGTCTTCCCGCCAGACGCGGCGCATCCGTCCGATGATGTGCAATCCGACACCCTCGACCATTATTTCTTGGCCCTGGCCGTGGTATTGATCGATCGTTAGTGGACTGGGCAGATGGTTGGTCGGCACCATGAACGTCATGGTTTCGAATGGATAATTGCGCCGATCCGGACGCTCCAAGGCCACTTGTCGCCACACGTGCGAGGCCCGCTCATCGGGGGCGTTCCGCCCTAGACGGCGGTTGTGGGCATGCCGCCTCTGTTCAAGTTTGGCTTCCGCAATGAAACGCTCGATTATCCGGCGAGCCTGGGTACCAATGTTGTGCAGAATGACATGTGGCTGATGCTGCTCCCGCACCTCCTCAAACGCTTCAGTCCAGGAAACCGATTCGCCTCGCTGCTCCTGCAGACGTCGCTGACGATGTTGGGTGTGCCGAGCGGAAATCCGGTGAACCCCACGCACAATCTTATTCTTGCGGTCCTCAATCGTCTTGTGGTCTGTCTGCCCAACTTCCGCCAGAACATCCCATAAGGTGTCGGCCTGCTGCTCAAAGACCTTTTGTTGTGCGGTGATCAGGGCGTGACGATCTTGGGCGGACAGCTTTGGCCAAAGGTTGCGATAGGTCGCCTTGGTAACTTGACTGGCAAGATCATGTGCCCAATCCCCCACAATGACCGGGTAGGTCACCACGACGTCAAATGTGGACTCGTCCGCGGCCAGCACGCGTTGGTGACGGTCGAAAATTCGACCTCTCACGGTGGGAATTCGTTCGGTGCGGCGTAGAACTTCTTCTGCTTCTAGCTGCCGGCGCTGCTGCTGGCTTCCGAGCGACAGGCGAGCCGTGGCCAAGCCGAGGCACACGGTCAGCACCGTGGCAGCGCCCATTAACAGCGTCAACCGGCGAGCAAACATACTCGGGATGTGCTTGCGTAAATAACGGTGCATCTCGGCTCCGCCCAGAGGACCGCACAAGGATAATCCGGGGCATTGTAAGCTGATCGGCGATTCGCGGTCTAAGCTACATTGCGATCATCGCCCTTGCCCGGCTCAGGTCATTCTGGCGACGCTGTAGATCATTGAAACCGGTGGCCTTAGAGGCTTGAGCTTCGGCCAAGGCTGTCTCGGCTTCGGCACGGTTGATTCGCTCTGATGGTAGCGCCTCATCGGTCAGTACGTCCAGAATATTGTCCTTGACCTGGGCAAACCCGCCCCCGACGAAAAATCTTTTCTTTGAACCGTCCTCGGCGGTCAGTGTCAGCGGTCCGTAGCCGAGCTTGACCAGCAGCGGTGCGTGAAGGTGCTGGACACCCAATTGGCCATCCCAGGCGGGCAATGAAACGTAACCGACCTGTTCATCGAGAAGTTGCTCTTCGGGCGTAGTGATGATGCATTGAAATGGCGTCGGCATGGTGCGGACCTTTCCTCTCGTTCATGAGTCAACTGCTCAATCCGCCCTATACCCGGATGAGTCTGGGCAATGCTAATGGTGTTACCGAAACTGTCAAACCGCCATCGCCGGCAGGTGTTCACGGAGAAATTCCCCGGTAAACGACTCCTCAGACTCGATCAACCGCTCCGGGGAACCCGTGGCAACCACCCGGCCACCCCGGTCACCACCTTCTGGGCCCAGATCAATGATCCAGTCAGCGCACTTGATGACATCCATATTGTGTTCGATCACCACAACCGTATTGCCCTGGTCTGCCAAGCGGTTCAGCACGGTTAGAAGCTTCCGCACATCGGCGAAATGCAGCCCGGTGGTCGGTTCGTCCAGAATATAAAGCGTGTGCCCGGTCGATCGTTTACCCAACTCGGTCGCGAGCTTGACACGCTGAGCTTCTCCGCCGGAAAGCGTGGTAGATGCCTGTCCGAGTTGGATGTAACTTAACCCCACATCGTTCAGTGCGGTGACCAGTCGCTTGATGTCCGGAAAATTCTCGAAGAAGTCCAGAGATTGTTCCACTGTCATTTGAAGCACATCGGAAATCGTTTTACCGCGATAGGTGATCTCCAGCGTCTCGCGGTTATAGCGACTGCCCTTGCATACATCGCATTCGACGTAGACGTCGGGAAGAAAGTGCATCTCGATTCGCTTGACCCCCTGCCCCTGGCAAGCTTCACACCGACCGCCCTTGACGTTGAAGCTGAATCGCCCCGGTTTGTACCCCCGGATGGTGGCCTCCTTGGTCTTAGTGAACAAGGCACGAATAGAGTCAAACGTGCCGGTGTACGTGGCGGAATTGGATCGGGGTGTCCGCCCGATGGGCGATTGGTCCACCTCAATGATGCGGTCGATATGCTCAATGCCGACCAGCGCCTCATGCATCCCTGGCTTGTCACGCGACCCCAGCAGATGTCGCCGGGCCGCCCGCAGCAGAATACGGTTGACCAACGTGGACTTGCCCGATCCGGATACCCCGGTCACGCAGACGAACCCACCGAGAGGGAACGAAACATCAATGTCATGGAGGTTGTTCTCCTGTGCGCCACGGACCATGATCGCCGCGGCACCGTTGAGGTCACGACGCCGGGTCGGAACCGGAATTTCTTGATCACCACGCAGGTATTGCCCTGTCAGTGATCCGGGCTCTTCCAAGATATCTTTGAGTGATCCCTGGGCGACGATTTTCCCGCCGTGGCGGCCGGGGCCCGGCCCAATGTCAATCAGGTGATCGGCGCTACG
>CAUZOD010000361.1:0-3229 GCA_963581115.1 Phycisphaerae bacterium | reverse complement strand
CACCCCCACACCAATATTCTTGCGGGCAGACCGATCGGTTGATCGGCCCGAATCCAAGCCCCGCCACCGACGCATTGGCCGGTAGACAACCGCCAGATTGCCGTTTGAAGCAGATCACTTGGTAACAAAGTATCGGCATCGAGGAATATCAGATAGTCGCCGTTCGCCGCGCTGGCTCCGGTGTTTCGAGCCCTGGAGATCTGATTGATCGGTTCAAAAACCACGCGAGCACCAAGGGACTGGGCTACCTGTGCGGTACGGTCGGACGAGTTATTGTCCACCACAATGATCTCGCTAGGTTCAGCCTGTGTTTCAGTGGCCACATGGGCCATGGGCAGGGACCTGCTTAGCCAATCCTGCTCGTTATAGGCCGGAATAATCACGGAGTATGTTGGTTTCATGCTCTAAAGATCTTAGGCTGACTCTCGCTCATGCGCGCAATGCCTCATAAAATAATCGGCATATCGAGAACATGTCATATCCCTATCCCGGCTGTGAGCAGTTAAAGAACACCGTCCCTTAACGACGACGGGTATAAATCAGTTATAATTTTGGATATTTCATGACGTCTATGTATTGAACCGCTACATCGGCCTATTTGATATTTCGTTATTTCAGTGGCCAGAAATACGCTAACATAAATGAGCCTATTAAATTAAATCAATCAATCCTGTACACCGACTGATATTTCTGTTCGTGATGGCGCAATAATGAATCGGCCGACAATGCCGGACCGGTGACGTGCTGACACAACTCGTCGGCCCGGTAGCGATGGCCATGCTGATAGATTTTCTGGTAAAGCCAGCTCTTGAGAGAATCGAACCTGCCACAGGCAAATTCCGAAAACAGGTCGGGCATATCTCTGGTTGCACGCTCGAAAAACTGAGCCGCACACAGATTTCCGAGAGTGTATGTGGAAAAGCAGCCAATCGCTCTCATGGACCAATGAATATCCTGCAGGCAGCCGTGGGTGTCGTCAGGCACTTCGATCCCGAGATACTCCCGGTAACATTCATTCCAGACCGCTTGGCAAATCAGCGACGGACAGATTACCACGCAACATGGTCCTTCCCAGTTCAAAACGCACCATGATGTGGAGGTTGTAGGTCACTTCATCGGCCTCGACACATATCAATCCTGGCTGAACTCGATTGACGGCGCGATAGGCCTCGTCCGGACTGATCCGATCAGCAGGTAGCTGAAAATGCTTGATGATTCGGAGCAGACACCAAGCCCAAAATGACGGTGACCCGCCAACGTGGTTCTCCCAGATCCGACTTTAACTTTCATGGATGCCCAGCGATACATCGTCGCCCATGGGAGTGCCGAGGTGTGCCTCGGGTAGACCCTGAGCATACATCCCGTGCCCAGACTCATGCATGGTGGATGAGAGGACATCAACAAGGCTGCCCGGGAATCGGGTGGTCATACGCACATCGTGGCAGTGCGTGCCCGAGCAGAATGGGTGCACCGATTGATCCAACCGGCCTGCGTTGAAATCAAAGCCGATCCGTTCTGCGACCATTCGCACGAAATGATGCTGACGATCCACGGGCAGTTCCAGATCATTGAAGATCGGCTCGGGCGCGTGGCCTGAATTCTGTAACCGCTGTACGAGCACTACAAGCTTTTCACGCAACGGTGCAAAGAGACCCGTGATCTGGCGAGCCGAGCTTTCTGGCTCATATCCATCAGCCAGTGCGTCCCACGGTACACCCTCGGCCGGGCTACCCATAACACTCCGCTGCACGCCGCTGTAACAAGATCAGCTTCTCAAGCCAAGGCCGAAAATCATCGAAATAGTTGTCTTTCCGAGCCTGGGCCCATTGAGCACGGGCCATACTGGCAGTTTCGGCCCACTCTGCAACCAAGTCCCCGGGTAGCTTGGTGACCCGCCGATAGTTTCGGCGCAACGGGCGGCTATTCACCGTGGTTGGTCCCAGCGAATCGGCGGTCAAATTCGCGTCGGTTTCACAGGCCGCAAGTAAGTCGCCGATTTCCAGCTATACCTGCATTTCATGTGTCATGCAGGCCAACTGGGCCAGTTGATTGGCGAGAAACGCCTGCCCCTTGGGCGGCATCATGGTCTGGGGATCCCAGTCCAATAAGCGCGGCGGTGGACTGAAGAAGGGCACGCTGGCGGCTGCAAGCAATCAATCTGTCATAGGAGGACATCCGATTTATTCGCTCTCTGCCGTGCGCTGGCCGAACTGCCCATTGAGTACGAGCAGGGCACTCATATTTTCACCCGCCAGTCGTACCAATGCCAGCGATTCATCCACAATCTTTTCCTCTTCGACCTGTTCATCGATGAACCACTTGAGCATGCTCTGGGTGGCGATGTCATTTTCCTGACCAGCAATCTGATAAAGAGCATTGATCTCACGGGTATTCTGCTGCTCCTGCTCGAGCGCTGCCTGAAACACTTCTTCCACAGTCTGGTACCCGGTCTTCGGTTCGGGAATGGCTTCCAGACAGATGGTGCCACCACGATCAAGCAGGTAGGTGAAAAGCCGGTCTGCGTGATTGAGTTCCTCCTGGCGCTGGGTACGCGTCCAGTGAGCAAACCCTTTGAGATTCAGTTTCTCAAAATGCGCGGTCATCGCGAGATAGTTGTAGGCCGCAGCCATTTCTCTATTGATCTGCTTGTTCACGGCTTGTTCGATTTTCTGGTCCAACATGACCGGTCTCCATAGGGCGTTTGTAACGGTATCAATATCTGAACGATCTGCTGCGTCATGCCACCGGCGGACCGGTCGGTCATAATTTGCGATCGTCTATGCTCAGACAAAGCGTACCACAGCTTGGGCAAAGACTAAAATCATTCACATGGACAGGCCTCGGCACTCAGATGGACGCGTTCATGGCGCAATTGTCGGTTGCCGCCGTCATGATGGTTGTTGGCTACTGATCCGCCGCTCGCAACAAGTTGCGGCGCCGGGTCAGGTGTGTTTCCCGGGCGGCGCTATCAAACCGGGTGAAGAGCGGATCACTGCGGCCATGCGGGAGTTGCGCGAAGAATTGAGCCTTGAAGTCAAGATTCTCAATCTGGTCTGGCGGCATGATTTTTCGGATCGTCCCCTGACACTCTGGGGGTACCTGGGCACGATCGGATCCCAGACACCGATCCCCGACGGCGAAGAGGTTGACGAAGCCATCTGGATGACCACCAACCAGGTGCGCACCTGTCCAGCGGTCATGGCCCGAACCAGCAAGTTTCTCGACGCAC
>CAUZOD010000360.1:0-3280 GCA_963581115.1 Phycisphaerae bacterium | reverse complement strand
CGGATATGACGTCACCATGGGACTGGGCAAGACCTGGACCCATGATGTCATCCGCACCGGTGCTGGTTCGCAACAAACCTATCTCCAGATGGTCAGCGAACACCACGCCGGCAAGCAAGGCCTGCTCGGTAGGCGACGGCTCAAAGATCACTTGGCACTTCGAATCGAGCAGCGGGCTTATGCGCCCGGTGCCTACCACAAAGTTATCGCCAATTCGCAAATGGTGCGGCGCGATCTCCAAGCCCGATATGCCGTGCCCGATGAACGGATTGAATTAATCTACAACGGTATCGACCTGGACAGATTCCACCCATGTGTCCGCCCACGAGGCCAGGTTCTGCGCCGCGAGTTGGGATTGGAGCCCCAGCACTTCATACTGCTGTTTCTAGGAGTAGGGTTTCGCCGCAAGGGGCTGGCCCGCCTATTGCGTGCCATGCCGGACGTGCGGGCCAAACGTGGTGATGTGCGACTGCTAGTGGTTGGGGACGATGCGACTCGCCAGGCCCATGAGCGATTGGCAGACCGACTGGGTCTGCGGGACACCGTGCATTTTCTAGGTCGGCGCCACGATCCCGAAGTCTGCTATGCCGCCGCTGACCTGCTGGTGCTGCCCAGCTGGTATGACAGTTTTGGCTTTGCCGTCCTGGAGGCGATGGCCAGTGCCATCCCCGTTATAACAACGGACCAGACCGGTGCAGCCGAACTCGTTGAACCAGCTACCGGATCCGTTCTTCCCGGAAGCTGTGACGCCGAGACGATCGCCGATGCGCTATACCAGTGGTGCGATCGGGACCGAACTCAAAACGCCCAAGCCCCAGCCCGAGCCGTGGCTGAACACTACGGATTCGAAAACACCACGGCGCAGATGGCCAATGTGCTGACGGCCATCGCACCGGGACCGGGCTCGAAACGCAAGCATTCCTGAATACCGTTTCATCTTGCCAACTATCAGCCAGAAACAGCCCTGTCATGCGGATACAATGGTTGGCCATGCAACCAATCTCAGTGAATGTGGTCGCGCAAAATGAACAAGAAAACATCGGCCGTTGTCTGGAAAGCGTGCAATGGGCAGATGAGATCGTGGTCATCGACGGGAAAAGTACTGACCAGACGCCTCAGATCGCGAGGCAATACACGGACCGTGTGATTATGCGTGAATGGGATGGAGCGGTTCAACAAAACAACTTTGCCGTCAGCGCTGCAAGCCATGACTGGATCTTCGCAATCGATGCCGACGAGCAGGTCAGTGGCGAGTTGGCCGAGTCGATTCGACAGCTGCGACAGTGCGGCATGGATTGCGATGCGTACCGCGTACCGCGTCGCGTGTTTTATATGGGAAGATGGATCCGATACGGCGGGTGGTACCCCGACTACAAGGTCCGCTTCTTCAACCGCACGAAAACCCGCTGGGCGGGTATGGACCCTCACAACAAAATACAGATGGACTCCGGCAGCGCCGTAGGCACCCTGACCGGTGATCTACACCACTACACGTACCAGGACGTCGCTGACCACCTGAGGCGAGTGAATAAATATACGTCGATCATGGCCAATGAGATGTTCCAAAACAATGTCCGCCCCACGCTCTGGAAGATGATCGGCCATCCGGCGTGGCGGTTCTTTCGGATGTACCTGCTGCGTGGGGGCCTGCTCGACGGCCGGGCCGGACTGGCCATTGCCACCATTGGCAGCTTTTATGTATTCCTGAAGTATTTAAAACTCTGGGAGTTGCAAAGTGGCCACAGTCAGTCTTCGGATTCAATCTAGACCTTGCCCCACCGCAGACTACACCGCATGATGGCCAATAAATCCCACTTGCAGATTAATGTTGGTCGGTATCACGGTTCCTTCAACCCGAAATATCGGCAGGAAGGATTTCTTGCGCAATTTAAAACAATCGCTTGCTGGATCACCGCACCTGATAGGCGCCTGATCTCGAACGGACCGGCACCCGTCGTGGCTGCCACGGTACAGCACCATGATCAGCCTCTTCCCATTGCGATCAAATCTTTTGGAACCCAACCGCTTCTCAAAGATCGGGTGGACCGTCTCCACGGCACCGCGGCTCGGCGCTCGTGGCTCGCTGCCATGGGCCTCGAAGAACGGGGCGTGGGTACACCCGCGCCCATCGGCTTTCTGGAACGATGGAGCCATGGAAGACTTTCCGAAAGCTACTTCATCACCCGATTCGATTCCGATGTGACGAGTTTCCGAAATGAACTGATTCGCCTGTATCGACACGAACCGATCTGTGAACGGTTTATGGATTTGCTTGATTACGTAGCAGGTGCAACCCGACACATGCACGATTCGGGCATTTGGCATCGAGACCTGGGCAATCAGAATATTCTGCTCGTCCGTGGCACCGACGCCTCTTACCACCGAATCCAGTTCGTGGATCTGAATCGGACCCGCTTGCAGTCTGAATCCATCGACCTGAGATCTCGCGCCTTTGACCTCTCTCGCATCCACCTGCCCACCGACTTACTGCGGATCTTCAAGGAGATGTATTTCAACGCGCCAGTACCCCCTCGAGTCGAAAAATGGGAGTCGTTCTACCGCCGTCGGTTCGCCTGGCACACCGCAAGTCGTCCGCTGCGTCACCCGATCCGAACTCGCCGTCGCCGCCGACAGCAAGATCCCATGATTACCTACCCTCCACTCAAAGACCTATGGGCCTGGGATGATCGCTCGGCCCAGGCCATCAGCACGATGCGGAGGAAACAGCGAAACCGACTGATCCCCATACGAAAGCACTTCGACGTTGCCTGGGCCACGGCGCGCAGCTTCGGGCCCGTTCAGGTGCGATTCCGTCGGCTCATGAAATCTTGCTACAAAACTTCTTTTCCCATGCGCGATCGAGTTGGTATCGCGGTTGGCTTCGAAGCTGAAACAGCCGACCGGGAATTTGAACTGCTACAGGGCTTGGGCCGGATGCCGGTACTGCTGCGTTTCTACCGCCATCAGCAAAAGCAGCAATGGGATCTGGGTGCCCAGTGGGTACATCGGCTGCACGCCGCTGGTTACCCCGTGACAATCGCATTGGTCCAGGATCGTGCCGCAGTCAACAACCCCCAGCAATGGTCATACTTCGCGAGCCATGTGCTAGATGCTGTGGGAGATGCGGCTGAATGGGTAGAGATCGGCCATGCCGTCAACCGGGTCAAGTGGGGATTCTGGTCCATGGCGGAGTACACCCGTTTCATGGAACCATTCATCCGGCTACGTGAATCATTTCCACACCTGCGCATCATGGGACCCGCAGGAATTGATTTCGAAT
>CAUZOD010000359.1:0-3282 GCA_963581115.1 Phycisphaerae bacterium | reverse complement strand
GGCGACGAATGCAATCACTGCGGAACTGGCGAAAAAGTCCAAGCGGATCACCAGTTCTGCTGAGATCGCTCAGGTCGGCACGTGCAGTGCCAATCAAGATGAGCAGATTGGTCAGATCATCGCTGACGCCATGGACAAGGTCGGAAAAGATGGTGTGATCACGGTCGAGGAAGGCCAAAGCCTCGAGACCACCGTCGAATTGGTTGAGGGAATGCAGTTCGACAAGGGCTACCAATCGCCCCACTTTGTCACCGATACGGGTCGGATGGAAACCGTACTTGAAGACGCCTACATCTTGGTGCACGAGAAGAAAATCTCCAGCGCCAAGGATCTGGTCCCCATCCTGGGACGGATCGCCGAATCTGGCAAGGCCCTACTAATCGTCGCTGAAGACCTTGAGGGCGAAGCACTGGCCACGCTTGTGGTCAATCGCCTTCGCGGTGTGCTGAAGGTCTGTGCCGTCAAGGCACCGGGGTTCGGTGACCGTCGCAAGGAGATGCTTGAAGACATCGCGACACTGACCGGTGGCCGCGCAATCATGGAAGAACTTGGAATCGATCTGGAGAAGCTTGAGCTCAGTGACCTGGGGCGAGCCAAGAAGATCGTCGTCGACAAGGACAATACGATAATCATCGAGGGCAGTGGCAAGTCAAGGGATATCAAAGGCCGTATCGAGTCCATCAAACGCCAGATCGACTCAACCACCAGCGACTATGATCGCGAGAAGCTACAGGAGCGACTGGCCAAGCTGGCCGGTGGCGTGGCCCAGATCAACGTGGGCGCAGCGACAGAATCTGAGATGAAGGAGAAGAAGGCACGTGTCGAAGATGCCATGCACGCCTGCCGCGCCGCAGTTGAAGAGGGGGTCCTGGCCGGAGGCGGAGTCGCGGTGCTGCGAGCCCGCACGGCATTGGATAAGATCGCCGGACTGCAGGGAGATGAGTCCATCGGTCTAGACATCGTGCGCCGCGCATTGTCCAGCCCGCTCAAGCAGATTGCCCAAAACGCTGGGCACGATGGCTCAGTGGTCGCTCATGAAATCGAAATGGGCAAAGATAACTTCGGATTCGACGCCCTGACCGGCCAGTACGGCGATCTGGTTCAGCTGGGCATTATCGTACCGACAAAAGTCGAGCGTATTGCTCTACAGAATGCTGCCAGCATCGCGGGCCTACTACTCACAACAGACGCCGTGGTCAGTGAGATAAAGGATAACAAGAAGAAGGCCGGTGCCGGTGCCGGTGCAGGCGGCATGGACGATATGGACTACTAAATAAGAGAAATCCCGGTCACTTGTGCGAGACAATTCGTCATTGGACCGGCATAAATAAAAACGGCAAGACCTCAAAAGTGGTCTTGCCGTTTTTCTACCGACAGCGCAATCGGAAAGACCTGCCTTGAAATACCGCCCCATCCCATGCTAGCGGCAGGACATAACACAACAGAGCGTGTCCGGGTTGACGCCATCGGGGGCCGGATATTACTGTCATGGCAAATCATCAAGCCCCATGACTTAGGAAACCAACATGACCCGCAGGCTTTGTTGTGATCCCACAATCGTTTGGGCCGCCACCTGGATCGCTGCAGTACTGCTAGGTGCTGGCATAGATGTGATGGCGGACACCAATTCACAGGGCAACCCGGTTGCAGATCCCGATCGCCGAGAAGTGTTGCTGAACCCAAGCCATAAGGCATGCCAGCGTCAAGCACCAAACAACTTCCAAGCCCTCTTTCGCACCTCGACAGGAGAATTCGTCCTCGAAGTGCATCGAGCATGGGCTCCTCGAGGTGCTGACCGCTTCTACAACCTGGTCGATAACGGGTTCTACAACGGATGCCGGTTCTTTAGGGTCGTACCGGGATTTGTCGTGCAGTGGGGTATACCCGGCGACCCTGAACTATCCGCCGCTTGGAATTCGAGAGATCATCCTGAAGCAGCGATCGCGGATGATCCAGTCCTGCAGTCCAATACCCGGGGCCGAGCCACTTTCGCGATGGCAGGTCCCAACACGCGTACCACACAGCTGTTTATCAATTACGGTGACAACAGCTTTCTGGACGACCCTCGGCGAGTCCGTGGCAGCAAGTTCTCGCCCTTTGGAGAAGTCATTTCAGGTATGGAGATCGTCGACAAACTCAACGATGAATACGGGGAACCACCCGAGTCGCTGCAAGGGAAACTCCAGGCCCAGGGCAACAAATACCTGGACCAACACTTCCCCCAACTCGCCCACATCCTCGAGGCAGTGATCCTGGCGCCAGAACAGGAAAATCCCGACCACTTACAACCGGCCCAGTCCCAGCCAGCCGACTAGCCCTGCCTTAGAGCGTTCAACACCGGGCAGTCACCTTGGCCCATGATTGTGAACGAGTTATTGGGGCGACAGACGACGCCCGCCCTCACACCGCGATTCCCTTGAACGCCATGCGCAAGTGTTCAGGTCGCAAGGAGGCTTCGATGGCGACATCCGTGCCCAGGAGTTCCTTCTCGCAGAGTTGCTTCAGAGAAAAATTGAAATCATGCATTCCCGACAGATCCCCTCCCTGCTCACTGATCAGGTCCATCAGGTTCCGGTCATGATCAGGATCACGTAAATACTCCCGCACCACTGAGTTGTTGATCAGTACTTCGGTAGCGGGAATGCGTTTGGGCATGCCACGACGAACCGCTTCTGGCGCAGTCGGCAGCAAGATCTGATTGAGTACTGCAATGAGCGTACCGCTCATATTTTGGCGCACTGAATTCTCCTCGTGAGGTGGGAAGAAATACAGAATCCGGTGTACCGCTTCGGCCGCACTGGCAATGTGCAGTGACGTGAGTACCAGGTGCCCGGTTTCAGCTGCTGCAATCGCTGCACGAACGGTCTCATTATCACGAAGCTCTCCGATCATGATGACATCGGGATCCTCACGAACAACGGCACGCAACGCATCAGGAAACGTCGAAAAATCTTGGCCGAGCTCTCGCTGGTTGATCTTCGACTTGCCGTTGCCGATCACGTATTCGATCGGATCCTCGATCGTGACAATGTGCTTCTCACGACGAGAATTGATGTAGTCGATCATGCAGGCCAGCGTTGTGGACTTTCCACTTCCCGTTTCGCCACCGATGACGATGATGCCCTTAGGCCGCAATGACATCACTTTCTCGTAGGCCGGTGGCAGCATCAATTGTTCGAAGGAGGGGATATTCCGCTTGATCCGGCGCATTGCAGCCGTCATGGAACCCCGAGAGCGGTAGAGGTGCACCCGGTACCGCACAAGCTGGTCCCGTCCATCATG
>CAUZOD010000358.1:0-3313 GCA_963581115.1 Phycisphaerae bacterium | reverse complement strand
AGGGAAAAGCCCGAGGGGATTCCCCGGGCGGTGCTGATACCGGTTCCATTGGGACCTCGAAAGCGGGTCCATTCTTGCGCCACCGTTGTGTTGGCAAGCCACAGATAAAGACCCCAGGCGGCCAGCGAGAAGATTCTGTTAGCTGATTTCATATTCACCCCGATCATTGACTTCAAGTTCGGGTCTTGAGGTATCCGATTCCAGCCCGCCGGGTGCTGTGCCCCAGGTTGTCTCATCCCGGTTGAGTCATTCTGAGGATTCTAATTCTAATGCCGCACCGCCGCAATACTTTATCCGGACAAGGGCGACACCGACGAGCATGGACCGATTTGCAACAGCAGGACCTCAACGAAAGCTTTCGCGACATCCTCTGTATGGTGGCCGGCCATCGTTGGCGCCTGTTCTGGCAGCCATTGCGTCGAGCTGGGTTACCCATAGTACCGAAGGGATCTGGTACCTGGACGGCAGAGCGTGGGCTGTTGGCCTACTACAATCAAGACACTTTCTTCCTTATTATGGGTCAGTATCAGGATCGGTGATTGGGCTGCGGAGAGAGGAACCCGCTGGGCCCGCCGACCAATTGTTACGTAGGGAGTGCAAGAACATGATGGCTGACCGGTTTCGTTCCACCAACGTTGGCTTGTTGATTCTTTTGGCTCTGCCACTGTTGATCGGTGGCGGAAAAAGGCAGGACATCACGCTGGTCCATGTTAAGCAGTCGGAATACACGATTGTCATTTCACCGAACAGTTCACCCTCACAACGCTATGCAGCCGAGGAATTGGTGACGGTGATTGAGCAGATCAGCGGGGCGCGACTAGCAGTGTCGAATAAGGCAACCGACGGGCCCATGGTATTGGTCGGGCCGAGTGCGGTTCTTGAGAGCGTGTTGCCTGAGATTGATTATCAAGCGTTGGGTGAGGAAGGGCTGGTCATCAGGACGGTAGGACCCCACTTGGTACTGACCGGCGGGCCACCGCGAGGGACGTTGTATGCAGTGTACGAGTTTCTTGACGGGGAACTCGGCTGTCGCTGGTTTGCCGATGAGGGAGTGACCCCGGCAGTGACACATATTCCGCGTCAGTCAACGATTCAGCTTGGTCCGCTCAATAAGACCAAGGTGCCGGCGCTGGAATATCGATCAGCCTGGTATCGCGAGGCGTTCGCTGGTGACTGGGCGGCCCGTAATCGGCTGAATGGACAGAATACGGCAGTCACAGAGAAGCATGGTGGAAAGAACACCTACTACCGTACCCAGGCGTGGCACACGTTCAAATATTTCATCAATGCTGGTGAAATCGGAGAGCGCCCAGAGCTTTTCGCATTCAACAATGGCAAACGCAGTACCAGCCAGCTTTGCACCAGTCATCCCCAGGTAGTGGATCGCGTGACCGAAATGATTCGCTTTTGGATCAGCCAGGATCCGAAGGCGAAATTTTTTTCAGTAATCGCCAACGACGGGGGAGGATTCTGCACATGTGAATTATGCGGACCGTTGACTGACTACGAACGTAGCCGGGCGGCACCCGTATTGCATTTGACCAATCTGGTAGCGGACCGGATTCGGGATGAGCATCCGGATGTAATGCTGGACACGCTTGCCTATTCGCCCACCTGTCCACCGCCCCGCTTTGCCCGGCCACGTGACAATGTGATGGTGCGATTCGCCACGGCACAGGCCTGTCGGGCGCATCCGATCGATGAAAATTGTGGAGACAGCTGGCACATGGCCGAATTTTTGCGCGAATGGGGCGAGCGTTGCGGGCAGATGTATGTGTGGGATTACCAGACCGTCTTTAGCAATTACCTGCAACCGTTCCCTAACTTTCACACGTTGCAACCGAATATACAGTATTTCGTCAAAAATAATGTCAAGGGAGTTTTTAACCAGGCGCCCTCCAGTGGTGGCGGTGAGTTTGCCGAGTTGCGGGCCTATCTGTTGGCGCGGGTGATGTGGGATCCCCAATGCGATTTCGCAAGTGAAATGGAGAAGTTTCTGCAGGCGTATTATGGAACGGCTGCCGAGGCAATCGAGCAATACATCACCATGATGCGTGGCCACGTGGCATGGGGTCCCAAGCAGTTGAAGCCATTGCCTACCAACGTGATTTGTCCGGCATCAGGTCGTTTGATGCTGAAACATCCAGGAGAGCACCAACCCTTTCTGGCGTGCGACGAGCACCCGAATTGCCAGGGAGTGCTGCGGGTGCGGGGTTCAGAAGTCGAGCTGCCCGAGCGACGGCCGCTGGCTACCGATGCGATCTGCCCGATGTGTGGCGAGGGACTGGAGTTACGGCGCAGTTTTTACCACGGACCGTGGCTGATTTGCTCCAGGTTTCCCGGCTGTGTGGGCCGGATCGCCTGGTCGACGTTGGCAGCGGACAAGCAGGCTGAATTGGAACAGGCGTTGCAGGACCATGAAGAGCAGAATCCGCAGATGAAGATTCGCACAAATGATGGCAAGGTCTATGAAGCCGGAGGGGAACCACTGCACGTGCTACTTCCCAGAGAGGACAGCAATCCCTGGATGAAGGTAGACAGTTTCGGGTCGGTCAAAGCGCGATATTTGACCAAGGACATTATCCAACGGGCGGGTAAGATTTTCGACAAGGCAGAAGCGGACGCTGCCGATGATCCGGTGTTGCTCAGTCGCGTGCGGAAGGAGCGGCTAGCGGTCGAGGTAGTTCGCATTTCGCGACCGGATGAATTTCTGCCAACCCTGCAGGCCGCCGCTGACTGGAAAATCAATCAAATCAGGGAAGGGGGAAACCTCGAAAAGCGGATACAGCTCTGGCGGGAAAGAATCAGAAAGTTGCAGGAAGCGGCCGGGCAATAATGCCTGGTGAAAGTTCCCGGGATCATGTAATCCGGCTTGCCCGGACTTGGTAAAGTTCTTCCCAACATCCGCTGGTTGATCAGGCAGACGGTGGGCGATACGCCCTTTTCGCTGCCTGCCGGTCCGCTACAGGCACATTTCCAGGAGAGAAAAAATTGCTTCGGTGCCTGCCCTTGGTATACTGGATTTACCGCTGGAGTTTACCCAGCCAGCGGGAAACCGATATTGGTCCGCTGTGGATCCCATGCCTGTCACGAAGGACCGTTGGTGATTTCTCTAGTGAATTGTCAGATCCGATCAGTGAATTGATGATTTCTGAAGCTGGAAGACGAACATGAAGCATGTTCAGTTGTTAATGACGGCCGTGTTGGCGTGTGGTCTGGGGACCAGAAGCAGTTTCAGTCATGAATTTGCCAATGGCCTGGCGGCAGCTGACGGGATGATCGCTCGGGACGATTTCAGCAGTTCGGGAGAACT
>CAUZOD010000357.1:0-3318 GCA_963581115.1 Phycisphaerae bacterium | reverse complement strand
GGGCTATCCGCCTCATCTGCTCAAGCTTAATGACGGCAGGATCCTGTGCGTTTACAGCTACCGCAGGGATCCCATGGGCATTCGTGCGGTCTTGAGCGCTGATGGGGGACGCACCTGGGACATGAAGAACGAAGTCGTTCTGCGCAATGATGCGGTTGCGAGATGGGGGAACCCTTTGGGAGGGAACTGTCCTGGCGATCTGGGATATCCTCTTTCGGTGCAGCTTCCAGACGGGACGATCTTCACCACGTATTACTTCATCGAGTCCGACGGGATCGTGCATTGCGCCGCAACCACGTGGCGAGCTTAGGCGCGATCGCTAACAGGATCTTGCCTGCCATCAGCGGGCCACCGTTCCTGCCCGCCATGTTTACCAGCACGGTTACTGGCCTTGCGCACGTCGGCGGCGACTTCTCAAACTCATCATCAGCACAATCATCCACCCCGTTGTGGCCGGCTCGGGTACTGCAGCTGTTGCGGCGACGTTTCCGAAGTTCTGTTGCACCGCGATCAAGTCTGCGCCTGTGACCAGGCCGTCATCGTTGGCGTCGCCGGTAAACAGTCCGTCGGAGGGCGAGTTGGGATCAACGCTGCCAAAGTTCTGCTGTACGGCGATCAGGTCAGCGCCGGTGACCTGATCGTCGTTGTTGGCATCACCGAGCAGTGGTGTGGGACCACTGCTGTCATTGAAACAGGCGCCGTCAATCGCCTGGTTGATGGTGATACACAGGTCATCAACCACCAGCATGGTACTGTTCTTGTTGTTGCTATAATTGGCGCGATCACCGGTAGTGCCGATGACAAGCCCGTCGATTTGTACTTCACCGATCAGGCCCATATCAACACCGTCGACTTGAAATGGCAGCTGGCTTACGGGAATCGCCCGTCCATATGTACTTTGCGCAGAAACTTCGAGGCTATCGAGCCACATCTTGTAGGTCGGATTCCCGATCGTGTATTCCAGCTCAAGGTGTTGGTAACGTAAATAATCACCGTATTCGCCTTTGCGAACATAATTTGAATCCGTGGTATGACACTGGCCCATAGCGAACGGGTCGGAAAAGCACGAATCAGTATCCGGGACCAGTTCAATGTTGCGACTGCAGTTGACGCCATTGCCTTCCTTGCATAAGCCCGTGGAAACTTTCCCTTCGTTTTGCAGGCGGGATCCAAACCAGTCCTTATTGAACCCGTTGATGAATTCCACCTGGATGATCACGTGCGGGTCCATGGCATAGCCCTGCCATCCGCCCAGATCCGGTTGCAGGGGCCTAAATGGTTGTCCAAATCCTACGGACCATTTGGTATAGGGTGGGTTCAGATCCTCGTCGGCAGTACGCTCTACCATCGCATTGATATCATTGGTAAACGCGATCGCGGTATTGCCTCCATCGTCGGCGAAATCCATGGCAAACCTGAGTGTGTCGCCTTTCTGGGCGATCACGGGGTTGCTGTCGGTATCGGTAAACTGGATGAATCCGCCACGATTGAGCCGAGCGCTGAGAAACCCCACTTCCCCGAGAATGTTGCAGGGATACGCTGTCTGGCAGTCACCCTGGTGGTGGCTGATCAGGAATCCTTCATTGCCGGGGCGTTCGGGGATGTGTGTGTCACGATTACTGCCATCCGATGACAACGGCGGTAGGGTGCGGATCTTTGTCAGGTCCCGGATCATTCCGAACTGCCAATTGGTGTCGGGATTGACATCGGTTTCATCGAACCACTCACCGTTGGAACCGGTAAATCCCATACGGTCGACGTCGTATTGATTGGGGATCCATGTCCCGGGCTTACCCACGTTGGTGGGCGGGCCGTTGAGCTGGTGTTTAATCAGCACCTGGTCGTCATTGGCGATCTCGAAATTACCTGAGTCGTCTACGACATCATCTTCGAAGTTTTCATCGAGCACGACAACAGCCATCGCGGGCAAGGCGGTCTACGCGACCAGCATCAGTATTGCGATCTAGTAATGATTCGTTTGCATGTGGCGATTCTTTTTTTTCAAAAAGGCATTGCATGGGGTTCAGATTGATCTGGCTCGAAACAATCGAGCCGCGGTCATCTTGTGATTAGGCCCATGGCCTGGTATATCTTTCTCCTCTGTCATGCGATGGGCCATTCAATGTGAAGGCCCGCTGCTGAGCGGGTCCTCGCTGGTTAAATCCGGTTCATTGGCAAACGAATACTCTCTCAGGCTCGTCGTCTTCGCCTGGTGGCTGCGAGCAGTCCCAGGCCCATCAGGGCCGCGGTGACCGGCTCAGGTACCGGGGCTGCGGTGGTTACAGTACCGAAGTTCTGCTGTACGGCGATCAGGTCGGCACCGGTGACTTGACCGTCGTCGTTGGCGTCGCCGGTAAACAGTCCGTCGGAGGGCGAGTTGGGATCAACGCTACCGAAGTTCTGCTGCACGGCGATCAGGTCACCGCCGGTGACTTGATTGTCATTGTTGGCATCGCCGAGTAGTGGTGTGGGGCCGCTAGCGAAACAGCCGTCCAGGGACTCATTGATGGTGAAGCAGATGTCATCGACGACCAGGGCAGTGCTGTTTTTGTTGTTGCCATAATTGGAGCGATCGCCCGTGGTACCAAAGATCACACCGTTAATTTGTTGCTGGCCCATGGGCGGGGCGGGCTGACCTACCGGAACAGGCAGTCCCCACTCCTGGTCAATATCTCTGCCGCCAGTATCAGTTTCCTCGGTGTACTGGGTAGAGACTTCGACTCCATCCATCCAGAGCTTCCAGATGTCCTCGCCAACGGTGTATTCCAGTTCCAGTGTCTGGTAGCGTGTGAAATCGTCATCCTGCGTCTGGCGCATCTGATCAAGGGGAAGAGTGCCCGGGCCACATTGGTTGGACATACCCATAAGGTCTTTGGAACAGAAGTCCTGGTCGGGTACCAGTTCGATGTTGGCAGCGCAATTGACCTTTCCAGTTTCAAGGCACTGCGGCTTATCTGGCGTTGTGACTCGCGATCCGAGGTATTCCTGGTTGAAGCCAGAGATGAACTCCAACTGCGCCACCACATAGGGATCCATGATATGACCTTGCCAGCCACCCAGATCAGGTTGCAGGGGGATGAATGCTTGACCGAATCCTGTAGTCCACTTGGTATAGGGCGGGTTCAGATCTTCATCGGCAGTGCGATCCACCATGGCATCGATGTCATTGGTCAGGGCAAAGGCGGTATTGCCCTGCACAGCCACAAAATCGAAGCGGCCACGAACCACATCACCCGGTTCGGCGGCCATAGGTGTGCCTGTGGCGTCGGTAAATTTGATGAAACCACCGCGATTAAGCCGGATGCTGGGTAACCCGAC
>CAUZOD010000356.1:0-3325 GCA_963581115.1 Phycisphaerae bacterium | reverse complement strand
CCGGTCCGGCAAGCGCCAGCACGATAATCGAAAGTGCACCACGATTCATGGCGTTCGCACCTCCAAGGCGACCAGGTCGCCGTCATTATTCTTCGCGAACAGGCGGCCGTTTGCCAGCACCGGTACACTCCAGCTGCGACCCTTGAACACCACTGCACGTCCGGTCGGTTTGAATCCGTCTGGCGACGCGGGGCCGACCCGCAGAAGTCCGCCCTTTTCTGAAAGCACAATCAAATACCCGTCGGCAAGAGCCACGGTTCCCGTCTTCGTATCGCCCTGGGTCCACTTTACACAGCCGTCATCCAGAGCCATACACACGAGTTGGCCCCTGTTATCATTGCCCGAAATGCCATAGACGTGACCTTCGTAGATCACCGAGGTGTCCATCTGGTTGGCCATGTGCTTGTTCTCGTAGACAAGTTCCAGCCCGTCGTCGCGTACGTTCAAGAGGGCACAACCCCGGCCGTACCCAGACGAGATGAAGATGCGATGACCGGCGACCTGAGCGGTCGCAGCGTTGACTTTGTACCCGGTCTCCCACGGGTGGCGAAACAGTTCCTGTCCTGAATCCAGTTCCAGACCTACTAACGCGGTGGCCTTCATGAGCAGGACGACGCGATGCGATCCGAAACGCGCCACCACTGGCGAAGCGTAACCGATCTTGTCGGAACCGCTGGCCCAGAGCAATTGGCCGGTCGCAGGATCCAAGGCGATGGTTGAGCTCTCACGGCCCCCATTATCGATGATGAGCTTGTCTTCTGTAACCAGCGGTGACCCGCAGAACCCCCATTGCTGGCGACGACCATCGAAATCATCCCGCAGGTCTCGCCGCCAGAGCGGCGATCCATCCTCGGCACCCCAGCAATGAAGCTGCCCGTCATGGGCCAACGTGAACAGACGGCCATCGGCGATGGTGGGTGTCGCACCGGGGCCACCCTCAAACATGCGCCGGTCCAGCTTGCAACTGTACTCCTTACGCCAGAGCACGGTTCCAGTCGCGGAATCGATACACCAGATGATATCGCGGTCGTCCCGATTACCCATGGTGTAGAGCCGGTCACCCATCACCGCAACCGATGACGCTCCAATCCCAACATTCTTGCGCCAAAGCGTGCGGGGCCCCTCTACAGGCCAGTCCTTGTTCCACCCGCGCTCCCGAGAGATGCCATCGTAATGTGATCCTAGAAACCGGGGCCAGTCATCGGCCACCACAACATTTGCTGCCACCATGGCAAACAGGCCCGCCACCGCTACCGCTACCCGTTGTCCGGCTGCAAGAGTGATGTCCATATGGTTCTCCTTCTTTGACAACTATTTATTATATCAAGAATTTGTTGCCAAAAACGAAGCAAACATGACCGCATTAGAAATAAGCGAGATGCGATTCCGTGGTCAAAACAACCTGCCTCTTATCTAATCCCACACGTGGTCCTTCGCGATTTGGGTATACGCTGCGACCTGCTGATCCTGCCAACGCTCATCGCGACCCAGTTCGGCAGCAACCAATTCGGCCGCACGCGGAGCAGCAGCGATACTGGCCCGAGCGTTAAGTAACAGGCAACGTGTCCGCCGGGCTAGAACGTCTTCAATGGTTCTCGCCATCTCGTGCCGAACCGCCCATAGCACTTGGGACTCGGTGGCGTCCACTGCATCATGGAGACGCTGTGATCGCCCCAAAGCCGACACCAGAGTCGCATCGGTACCGTAACCTGCTAGTGCATGGGATGCGTCAGCACCGGGGTCATGACCGTGAATCGCCAGGGCATCGGTAGAGCACGCCACCATCTGGAGGCCAGCCAGTTCGGCTGCTTGATCAACGGCATCTTCAGCCATCTTGCGATACGTTGTCCACTTGCCGCCGGCAATGGACAGCAGGCCACTGTGAGAAATGTAGATGGTGTGCTCGCGAGACACCGAAGCCGTGGATTGCCCATTGCCCGGCGCCACTAATGGGCGGATACCGGCAAAGGCACTGAGCACGTCGCTTGGTGCCGGATCCTTGGTCAGATACTGGGCCGCATGGCTCAGAAGATATTCCACCTCTTCCGATCGGGGCTTTGGGTTCTCGACGACACGTTCAACCGGGGTATCCGTTGTGCCCACTAAAACGCGAGCATGCCACGGGATCATGAACACCACGCGTCCATCCGACGTTCGGGGGATCATGATCGCGCTGTTGCCGGGTAGAAACGTTTGATCCAACACCAGATGTGATCCTTGACTAGGACAGATCATTGGAACTGCGTTCGGTTCATCCAACCGTCGCACCGCATCGGAAAATGCACCGGTGGCATTGATGACAACCTTGGCCTTGACCTGATACTCCCGCTGCGCCTCCAGGTCACGTGCCACCACACCCACGACTACATCCTGATCTTTCATCAACTCCACTACCGGCATGTAATTCACCACCGCCGCACCCTGGTCAGCTGCGGTTCGGGCAAGCCCGATTGCCAATCGAGCATCGTCAAATTGTCCGTCATGATAGATCACCCCACCCCGCAAACCCTCGGGTTCAATCGTGGGGATTCGCGCAATAGTCTGATCCCGTGAGAGCAACTGCGACTTCCCAAATCCCATCTGTCCCGCCATCACGTCATAAAGCTTGAGCCCGAAACCGTAGAACGGTGCCCCCCGCCAGTCGTAGTTAGGCACCACGAAGGCCCGGTTGTGGACCAGATGCGGAGCGTTGCGCCGCAACAGCCCTCGCTCCTTCAGCGCTTCAAGCACGAGCGCAAAGTTTCCCTGGCGAAGGTAACGGATCCCGCCATGAATCAACTTCGTGCTACGTGAACTTGTGCCCTGGGCAAAATCGCCTCCCTCCAGAAGTACCGTTTCATATCCGCGCGTTGCGGCATCGATTGCACAGCCCAGCCCCGTCGCCCCACCGCCGACAATCACGATGTCCGCTCGACTTGTCGCCTCAATCCGGCCGACCATTTCATCGCGATTCATGAATCAGCCCAACCCACCGCTCGCTGCAGGGCCTTGGCCCAACCCGCCCGAAATTGTCTGATATCCGATTCAGATAAGGTGCGTTCGAACCGACGATCGACCTGCCACTGGCGAGCGATTTGTCCAAGGTCATCAAAGTATCCGACCGCTAACCCCGCAAGATATGCCACTCCTAGGGCGGTTGTTTCAATGCAACGTGGACGCACCGTTGCACAGCCCAATACATCTGCCTGAAACTGCATCAGCAGGTTGTTGACGCTTGCTCCGCCGTCGACTCGCATCTCCTGCACCCGCAGGCCAGCGTCGGCCTGCATCGCGTCCAGAACGTCGACAACCTGGTAGGCAATCGACTCCAGTGCAGCCCGTGCCA
>CAUZOD010000355.1:0-3334 GCA_963581115.1 Phycisphaerae bacterium | reverse complement strand
GCCGGTGTTGGGATTAACGTCGAAGCGGGGAAAATTGGAACTGGAGATATCAAGGCGGATACGGTGCCCGGCAACGAAGAGATTGCTTGTCGGGTAAAGCGTGATCGTCAGCTGGTCGATCTGCCCCGGCGGAAGAAACTGGGCGCTCTGTGGCCCGTGGCGATAGCGAAGACGCATGATACTGTCGGTCAGGTTCAGCGCGTATCCCATTGGATACGTTGCACTGGGCGGATACTCATCGATCAGCTTGGCGGTGAAGTCTGTGTCAATGGAGGTTGACGAAACCCACAGGGTCACGGTGATCGGGCCGGTGACCTCCACATCTTGTTCAAGGATCTCGCTGTGAAATACGACGATGTCACTGCGCGAACCCAGTGGCAGGTAAGGCGGTTTGCAGCCGTAGAATTGCGGCGCCTCAGTCTGATCGAATCCGCCGGGATCCATGATCGGATCAGCGCGGGCGCCAAAGGTCAGCACACCCGGATCGGCCAGTCCTCGGGGCATCGGGCCCATAGCCTGAAGCGAGGAGACACCACCCCCGATCGAGGGCACGGGATTCGAAGGGTCGAAGCGATAGGTGATGCTTGCGGCATGTTCTTGTGCTGGCTGCGGGCGCAGCACCTGGTCGTGGTGGAGGTAATAAGGCGTAAAGCGAGTGCGGGTCAGAGGCCATTCGTTCTCGTCTCGCCATCGCCCACCGTGGAACAACCGCCCATCGTTGCTGCGATGACCGCCACCGCCACCCATGACGAACAGGCGCACCGTTGGCTGGTCTTCAATCGCCGAGCCGTGGCCCTTTAGTGCAGCGTCGAACCAGCCCAGGTGCAAGTCGCGAAAATTCGCCAGTGCAGCGTCCGGACCGAACTCCACGTCACCGGCGAATGATTTTTCGACCGTGACATGGCCGTGCACCCATGGCCCAACCAGCACCTTGACTGGGCCCTTTTTCCGTGATGACAGACCGATAAAATTTTCAAACGTTGCACGCGTGTAGGAGTCATACCAGCCACCGACGAGCAGCATTGGCACATCGGGAAATCGATCCCAGTGTTCCGACGGCGCCCAGCTGGGATGCCGCCAATAGTCGTCGTAGTCGCTATGTGTTAACAGCTCGATTGCCCAGTTCTCATAGGCCGGCACCAGCCGCAGCTGGGTCTGGCCGCGACGGATGGGCATGCGCTGGAGCCATTGGGCAAATGAATTGGCACCCAGGTTCAGGGCGGAGTCAATATGGGGTTCGGATTTCAGTTGTGCTTGAGTGTTTCCCGCTGAATGCCAGAACGCCCAAGCGATAAACCGAAGTTCCATTGCGCCGCCATGCCGCACCGTGCTGCTGTGGGCATTGGAGCCACTCATGTTTGGGATCATGGCGCCCAGTTGTGGTGGACCCAGTGAGGCCATGGCGGTTTGTGTCCATCCGGACCAACTGGTGCCCCAGGTGCCCACTTGACCGTTGGACCACGGCTGGTCTGCGATCCAGTTCAGCGTGTCATAGCCGTCTTCGGCCTCGGGCAGCAGGAAGTTGACGTTACCACCCGATTCGAAGCAACCACGGCAATCCTGCATGACCACGGCATACCCGTGACGCGCAAACCAATGACCGTCACCGGTGGCATGTGAGCTTGTGGTCTTGTTGTATGGCGTGCGATAGAGCAGTGTCGGCAGGTCCGCCAGTGGCTTGCCGTTGTGAGCAGGCAGGTAGAGGTCAGTGGCCATCCCAACACCGTCGCGCATGGGAACAAGCACGTTTTCCTGGACAACGATGTCATCCACAAGTGTTTGCAAAGGCCCGCCCATTGAATTGCGCCGCGATGTACACCGGTCAACGGCCCAACACCATAGCATTAAAGCACACCGACGGGCGAGGGCTTGTGGGAAGGTTGTCCGAAGGCGTCAGCAGTTACTGAAGCTTGGCGTATAACGTGGTTCGACTGATATCCAAGTGACGGGCGGCTTCGGAAATATTGCCGCGGGCATGTCGAAGTGCTCGGCGGATCGCAGAGCGTTCGACCTGCCAGACGATCTGCCGCAGCGTTCCTAACGGTAGTACCGTATCGGTCTTGGCTGCAGAGGCGGCTTGGTTCTCCAGGTCCAGGCGGCCCTCCAGACCCAGTCGTTCGCGTTGGCCTTCGTGTTCGCGTGTCATCATGATGACCGTGCGTTCGACCTCGGTGTAATTCAGTGGGATCAGCAGATAGTCGAACGCACCCAGTTTCATGGCTTCGACCGCAATCCGGGTATTGCGATCCGCGGTGATCATGCTGACCAGGCAGTCGGGATTGCGGCGGTGCAACTTCCGGATCAGTTGCAGCCCATGTGGGTGCAATCCGATGAACGCTGCGTCAAATTGCTCACGATCGATGGCCATGTTGGGATCTGTCTGTGCGGAGATGACCACGTTTTGGTGGCCGCGTTCAGACAGATAGTGGTGAAGCCGATGCTCTTCGTCATTGTGATGAAGGATTTTCACGATTGGGCTCTGGTCAAGGGTTGCAATTACAACTTCCTGTGCCCTTCAGCAGTCAAAAGTATTGATATACATGGGCCGGACCGGTATGATCTGGTGTGTGTGGGCCGGTTCTGGCTCGTTTGGTTACTGACCAGTTTTTAAACAATTCGTAGGAGATGGACTGTGTGTGGTATCACTGGCATCCTTTTTAAGGATGGTTCGGGCCAGGTGGGCGACTCGTTGCTGAAAATGCTTCATGGCTGCCAGCACCGCGGACCGGACAGTACGGGTTTGGCGATGTACGGACCGGCAGGCGGCCTGCTGATTCTTCGGGTCTTTCTGAACACGGATCTATGCGGCGATCCGCAGGCGTGGTCGGATCGCCATGGCGCCGTGCAGCGGGTCCTCGACGACCATGGCTTTGTGGTGTCGGACCAATGGCGGGATGGTGCTCACGGATGTCTGGCGGGGTCGTTTGGTGGCGATGTTCAGTCGTTGAGCTATGCGGTTGAAGCGATCGAAGGGGTGGAGATTTTCTCAGCTGGCCACAGCCTGCAGATTATCAAGGACGAGGGTACCGCTGACGACATCCAGCGGCGATTCGGCTGTGCCTCGTTCGAAGGGTTTTACGGTATCGGGCACGTGCGCCTGGCCACTGAAAGTGATGTGAACCCGTCCACCGCGCATCCTTTCTGGGCGTATGGTTTCAGTGATGTTTCAATCGTCCACAATGGCCAAATTACCAATTACTTCAAGCTCCGTCGCCGGTTGGAACAGCGTGGTTACCGGTTCCGCACCGAGAACGATTCCGAGGTGATCGCGGTATACCTGGCAGACAAGATCAAGCATGGCGTGGATATGGAGCAGGCACTGGAGCAGTCGCTG
>CAUZOD010000354.1:0-3335 GCA_963581115.1 Phycisphaerae bacterium | reverse complement strand
GCTTAAATCGGAATATGATGACCGTATCCCCTGATACTTCTCTTTCTAGAGGGGGATATGTTAGCCGTAGGTAATCGGGGGCAGGTCTACTAACCTGGACCGCGGCAAGAGGATTGCACCAAGATTTGATATAACAAATGCTTACAAGATACGGCCCGGTAGCCCAATCGGCAGAGGCAAGCGACTTAAAATCGCTCCAGTGTGGGTTCGAGTCCCACCCGGGCCATATTTTTCACGAAATTGCTCGCGCCCACATTGATAGTGACGATGCCCACATTGCGGGTCAAGTGGATGATGGGCATGCCTAGGAGATAAGCATAAGGTGTGCCCATCACTGCGTAGAAACAGTGCGATGGTGACTTGTGGCAGCCTGAATCTCCTGCTCTTAGGCGGGACTCGGCAACTGTATCGTTTCCCCCGACTCAAAAGCGCGATACCCCGTAATGCAATCGCAGATGGTCGAAGCAACCTGTTCAGGTGTGAGGGTCTTGGCCCGAGGAATCTGGTCCAAGCCGAACAGGCCGCGGAGCATGGGCGTTTCCACTGCTCCGGGTGCAATGCAAACGGCTCGGACACCGATCTCCGCTCCATGCCGTGCCGTGGAGCGAGTGAACAGGTTTACGGCAACCTTGGCCGCACCATAGATGTCCAAGCCGGGAAATGGATCGAAGCTGGCCATCGATGAGATATTGACGATCAGCCCTGAACCTTGCTTCTTGAAAATGGGCCACACCGCCGCGGTTGAAAGCACGATCGTGCTAAGATTGCTATCCACACAATCGCGCCATAACTCGGCTGTCACCTGCTCGATCGGCACCAGCGATGCCATGCCAGCGACGTTTGCCACCAAGTCAATACCCCCAAAATATTCGAGCGTGCGATCCAGCACTGTCTTGATCTGGTCAGATTTAGACCAATCCGCCACTGAAACCATCGCGGTAGCAGGGTCGGCGAATGCGCTGGCGGTTTCACGTAAACTGGATTCAGTTCGAGATACCAGCACGACGTGATAACCATCCGTACCCAACTGCAGTGCCAATGCTCGACCGATGCCACTACCGGCGCCGGTGACGATTGCGGTCTTGGAGTTGTGAGGGTGACTTGACACTACAGCAGTCAAACTCCCACGGGATTGGCAGATGTCTCGGTCTGCCATGCTGCGCCTTGCCGAGTCACCCGTCGATAGAGCGTGTCTCGTTCAACCGGTTCGTAACCAGCCTCAATGATCGCACCCCGCAGATCTGCAACGGTGACCTCCTGGTGCGTGTCATCTCCGCCCACCTTGGTTATGTCATACCAAACTACGGTGCCATCAATGTCATCGGCTCCAAAATCCAACATTACTTGCGCCATCGATAGGGTCTGCATGATCCAGAATGCCTTGACGTGGGCGAAATTGTCCAGCATCAAACGGCAAACCGCGAGCATCCGCAGATTATCCAGCCCATTGGGACCCGGCAGGTGCTCCAACTCAGATCCATTTGGAAAAAATGGGAGGGGAATAATTGTCTGAAACCGGGCCGGATGACCGTCGCGTTCTGCCTCGTCCTGGGCGTCACGGAGCATCATGAGGTGATGAACGCGATCTTCGAGCGATTCGATATGTCCATAGAGCATTGTTGCGTTGGATGCAATCCCTAATTCATGTGCAGTGCGATGGACGTCCAGCCAGGTCTGCGAGCGGATCTTGCCCTTGAATGCTTCATCATGCACACGGTCATCGAACACTTCGGCCCCGCCGCCAGGCAGCGATCCCAAGCCGGCATCGCGCAGATCCTCTAATATCCGGCGCACGTCCCGGGGACGGCGGCTGATCCGTGCCAAGTGAACAATCTCCACTGCAGTAAAAGCCTTGATGTGGAGGGTCGCGGCAACACGCCGGATAGCTCGCAGCATGTCGGTGTAATATTCGAACGGCAACCACGGATGTAGACCACCGACCACGTGTAATTCCGTTGCACCGGCAGCGGCGGCGGCGGCGGCTTGTTCAGCAATCTGTTCGACGGAATATTCATATGCGCCTTCCTGGCCCTTCTTGCGGTAGAACTCGCAGAACTTGCAGGACAATGCGCAAATATTGGAATAGTTCAGGTGACGGTTGACGTTGTAGTAGGCGGCGCGCCCATGACACCGGTGCCTGACATGGCTGGCCAGTTCGCCCAATGACCAGATATCACGCGTGCGTAACATGACCATCGCATCTTGCGCCGTCAGCCGATAACCGGCATGAACCTTCTGGGCAATCGGATGAAGTTCCTGATCCATGCGCCCATGATAGCCGGGGCACCGCGAGCAGCGCAAGCAGGCAGGAACCGGGCCATCGGATTCAACCACCTTGGATCCGGATCCCGGCGGCGACAAAAATCACGCCCCAGGCAATCATTGCCAAGGCAGACACCAGACGCCAGGCTGTGCTGGCGAACAGGCGTTGTCGCAGGTAGGTGTGCCAGGAAGGCCGCCAGCAGAACATCAGCGACTTAACGGACACGAACCAGCACAACAGCCGGATCAACCCGGCCAGATCGGTGCCGACGCTGGGATTCTCGATCAATACCAGGGCCGATAGGGCCAAAAAGCCTGCCCCCAAGATGCGCGACATCACCGCGTCGTCACCCAGCCGCTGGAACCAACGTGCTGTCGGGGCTCCCGCAACCAGCAGGGGAATACCCCCGAGCAAGGTGATTACGCCTAACACGAAGCAATAGGGGGCCGTATCCATGGCATAATTCTACTCCGGCCCATCACTTGGGCCGGGGGTGATCCTTACGATAGCAGCGAGTAGCTTCGCCACCTTGAGGCACACGTCGGGGAATCTCGGGAACAGCTATCTGGACCTCGCTCATCGGAGGAGATACCCTCGCGCAATGCGAATCGTTGGCCATGGCGTGGACATTGTCGATAGCAACCGAATCTCCCGGATGCTCGAAACCCATTCTGATCGCTTTTTGACCCGATGCTACACGGAAGCCGAACGGGCATACTGCCAAGCCAATCCCGCACGGCAACTGGAGCATCTGGCGGGCCGCTTTGCCGCCAAGGAAGCGATCCTCAAGGTTCTGGGCACGGGTTGGTCCGGTGGGATTGCTTGGACCGATGCCGAAATCGTGCGTTCCGCCAGCGGAATGCCTGGTGTTGTTCTCCATGGCCGCTGTATCGACGTTGCTCAGAGACTGGGGATCACCGATTGGTGGCTGAGCATCAGCCACATTCGCACCCATTCAATCGCCAGTGCAATCGCTGCTGCAGCACTGCCATGATCTGGGTATGGTGCGGCAATTATCAGCCAATAACCCGTCAATTCTGATCAGAGATTGAATTTTTCTAGGACTGTGCAA
>CAUZOD010000353.1:0-3359 GCA_963581115.1 Phycisphaerae bacterium | reverse complement strand
GTTGACGCGATAGGTGGGCTGGAAGAAGCAATAGCCGAGGTCAAACATCAGGTTGGGGTGCCTGACAATTGGCCTGTTGGCATCGAACGATTTCCCAAGCCCTCATCGCTGTTGCACTTGCCGACGATTTTGCGTCTTCTCCCAGGGAGCAATACGGCGACCTGGCCGTGGAAGAGGGACCGGGTATGGGCAATTATGCCGTTTTCTTTGCATTTTTTGTAACCTAGGTGACAGTCCGCAGGCACGCTGAACTTGTAATGCATCAGAACGTCGGATACTGTACCGATCACACGATCATCCGTATCCCGGTACTTGCCCGTGACAGTTCCGAGCGAAAAAATAGTGTAGTAGCAGCAGCTGAGGAGGAGATTCCATGGCAACAAATCCAGGGGGCGTCCCCCTGCAAAAATCGACACAAGAACTCGACGGTGTCGTCATTCGTTTTGCCGGAGACTCTGGCGATGGAATGCAGCTTACCGGGACCCGCTTTACATCCGAATCCGTTCTGGCTGGTAATGATGTTGGGACCCTGCCCGACTTTCCAGCAGAAATCCGGGCGCCCACCGGCACGTTATACGGAGTCAGCGCCTTTCAAATAAATTTCAGTAATAAAAATGTATACACTCCGGGCGATGAGCTGGATGCGCTGGTGTGCATGAATCCCGCTGCTCTTAAGACCAATATTGCCGATTTGAAACAAAATGGCATTCTGATCGTGGATCCGGCTGAGTTCAGCAGCGCTAATCTACGAAAGGCCGAGTACAAAGAGAACCCGCTCGACGGGAACTCGCTCGATAAATATCAGGTCTATAAAGTCGAAGTCACAAAGATGACGACGCTGGCCCTCAAAGATACCGGGCTGCCGAACCGGTCGGTTACGCGGAGTCGCAACTTTTTCGCTTTAGGTGTTGTCTCATGGCTTTATAATCGGCCGATTGACCCCACGTTGGAGTGGATCCAGCAAAAATTTGGCAAGAATCCAGCTGTAGCCGACGCCAACACCCTTGCTATCAAAGGTGGTTACAATCTCGGTGAAAACACCGACATGTTTGCCTCGTCGTATGAAATCAAGCCTGCCAAGATTGCGCCCGGCGTCTATCGCAATATCACCGGCAACTCAGCAACCGCGCTGGGTTTTGTTACTGCCGCGCAGAAGGCTGGACTCCCGCTCTTCTTGGGCAGTTATCCCATTACTCCGGCTAGCGATGTGTTGCACGAATTGGCTGAGTATAAAAACTACAACGTGTATACGTTTCAAGCCGAAGACGAAATTGCTGGGGTTGGCGCAGCGCTGGGTGCCGCTTTTGGTGGAGCACTCGGCATTACGACGACGAGTGGTCCCGGCATGAATCTCAAGGGCGAGACGATAGGTTTGGCTGCTACAGTCGAATTACCGATGGTGATAACCAATATTCAGCGTGCCGGCCCGAGTACCGGCATGCCGACCAAGCCCGAGCAAACTGACCTCATGCAGGCGATCTACGGGCGTCACGGTGAATCACCGATCCCCGTCATTGCTGCCTCGACTCCGGTAGATTGTTTTTATGCTGCCTTTGAGGCAGCCCGTATCGCGATGAAGTATATGACCCCGGTGATTCTTTTGACTGACGGTTTTCTAGCCAACGCGTCAGAACCGTGGCTGCTGCCGTCGGCAGATGATCTGCCGAGCATCCCGGTTGAATTTCGGACTGATCCGCAAGGCTTTTTCCCGTATCTGCGTGATGAAGCAACCCTCGCCCGCCCGTGGGCCACGCCGGGTACGCCTGGCCTTGAACACCGTATTGGCGGCATTGAAAAAGACTATCTGACCGGAAACATCAGCTATGCTCCCGCCAACCACGAACAAATGGTGAGGGTACGGCATCAGAAGGTACAGAAGATTACCCAAGAGATTCCACCGATCAAGGTGGATGGCCCTGAGCAGGGGAAGTTGTTGGTTTTGGGTTGGGGCAGTACCTACGGCCCCATTGCGGCTGCAGTCGAAGACGCCCAGGCACAAGGCCACTCAGTCGCACATGTGCATCTGCGTTATTTGAATCCCCTGCCGGCTGATTTAGGTGATGTGCTGGGCCAGTACGACAAGGTCCTCGTTCCGGAAATGAATATGGGCCAATTGGTGAAGTTGATCCGAGCGGAATACCTGATTGACGCGGTTGGGCTCAACAAGATCCAAGGCCGTCCGTTCAAGGTGTCTGAAGTTGCGACTCGGATTGCGCGCATGCTGGAGGGATAAGGATCATGAGTACAGAAGCTGCGGTGAAACTAACACGGAAAGATTTTGTCTCTGACCAGGACGTGCGCTGGTGTCCCGGCTGCGGAGACTATGCCATTCTGGCCCAGGTCCAAAAAATATTTCCTGAGCTTGGCATTCCAAAAGAAAAAGCGGTATTCATCTCGGGCATCGGCTGTGCCAGCCGCTTCCCATATTACATGAACACGTACGGCTTTCATACTATTCATGGTCGTGCTCCTGCGATTGCAACTGGCCTGAAGATATCCAGGCCCGACCTCCATATTTGGGTCGTCACAGGTGATGGCGATGGTTTGAGTATTGGGGGTAATCATCTCATCCACGCCCTGCGCCGTAATGTTGAGCTGAAAATCATGCTCTTCAACAACCGCATCTATGGTCTCACCAAGGGCCAATATTCTCCGACGTCTGAATTAGGAAAAGTAGCCAAGTCCACACCCATGGGCTCGGTCGATCATCCGCTCAACCCGATGACATTGGTGCTGGGCGCAGAAGCTACGTTTATTGCGCGCACTATCGATACTGAAGCGAAACACCAGCAAGAGACACTCAGACGGGCTGCCGCCCATAAAGGTGGCACCTTTCTTGAGATCCTGCAGAATTGCAATGTCTATAATGACGGGGTATGGGAACATCTGAAGGATAAAGGCTCCAAAGCCGACACCCAATTGCTTCTCGAGCACGGCAAACCCATGTTTTTTGGAAAGAACAAAGAGCGTGGCATTCGCCTCAACGGGTTAAAGCCGGAAGTGGTTAGCCTTGGCAACGGCGTAGGTACCTCAGATCTCTTGGTACACGATGAACACGACCAAACCCTGGCGTATATACTCAGCCGCATGGCGCCGCCCAACTTTCCAACACCGCTTGGCGTGCTGTTTTCAACGGAAAGGCCGACGATTGAAGCCCTGATGGCCCAACAAATTGAGACTGCAGTTGAAAAGTCTGGACCGGGCAAGCTCGACGATCTCCTCCGCCGTGGTGATGTGTGGACTGTGGAATAGACGCCTGATAGGTACAGAGGGCCCTAGCTTGTGAATTTACTATAAGCTGGGGCTTTCGTGTTTCTAGTCTATGCCGCTTCATCTCCGAATTCCCTGCCCACAGTGCG
>CAUZOD010000352.1:0-3401 GCA_963581115.1 Phycisphaerae bacterium | reverse complement strand
AAGTCCACTTCACCCGGCTGGACTCTTCCGGTCCGGGCTTTGAATCCAGGGCAAACAGGTAGCCACCAGGATCTTTTTCGCCACCGATCTCCGACGTCCCAAATAACAGGGTGTCGCCGACCAGTACCGTCCGGCCGACGATTTCTGTTTCAACGTTAAATTCTTGAACCCGATTGACTCGATCACCCTCGTCCTGTCCGGGCGGCGTGTACTGTTTGGTCGGGTCCCAGACGGATTGTCGAGTTGCCAGATCGATGCCCGACACATTGGCTTCACACTCGTTGCCTCTGCAATCGTATGAGGCGAAAAATATCGTAGTAGTAGTAATCAGCGGTGTCCCGTAGATCTTCCCAAGGTCCAGATTGTCTCCGGGGTACAGGGTTGTAACTGAGTTCGTATCTGGATTGACGAGAACCAGATCGCCATTCTTGTCGCCAATAATAATTCCATCATCGGTAACCACCGGAGCTGCCCATCCGCCTGATGGACTCAGACCACCAGCGCATGCGATCGTCGCAATCAGCGCTATCACCAGAAATGCGGACACCATGGACCGGCTGCGTCTGTTTGCGTTTCGCTGTGGCGTTCGATTGAAAAACACTATCGAACGCTCTCGGGATGGCCGTCACGCTTGTGTACATGGCGGTCCGGCACAGGGTCGTATCCGCCCTCACCCGCGGGCCTACAACGAAGAATCCGACCGATTCCTAGCCGGATGCCCTTAATTACCCCGTGCTTCTCAATCGCCACGGCAGCGAATGCGGAGCATGTGGGTTCATAACGACACTGGCCTGGCCAGTACGGTGAGATTGCGAGCTTATATATTTTTATGAGGAGAAGAGGTAGGAATTTCATCAATTATTGGTTGGGCAACACAGTGCCCCCCCAACTGGGATTGTCGGCCTCCCTGCCAACTGTGTCCGCTAGTTATATCAAGTCCGGGTCCGCACTGCTACCTTCTGCATCACTGCCATCGGCAATAACACCCGTCCGAAGAAGCAAATCTCTCAGCGCCTGACGGACCTCCCAGTAGGTAGCATCCGCCACGCCAGAACGAGCGATGACGACCACATCATTGCCTGGTACGGAATCAAATGTTCGTGCGTTCTCTCTGATAAGACGCTTAACCCGATTCCTGGTAACTGATCCGCCAACGCGTTTGCTTACAGATAGCCCCCAGCGAGTGACTGGCAACTGGGATGGAGCCGCGTTGATGATGAGCAGTCGGTTAGAAACGCGTTTGCCCCGACGCCGCACCGACTCGAAATCTTCGCGGCGTCTCAGACGCTGATCGCGACTGAGCATTTGATTTCACCTGGTGAGCGCTGCTAGACCGTCAACACGGATCGACCGCGCTGGCGCCTGCGGGCAAGTACCCTGCGTCCTGCTTTGGATAGCATTCGGCGCCGGAATCCGTGGACTCGTGCTCTCCGACGTTTTTTGGGCTGATAAGTTCGTACTGGCATTGTTACTCTGCTTAATGGTGAACCTAGAGATTATACGCCCAGACGCGGGCTTGTCTGCGGTTTCTAACCCCTGATTTTGAACTCGCGTTTGCGGGATGGCCCCGGCGGACTTAAAATCAATAATAGTCAATTGGTGTTTGACCCGTTATTGGACCACGAGCCAGCCAGATCAATGCCTCAATCTATTAAGACACAGGGAGTGGATACATAGTGGCTACCGAACCTGAAGTCTCGGCCGACGCCCCGGCGGAATTGCAGATAACTGTCGCACTTGCGGAATACATCCAAACCGTCAACGACGATGATAAGCAGAAGGCACAGCCAGAATTGGCCAGGTTCAGTAGATGGGTAGGTCCAGACCGATTGGTCTCCGCCCTCGCTCCGCCTGAAATTGGTGAGTACGGAGATATTGTCAGTGCCCGCGGGACCGCGCCCGACGCCGCGGAACGACTGGCCGCGGTGAAGGCATTCCTTGCCTATCTAAAGAAGCAGGGCCATATTGATGTTGGGCTTGCTCAACACCTGCGTGTTCGCAAAGCCCGGGCATCGACACTGGCCAAGAACAAGGAAGTAGCTCCGATTATCCGGCTGACCAAGGAGGGTCATGCAGACATAACTCAGAAGCTGGAAGAATACCGCAGTCAGCGTCAGTCACTTGCTCAGCAGATCCACCGTGCAGCACAGGATAAGGACGTCCGAGAGAACGCCCCTCTTGAGGCAGCTCGTGAAGCTCAGGGTCTGCTTATGTCGAAGATTGCAGAAGCGGAAGCAACCCTCCGCCACTCCGAAATTATTGAGGATGACGGCACTGGCTCTCGCAAAGAGATGGTCATGCTGGGCAGCAACATCACTTTGCAAGACGTTACTGGCGGTCGACCGATGGCCTACCAGATTGTTGAGCCAAATGAGGCAAACCCTCTGAACGCCAAGATCTCCAACGCATCGCCTGTGGGTGCCGCGGTTCTGGGCAAGGCGGTTGGCGACAAGATTACCGTCAAGACCCCGCGTGGTGAGCAAACATACGAGATCGTAAAAACTCGGTAGACTACTGCTAACTCTGACATAGCGATCTGATTCAATCCGGCTGGTTTGACGCGCCAAGGCGCGCGAGGAGACATCCGATAAAAAACTGGTACATCCTAGGGATCGTGGCCTTGCTGATGCTTCCCGCAGTTCTTTACCGGACCGTCCTCCACCTGCCAGAGCCGTGGATGGAATCGGTCATATTCGGCATTGGCATCGTAGGTGCGGCGTTCCTGCTGGCGTGGGCAGCGGAGGCCGCTCAGGTTGAGATTTCAGCCGGTCTTGCAATTGCAATTGTCGCGCTGCTCACGGTTCTCCCGGAGTACGCCGTAGATATGACATTCGCGTGGAAAGCCGGGGTTGATCCCGCGCTTCCAGCGTTCCTGGCTGGCACGGGCCCTGAGCCAAGCTCCCTTGAACTACCGGCCGCAAACTTGACGGGGGGCAACAGGCTTCTCTCGGGATTTGGCTGGCCGCTGATCATCCTGTTGTTCTACTGGCGGCACAAACAGTACGTACACCTGACAAAAGAGCTCTCGCCAGAAATCATCGTCCTCGGCTTGGCCGGGCTCTACTCAATTCTGATCTTTGTACGAGGCGAAATCTCGCTCTGGGACACAGGCGTGCTGATCGTTCTCTTCGGCATCTACCTCTGGCTGATCTCAAAAGCGAGCCACGAGGTCGATGAAGAAGCAATGATCGGGCCGCCCGGCGCGATAGCAGCTCTCCCAAAAGTGAGGCGTCGGGTGTTCATCCTGGCGCTGTTTGCCAGCGCTGGTGCGGTGATCGGTATTTCGGCCGAGCCGTTTGCTGATGGCCTGGTCCACACCGGAGAAGAGTTCGGTATTGACCGATTCATCCTTGTGCAATGGGTGGCCCCACTTGCTTCAGAATCACCGGAAATTCTGCTCG
>CAUZOD010000351.1:0-3415 GCA_963581115.1 Phycisphaerae bacterium | reverse complement strand
GCAGTAAAAAAAACCCAGAACTGAGCGTGGCTCCTGTCGCGATCGTATATATGTTGAAGAGTGACAACTCTTTCTTGAGCACGCGAGATGAATCAAGCACAGCCATGTGCGGTTCGATTGTACGCCCACCGCTAAGTTGATGCTTGCAGGAGGCCGTCTGCCCCGCCAGATGGCCCGCGGGATCGCGATCTGGCACCTTGCCACTTAATTGGGCCATGACATAAGGCTATCACGGCAAAGCCAGTGATCCGGAGCCTACAATAACTATATGAGCAGCAGACCGGTTCACCCTAACGGAGCTAAATCGCTTCGAGTGCTGGTATTGTCCTGCCCGGCTCAGGCGGATCCACAATCGCTCTTGGTAGCGATGTCTAACCGCGGAGCAACGGTTTCGGTCGTAGCCGAACCACCTTCGGTAATGGTGGAACTAGCACTTAATCCAATCGACATACTCGTGATTGCCGAGCCAGACCTCCAGCCTCTGATATGCCCCCTGTTGGCAGCGGTGCGGCATTACTATCCCAAAACCAGGTGCTGCCAATATCGTCAGTCGGGCACTGATGGTCACCCACAACTGGAAGATTTAGATAGTGAAGCCCGCAAAGATGAGGCGGGGCACCCACCGGACTTGGCGCCAATGCCACCTGAACCAGTTGCCGAAGACACTAACAAGGCCAGCAAGGCTGCGGGGCCAAACCTCGACGCCAACTTCTGCCTGGCAAGCAATGTCCCGCCGCCTGCAACCGAAGCGGTTGCGGAACCACTGATCAGTGACGAGGAACTGGACATGCTGCTGGGCCCTTGCCCGTCGGCACCGTCCGCCGCGGAAGACTAGAACGGCAGATCGAACGATGACCATCGCCGATTTCACCACAATCTGTAAAACCGACCAAGGCGATCAACCGCACGTCCTTGTAATCGGTCCGGCATTGTTTGAGACAATTGTCCGTATCGCGGGAAACAGCCGCATCAGGCACGCTCCGACCTGCTTGGCGGCCATGGGCGAACTGGGCGTCGGACGATTCGACATGGTGCTCTGTGAAATCAAACTGATGGCAGGCCTGATCGAATCAACGGCACAGGGGTTGCGGCGCCTGGCGCCACAGAGCCGATTGATCGTTGTGGCCGAATCTCATCAGCGAGAGGACGCTATCCGCGCAATCAATGCTGGCTTTGATCAATACTTGATCGGTCCACTTGAGCCGCAGCAGATCTCGGATGTCCTAGGTGGTGGGCAACGGGCACCGGGCAGTGATCCGATCGCAGCAGTGGTGGCTGAACTGGATGACGCGGAACTGGGAGACCTTGACTTGGTTCAACAGCTCATGGAAGGTGATGGGCAGTTGCAATCGCTGGCAGCACGCATGCTCAAGAGCCGGATCGGGATCGTAGGCGTTGAATTTGCCTGCGAAGCGCCAGCTACGATTCCAGATCAGATCCTCTCAACAGTTGGTTATCGGGGCAAGAACTACGGGGTGTTGCAAGCACCCTCCACGGCCGATCCGCAGACGCTGGCATCTTGGGCGAATTGGCTAGGCACTTGGCTGGCGGCCGAGGACCAGATTGGTCAGTTGAAGGCCTTGGCCATGCGCGATGAATTAACCGGCGCCTGGAACCGGCGATATTTCAATCGTTTCTTGTCCCGAATCCTGCAACGCGCTACGGAAGATCCCTCCCAGGTGACTCTTCTGGTGTTTGATATTGATAACTTCAAGCTCTACAACGATCGCTACGGACATGCCGCTGGAGACGAAATTCTCCGTGAGGCGGCGCGTCTCATGCAGGCTTCAGTACGTGAACATGATGTGGTGGCGAGGATTGGTGGGGACGAGTTTGCCGTGATTTTCTGGGATGCCGAAGCCCCTCGAAATCCAAACAGTACACATCCCCACGATGTTGCCAAAGCCGCCAAGCGTTTTCAGCGAGCGATCTGTGACCACAAGTTTCCCAAGCTTCTGAATGACGCGCCCGGGACACTAACGATTTCCGGTGGACTGGCGAGTTTCCCTGGCGATGGGCAAAACCCAGATCAGCTGGTGGAACAGGCTGACGCTATGGCACTGCGTTCAAAGCAACAAGGCAAGAACGCGATTACCTTTGGCCCAGGTGCCATGCGCCACTGCGAACCCGAGATGCCCAAATGATTGGTTCGTGTGGCCTCGGGGCGTGCGTGACAATCAGAACACAACATGTTAGTCTGATGCTTGGCTTTCCCAAACCAGTACGACCCCCGACCTGATCGACAATCCAGCAACGTAAGGATGTGTACATATGTCCTTTGACTCAACAATTCATGCCAAAGCAGTGGAATTAGCGAAGCTCAGCTACCAGATGACCGCGGCCTCCGGCTCCGGTCACCCCACCACTGCCACAAGCTTGGTTCACTTGATCGCCGTGCTGATGTACCAGCACATGCGCTATGAGCCAGCCAACCCTTCACATCCGTCCAGTGATCGCCTGGTACTCAGCGAAGGGCACGCCGTGCCCGTCGTGTATGCCGCATGTAGTGACTTGGCGGTTGCGATTGGAACCGACCCAAACCAGCGACGGGCGATGACCCGTAAAGATGCAATGACCCTTCGCCAGATTGATTCGTTGATCGAAGGGCACCCCAATCCCATCGAAGGATTCCCGTTCTTCGACACCGCCACTGGCTCCCTGGGACAGGGACTTTCCCACGCTGCCGGGTTGGCTTTGGCTGCAAGGGCCGACGGCATTGATCGGCGATGTTTCTGCATTATCGGCGATGGAGAATCGCGAGAGGGGCAGGTCTGGGAGGCGGTCGACTTTATCGCTGAATTGGGGCTGGGATCGGTCTGTGCCGTATTCAACTGCAACCAGTTTTCCCAATCTGGACCAGTTAGCTCACAGCAGTCCGCCGAAACGATTGCCGCTAAGTTGCAGGCGGCAAACTTTCAAGTCATTGACCTGAATGGTCACAATCCAACCGCAATTCAAGAGGCATACATTGCCCATGCTCGCGCCCAACATGATCCCAAGGCGGCGCCAGTAGCCATTGTTGCCCGCACCATTAAGGGGTGGGGTGCACCATCGCAGCAGGGCATGGGTCATCACGGCAAGGCCGTGCAGGGTGAGGAGCTTGAATCAGTTCTTAAAGAACTGGAGCAAACAGGTCACGGGCTGGGGGCGATTGCAGATATGCCACTTAAGATTGGCATGATGTCAGTTCGAAAGTCGGTTCCGATTGAGGTGACACCGATACCAACTTTCGTCGAGGCGATGGCGCAGTTTGGCATGACCGCTACCCTTGAAAAGGGGCGAATGGCAACTCGCAAAGCCTACGGAGTGGGCGTTCGCGCCCTGGGTCGGGCCAATGGCCGGGTGATGGCGCTTGATTGTGACGTGAAGAACTCAACCGGCGCCGATCAGTACGCCCAAGACGATCAGATTGCCT
>CAUZOD010000350.1:0-3426 GCA_963581115.1 Phycisphaerae bacterium | reverse complement strand
ATGACTTGTCTACGGGCTTCATGGTGGATATATGCGGCCCCCTCCTCTCTCTCTGCTTCATTGTCCCCTATGCCCTTGGTCATGGCGACCATGCAATGCTTGATCTGGCCTTGCTTGTAGGGCTGAGTTTCTTTGTAACTATCGGGGACGGTCAAGTGCCGTTGCTTGCCCTGTTCATCCTCAAATGGAATGGCCTCAATACCACTATCTAGTGTGATGGCCCGACGCCCATTTCGCAGAACCACACGGGTGGCGTGGATATTCTCACCTATGATAGTGAACTCTTTAGGAGAATTTATGATTCTGGACATTACGGGCTTCTCTCTTATGGCGCTAGGATTCCAGACTTAAAAAATTTCGATTCGCTTTGTCCAAGATTCACTTGCCTTGTTTGCAAAACAAGCCAGAAAGAAAATCCGTTATCTCCTCGGACTACACGCAAGACTTCTACATCCCGTCGCGGTTGAATGGTATGACTTCGGCTCCGTCGTTGGTCTGCAGATAAGCCAGGCACTGGCATCCCCTCACATCGTGGTCCGCCCACGCATGTCGGACACGGATCGACGAGTTGTTTGTCCGCTCAACGACACATCGAACGAATAACACACGGGTTTTTTCTCACTTTTTGCCATCTGTCCCATCCTGATTCGCCTTGGCTGAAGAGGCTTTCTTGCCGTGATGATCACCACCTAGAAAGAGATTGCTCCAGCTGGATGTGCCCCGCAACATTTCGTCCTGAATGACCGGAGCATGCTGGAGCAAATCCCGCTGCCGACCTTCCCACTTGAGCCGGTCGTAGGCCCGCGACCAGATGCACTCGAAGTCGTGGACTTCGCACTTGCCATCACGCGTGCCTCCGCAAGGACCATTGCGCTGGTTCTTGGCACACTGTGACTCAGGACACAGATAGGCGATGTCGGGTAGCGAGCAGTCACCACAATCCTGACAGCCAAACAAGGCTGATTTGCTGGCATGCTCCAAGACTCGCAGCGCCAAGGGCCCTCGCTGCGGGTTCGATGAACGATTGTAGATCCACTGGCCGAATCGATGCAGCGGCTTACCCAGAGTAAATATCTGCTCGTGCATCAGGCGGCTGAGCCGATAGCCCCACGTCACATTGTGATTGGCACGACGGTCATCAGCACGATACGCCGGATGCGGCTGGTCCGGATCGGCCAGACCTGTGCCGGCGTCCTCGCCGTAAAGAAAGAATTCACCCGGACGGCTGAAGCGAATCTGACGGGCGAACTCAATCCAATCGTCAGGGCCGAAGCTTCGCTCGATTTCCAAAATTTCATTGATCGAGTCGATGTCATGCACCCCACCCAGATATGCGCCCCGAAACCCCAGCCCGCGAAAAACCGCAATCTGGCGGGCGGCCAGCTCGCGGAAGAACCTTCGCCCCTTATCCGGACCACTGCCATCCCGCTGGCATTCAGCCAACAGTTGCTCGCTGACCACAACGCCAGGAATCTTCCCACTATGAAAAAATCGTGCTACCGGAAGCGTGAGTACAAAAACATTGCCAATCAGCGGTACATCGTTGAACCCTTGGGCACGCAGATAACAGAGCATCTCGTGACTCTTGCGACTGTCGTAACCAACCTGTGCGATAATGAACCGGGCACCCGCCTGTAGCTTCTTCTCCATCTTCAGCAATTGCGGCAATACTTCGTTTTCATGTCGCTTGAAGTTGGTGGCCACTGCACCACAAAAAAAATTGGTGCCTACCGCCGCGTTGTGCGGGAGCTCATTGGCCTTGGACCGGTTGCCGAGTCCCTGATTCATCTGGTCCAGCAGGGTCAACAAACCGACTGAATCGATATCAAAAACCGGCTTGGCTTGGCCTTGATAACCTTGGGCGGGGTAATCACCGCTTAGAGCCAGAATATTGCGAAAGCCCTCACTTGCCAGATGCCAAGCCTGGCTCTCGAGTCCGTGGCGGTTGAAGTCCTTGCAGGATAGGTGAATCACCACCTCCTTCCCCGCATACAACACCGGTCGTCCCAGCGAGGCAGGCGCCAACATGGGATTGCCGCCGGCATTGTCGGTAATGGACACCCAGTCGACCTGGTCGCAGAGCACCAGATCTGATGCGAAGCGCCGCGTGCGAGTCGCCGCAACCTGCTCCATGGTGCCACGCGTAGTGATCAACTCCACGCCGATCAGGAAATCGGTGTTACCCAGAATTTTCTCGGTGAAGGATCGCAAATCAGGCATGGGCATCTAAGTCACTAGAGTTATGGTGTCCAGACTTGGCCATCCGGTGCCTCCCGGATCCATATTTGGATCTCTGCTACGAATACTGGCCCGTGCTTGACACTGGGCGTTCGGATTGGGCTTGTTACTGCGGCCCCACTCTGTCCCCGGCATTGATCCGCGTGCCAAGGCTCCAAAAATTCACCACGACCAAGAGGCGAGGCGGGCAAGCACCCCCACCACCTGCCATCTTAGGTTACTTAGAGCACCACCAATGAGTCCCTAGAGAAAAACTGCTTAATTAGCCCTCAAAGGGGCTATATTTCCTGAATAATTGGGGTGAAATCCCGAACCAATCGCGTCCCAATCATCAATTTATCGTTGTCACGGCCTCAGCAACCTGCTGCGGTGCGCCGTCGCGCTGCTGCTGTTCGCTCCACTGCCAGCCTTCCAGATAGGCATCCGAGCCTATCAACCCACGCTTGGTCGCCGCGCGATCAATCATCTGCTCAAACCGGGCCGGTAATTGGATATTTACCTCTTTGCCATCATCCTTCGCCTTGATCTGGGCCGGGAACTCATACCACGATAGGATCTGATATTGCGCCAATGCTGGTCCTCCAAGACACGCTGATCCTGTTGGATCGCCACTGCCTGAGCCCGTGACCGCTTAAGCGGCTGCATCTTATCCTCGCCTGCCTGGATCTTCCACTGCAGCACTGATTAAACCGTATTCTGGTATAACTAAAGGTGAATAAGGTCACGCCAATCATGAACCTCGCACAAGGGCAAATATCGGACTTCGCTGCCAACGGATATATCTCACTGCCCCAATTGATCGAAAATGACAGCCTGATTGAACTACGGGAAATCTTCGATCACCTGTTCGCCCCACCTGCCGACGGGGGAAAGCCACTGTACTACGACCTAACTGGCTCTGATCCCGACGAGCCGCTGACCGCCGGATCGGTCCCACAGTTGCTGCACCCATCGCACCATGTACCCGAACTGACCCAGACCCAGGCATGGGAAGTGTCACTGCAGATCGCCGAGCAGTTGCTGGACATGGGCAGCCATCGCCGCGAAGACCTGGTCGTGCGAGACCACGCGATCATCAAACCTCCCGGCTCAACCGGTCCCACACCGTGGCACCAGGACGAAGCCTACTGGGAGCAGGACTTGAACTACCAAGAGCTGAGCGTGTGGATTGCGCTGCAACAGACCACG
>CAUZOD010000349.1:0-3447 GCA_963581115.1 Phycisphaerae bacterium | reverse complement strand
GCCTTATGATCGCGATACGCCAATGCGGCCCCATCGATGCGTACGAGGAGGTTTCGGTCTGAAACGCGATCCCGCAGGCGATCAATGCCCAGAATACGGCGCAGCTGACGTGAAAAATACAATGCCCCCGCCACCACCCCCACGGCAATCCCGGCGCCAATGGCCAGAGTAATGCCACGCACTACTGGCTGATCGAGCATGAGGCATCCCACCCCACCAGCCAGCAATGCCAGCGCCACCAGCCCTGTGATCCTATCGAAAACGACACTCATTACCGCGGTACCGCGAGCACCACTACCTTTGGCCGCGTAATAAGCCTTGACTAGATCACCACCGGTCAGCCCGGGCATGCAGAAATTGAAGAATAGCCCCACCATCGTCAAGCGAAAAGCCTTAATCGCTGACACCGACAGTCCCCGGCAACGCATCAGGACCAACCATCGCATGGTCTGGAGTGGCCACATCAAGCCCATCAACAGCAGCCCGGCCAACAATAACAACCCATTGGCACCACCCAAGGTCGTCAAGATGCTCGGCTGCCAGCCTGCCTGGTCTGAATCCTGGCCAATCCGGGTGCGCTGCACCGGCGCAATCGCTCCATTTAGCAGGCGCACGGTCAGTAAATCCTTGTCTTGGCCGACTACTTCCAACTCCGCGGCTGGCGAGCCGACATGCCAAAAATCGGTGGGCACAGCCAACCGGTCGGTCCAAGTCAGGTTGGCCGCGATATAGGTGACCCCGGCCACCGCAACCAGCAATCGCAGCAGCACGGTCCAGTGCTTCTTCATGCTCTGGGCCTCACGGGCTCACCATCATAGCGGGCATTAAGCATGGACCTGGCAACCGGGTGCCAGGCAGCACTGCCTCTGGGATTGGCGGCCCATAGGACGTATAATTTTCTACCCGACGAGGACCAAACCTTGCTCAAGATTCTCTGCGCCGCCACTATTGCCGTAACCGCCACCAGCGCCCCAGCGCTTGACGACGCACACTGGCACCTAGCCAACGAGGCGATTGAACAAGGAATCTCATACCTGCGGACCACACAGAAACCCAACGGCAGTTGGAGCCCCGAACCTGGACCAGCAATCACGGCGCTGGCGGCAACCGTGATGCTTGAGCACCACGCTGTCCCGATCGACGATTTCCAAGTGATGCGTGCGATCGACTACATTCTTTCCCAGGCTCAGGAAGATGGTGGCATCTATAACGGGTTTCTAGCCAATTACAATACCGCTATCTGCTTAACCGCGCTCTCTCACGTCAATGGCCGCACCGATGTGGCCTCAGTGGTCGAAAAGGCCCAAAAGTTCCTAATACAACTGCAGTGGGCTGATCAGACCGACCCCGATGGCGTGGCGGTCGGCCCAAGCCATCCGTGGTTCGGCGGTGCCGGCTATGGTTCCCATGGCCGACCCGACCTGTCCAACACCCAGATTATGCTCCAAGGCTTGCGCGATTCTGGCATCGCCTGTGACCATCCGGCTTTTCAACGCGCATTGGTGTTCATCGAGCGATGCCAGAGCACCGCATCCAACGACCGCTTTGCGTATCTCCTGAAGCAGGATGGCGGCTTTATCTATTCCACCAGTATTGACAAGAACCATATCGGTGTCCCGGAATCAAAAGCCAACCCGGAAATGATTGATGAAGCCAAGCAAGGTCTGCCTATCTCAGGCCTTCGCAGCTATGGATCTATGACCTACGCCGGCTTTAAGAGCTACCTGTACGCCAGGCTCTCCCGGGACGACCCCCGGGTGGTCGCTGCCCGCCAGTGGATCGGCCAGAACTACACATTGGATCGCAATCCAGGCATGCCTGAAAACCTGCAGAAGCACGGGCTTTACTACATGTACATGACCATGGGCCGAGCCCTGGATGCCTGGGGGGTTACACATATCACCACTTCCGACGGCCAGAGCCACGATTGGGAGAACGATCTGGTCGCGGCGTTGGTCCACCGCCAGCACACCGATGGCTCCTGGGTCAATAATGCCGACCGGTGGATGGAAGGCAACCCCAACCTGGTGACCTGTTACGCCTTAATCGCACTTTTGTCCGCAACCCGCTAGCATCCGCGGTCGCTCGGCACACCGAACTGGACCTGGATCGACCGCGTAAAGTAGCACGAGGATTACTCAGAGGACCGCCAATATGTCTCAAGCCGCACACCCGGTCTCACACACCCACCACCATACCCCTCCCCACCACGCTGCTGACGAGCAGCGGCGCATCGATATCAAGATCATCACTGCGCTACTGGGTGGGACCGTCCTGGTCGCTGCCGTAATCACCCAATTTATTTTCGATACTCCGGAACAGGCCGCAATGCTCGCGGCAGTTGCCTCGGTGCTGCTGGGCGCCCCGATCGTTCACCATGCCGCCGCCGGCCTGCTGGGCATGCACTCCCACGATGACAGCGCGCACGTAGCTGGGGGCCATGATGGGCATGGGCACGACCATGCCCATGGCGGATCCCACATGGAAGAGTTGGTAGCCATTGCGGTCATCGCCGCATTCGCCAAAGGCGACTATCTCGAGTGCGGTGCAATCGCCTTCTTCATGTTGATCGCCATGCTGATCGAGCACCGAACGGCGGTCGGAGCACGCAAGAACATCGAGTCGCTGATGCGCATCACCCCCACCCGGGCCCACCTACTGATCGATGGCCAGGAAAAGCAGATCGATGCTGCAACACTACATCCAGGCGACCGGGTCATTGTCCGACCAGGCGACAATATTCCTGGCGACGGCGTGATTCGCAAGGGCGAATCGACAATCGATCAGGCCAACATCACGGGTGAATCCATCCCGGTGGAGAAGTCGGTTGATGATGAGGTGTTCTCGGGCACCACCAGTGAAACCGGCGTACTCGAAATTGAAATCACCCGTGCAGGCAGGGACTCCACGCTCGGCCGTGTGCAGGACCTGATTCTACAGGCGGCAGCCACGCGACCAGCCGTGGTGCGCATGCTGGACAAATATGCCGGGTACTACACACCGGTAATACTGATGGTAGCCGCCATGATTTACTTCTTCACGCATGACCTGGATCGCAGCATCACCCTGCTGCTGATCGCCTGCCCCTGCGCAATCATCCTGGCGGCCCCGACCGCGATGGTCGCGGCACTCAGCGCTGCCTCGCGACTGGGCATATACGTCAAGAATGTTACCGACCTTGAGATCGCGCGCCAGGTCAGCGCCATTGTCTTTGACAAAACCGGTACGCTGACCGTGGGGCAACTGGAGATAACCCGGTTGTACCCCGTAGATGGCGTCGAAGCAGCGGAACTGCTCCGGCTCTGCGCCTCGGCCGAACAACACTCCAAGCACCCCGTGGCCAAGGCAGTCGTCGCCATGGCCCGAAAGGCTGGCATCGACCCGGCGTCGACCAGCGAGTTTCGGGAAACTGCTGGCCGCGGAGTGACGGCCACGGTCGACGGTCAA
>CAUZOD010000348.1:0-3464 GCA_963581115.1 Phycisphaerae bacterium | reverse complement strand
AGGGAGAGTTCCTTTTCAAACTTGCGATCCGGCCAGGAAAAGTCATACGCCATCGGCTCACTGCGGGCGATACGCACGTCCCATGGCGACAGGCGCATCGGCTTGCTGGGCGTTGCAAACAGGGCGAATGAATAGGTGCGCGAGCCATTACGCTGGAACACTGTCGCCTGATCAATAAAACGAATGCGTAGTGTGTGCGTGTGTGCGTCCTTGACGAGTTCGACTGCTCGGTTCGCGTCCTGGTTATTCCATCCTGCGGGGCTTTCGGCTTGCCAGACCAGCAGTCGTTCATCATCACCGAACGAGGCTTCACAGGTAAATGGGAATACCATGCTCTCAGTGAACAGACCCGATTGGTTCATCTTGCTGTAATCAGTGCGGGTGGTGCCATTAACTTCGATGGGTGAGGGTGGCCTGATGTTGTGTGCATAGCCAAAATATGCGTGCTTGGGCGCTACAGGTATTTCCAGAAAAAATTGAGATAACTCCGTAGCCTCATTTGCCGTGACCCTGCAGTCGAATCGAGTAAAGCCGTCATATTCAGTATGGCCAGTGATTTGAAGGTCCAATCCATTGGCGGCAAAGCGTTGGATGAAAGTAGCGGCGGTTTGGTCAATCCGGGTCCACTCGGTGTCATGGTGTTCCCAGTTCATGGGTTGACTGGTGGTATCGGTGCCGGCAGGTTTGGCCTTTGCCCGGATGGCCATGGGTGCGGCCAGCATGGCTGCATTTTTGGAGGTCACCTGTGCATAGAACGGGGTGTTCCCCACAGTATAGCGCCGACCCCAAACATGAATTTCTTGGTTTTGGCCCGTCTTCTTGACCTGAATCGGCGTCCATGGCTTGGGTACACTTTCCGTGTGCCCTTTTCGATTGTGAACCCAGGGCGGTTTTTCTAGGAGGAAATCTTTTTCCACCATGCCAAGGCTTGCCCCGTCGTGGGTAAAGATCTCAAATTGAGTACGAAAAGATTTATTTGTGAATTGCTTGATTGGAAAATCTGCAGCAGCAACGGTTCGAGGTGTGCCACCTGACCGTGTGCTGGTGCATGGCACCTGCCTGATTTCTTTATGACCACCTGGCATCATCAGTGTCACTGTTGCCGTACCGTTCTTGGATTTCAGGTCAAACTGGTGGTGGGCGTTAAGCCACATCGTTAGTTTGTCTTCGTACCAATACGGCTCCATCAGAATTTCTGTCTGTGGTGTCCGGGGCAAGGCCGATGGGTCGGCTCCACTGGCCAGCGCCTCGATTTGTGGTGCTGGCAACGCGCGATTGAAGATTGCTACCTCATCTAAGTCGATAAACCCATGGCTGCGGCCATTTGAACCCAGGTAGATTGTCTCGGATTCTTCCAATGAGCTTTCCATGGAGTATGGAGCCCAGTGGTCATTGATCAACACCCCATTTCGATAGAAACGCATCCGGGGGTATTCAGAGACGACCGTGATGTGTGACCAGTCTGTGCCAAGCATGTCACGATCGAGGGGCCAGAACATGCCTTGATGAGTACCGTCTGGCACTTTTTTGTAGGAAACAAAAATCAGATGGATGTACGCGGAGAGCGACATGAAATGCTGCGTGTTGCCAAAGATCGGACAAGAGCTCTGTTTTTCGGTGTTGTTTAATCGAATCCAGAATGCGTAGGTGAAGTCGCCCTTGAGCTTGAGAGAGGCTCCGTTGGCTTGCACCATGGCTTTCTCACCGTCAAATCGCATTACACCGCGACGGCCGCGGACTTCTTCCAAGAACTGTCCAAGCTTGTTCAGTCCGTCATTCTTGTACGTGGAGTGGTCAACAACCTTGTCGCCCAGGTCCTGATCAAAGCGATAGTGAAGAATCAGGTCATGGTCCGTTGCAAAAACTTTCTGAGTTGCTGATGCAACCAATCCGGTGAATATAAAGAGGGCAACCAACTGATAAGTCTTCATGGTTTGGTCCTTTGTGTCTTCCCGAGTAGTTTTATATGTGCGAGATGGTTTTGTCATGACGTCCCGTTGCAGACGCTCGGTTGGCTCTAGATATTGAGTTGAGTATATCTTTGGATTTGTATAGCCGCGAGATGGGTCAGGTGGAATTGCGCACATTCAAGGTTGACGTAACACCCCCGGTTGGCATGGTCGTTTGTGGCTGGCTGGATCCGGCGGTGGGCATTGAGTCACCGGTGGAATTACGGGGTGTGGTGTTGTCCGAGAGCGGACAACATTACGTGATCGGTGCGATTGATTACTGCTACACCATTGGCCGCAGCCACCGGCGATTGAGCAAGCCCTGGCCGATGCGGCTGGTGTGCCGGTCCAGCAGGCGACACTGCACAGCAACCACGCGCACGACGCACCCGTGTTTAACGAAGAGATCCACGCCTTGATGGCTCGATGCAGTGGTGAACCCACGCTGCATGACGAGGCTCATTTCTCCGATGTGCTTGAGCGAACCGGCATTGCTATCCGGGCCTCACTTGCCAAGCTGGGCGTTGCAATCGGATCGGTGTGGTTTTCGATCCACCCCGTTGAGAAGTTCGGATCGACCCGCCGTTGCCTCGATGAGAACAACCGCTGCCACATCCGGTGGAGCAGTGGTAACGCGCTAGGCAGTTGGATCAAGGACTATCCTGAAGGCCCGCTCGACCGCGATCTGACGCAGATCGGGTTCTGCGACGCCGGTGAGCAGCCGGCGGCCTGCCTGTGCTTCTATGCCAGTCACCCACAAGTTTCGAACGGCCGTCACCGCTGGTCGGGAGATACGGTTGAGGTCGTACGGACATTGTTCGAGCAGGAGCATGCGGAGGTATTCCCAGTTTAATTTTGTGGATGTGGCGGTGATGTGACCGCGGGCAGATATACGAGCAATATCAAGCACCGCGACTGGCTTGTTTTTGGAACTCGGTTGTTCGATGCGATGCACGGGCGTTTGAGAAGGCGGATCCGTTTTCGCTGGAGTCGATTGACTGGCAGGACCAGACGATCGAGCTACCGCTGTCACAAATTCCGCATGACGAGGCCTATTTATCGCGAAGTGATCAGCCAGTCGGGCACGTTACCGAAGGACCGGTATCTTCCGAGCCTGAAACTACACCGTCTGGAAAACGACATTCACTACTATCCATTCCGGATTTCACGACTCCGGATCAATGATATCGCGCCCTGTTCCTGCCCACTGAAATGATCGTGGACTACCAGATCTACGCAAGGCGCCAGGCTCAGGATCATTTCCGCGGTTTGGCGATCAGTGCCTATGGCGATTGTTTTCTGAATTACCTGGCCATCGCCGAGTCATTCGCACAGGGTGGATATGAGGTGGACCCGGTATGGACTGAGGTGGACGAGCGTAGCGAATCGCTGATCAAGAACGCGATCGATCAGATTCTGCACCGCGAGTGAAAAGGATACTTTTGGATCGCCACTGCCATTGTCCTGGCAGATGGTCACATGGAGAATAGTCGGATGCTAAAACAAACCTTGCAA
>CAUZOD010000347.1:0-3466 GCA_963581115.1 Phycisphaerae bacterium | reverse complement strand
TGAAGCCGTCAAACATGGGTTATTCGGATTCGATGCGGGGGTAATGACTGTGGGCAGGGGTATTGAATTTGAATGTCTTGAATGCAGTAAAGAGAATTCTGAGCAAGGCTCGTATATTGGCGGAACCATCAGCGCAGTACCAACAGGCAGATTGGCAGGGCCAACCTGCGGCATACACTGGCCAAATATCCTACACATAGATCCGAATCGAAATCTTGAAATTGTCGAGGGATGGATCAGATTTCTCAAGCCGTATGATGATTGCCCTGATACGATTCTATCTCCGGACTCAAATGCATTCCGCAGTCAGTTGGCCCACTATCAATGGGCCACCTTGGTGCTTTGTAATAATGTGATTCACTTATCCTTTTTCGCTATTAACAACCTCTCGCAGCCTGTTGGAAAAGCCAACTTTACGATTAAGGTGCACGGCTCACGCCAACTGACATTCAAGCCTCTCGGCATTAAGATTGTGCAACAAAGTCTCGTGTTCAAGATAATTTCCGCAATTACACTCTTGAACTGAGCAGAGTAAACGACCAGGCCCAGGCCAAAATACTTGTTTCTGACCTGGAATAGCAGGTATTGTGGCACATCTGGTGTAAGTATCTCAATCAAACATGAGAAGTCTGGAAAAAATTTGTTCTACTTTCCTGCGATGAATTTGAATTACGGTGACCTGCCATAGGATTGTCGAATGCTGACCATACAACCGGGCATAGCTTCGCTCTGCTCTACGCCGCCTTAAGCTGATATCAGACGGTCAATCAAAGCAGCTTGTCGGCTATTGTCGCAACTAGCTGTGCCTTAGCTCGGGCGGAAAACCGCTAGAACGCTCCGATGCGGAAGGCAGACGATAGTATCATGGTGTCGTTTGGACGAGGCCAACCTTGTTCTAGAGGTCAAATGAGACCCTCCAGCGAAACCATGTCTAGAGAAGCGAAGAGAATGTCCAAGAAACTGACACTTGGATCATGGCTCGCCGCGTGGGTAGTCACAGCCTCCTCGGCGCTGGCGGTAACGGCCGGCTCACCTGACCTGCTACGGCCCGAACGGTTCGGCGCCAAAGCCAACGGCATCCATGACGACACCTGGGCCATCCAGAAATGCATTGATCGGATCGGGGCACGGCCCGCCAACGCCACGGGCTACAAGGGAACGGTGTGGTTGGAAGGGACGTACTACGTCACTCGGCAAATCCAGGTCGTGGATGAAACCACGGCGCCGCACGAGTTGACGATCGGCCCCCACTGGCGAGTCTTCCACGTCACCAGCGGGATCACCATTGCCGGGGGTGGGACCGTGACCCTGCTGGAGAACGGCGCGTCGAGCCGAAAGAACCCGGCCAGCCACACTTATGTCTTCTGGGTAACCTCAGACCCTCGGCATGTGGCGCCAGTCAGCGCACCACCTGTGCGCAACGTGGCAATCCAGAACATCCAGATCATCAACGATCCCGCTTCGCTGCACCCGACCTCCTCAGAAAATGCGGCCATCCTCGTTGCTGGCGGAGCCGATATTACAATCGATCATGTCAGGATGGACTACTGGCACCGGGCCATCAAACTGATGGGCTGTATCCGGTCGCGCATCACCCGATGCCGGGTCGAAGATGCCCGGTACATCGGTATTGGTGTCTACGGCTCCGGTGAACCCGTAGCTGATTCCGATCGCAACGAAATTTCTGCGAACGAACTGGTGGGCAACACGCAATTGTCGGGTGGAATCTACGTCAGCGGCGACGGCACGTTGATCCGTGATAACACACTTGAATTCACACATGGCATTTGCACCGAAGCCTATTCTGGCGGCAGAATCGAAAACAACCGGATTGCTCGATCTCCCTATGGAATCCGCGTGGGATACGTCACCGGCAGCGGGGCTCGCAGCGTCGTCGTGCGCAACAATTCCTTGCTGCGGTGTGCCGGAGGGATCATGGTGGGCCACGGGTTTGACGTCTCGGTGTCGGACAACCGAATCGCCGAGTTGGTCAAATGGGGCGGCGACTTCATGATCGAGACGCCCAATGGCTATTGGGGGTTCGGCCGCACGCGAGCCGGAATCAACGTGGAGGACAGCCAGAATGTGCGAGTGACCGGCAACCACATCAGCGGCTTGAACAGCGGAGCCCCCGTTGGGATTCGTGTCAGCAGTTTGCAAGGTGCAGCCGACACGTCCGCACCACAAGATCCGGACTGGAATACGGGCAACGTGATCACAGACAATCGAGTTGAGGCGACTTCTGGTTGGCGCATCGGTTACTACCTTGAAAACCAACGCGCGTACACGTTCGAAAACAATATGGCAACGGGTGATGAAAGTAATCGGATCATCGCTTGCCGCGGACAACCGGGAATGAATCAACTGGAAGGCCAAGTCAGAGTCGTGGACCGCCCGACTGCACAGTGCCAGAGCCTGAACCTGTACTGGCATCCCATGTCTCGCACTGGCATGCCCCAGGGCGGATTCAAGTTGACGCTGGATCGCGCACAAGAGCAGCAGTATTTCCCGCCATTATCCCGGGAATGACCCGTACGGGACTCCATCATCGATTTTGGAGCATGATGAAAACCAGCGAATGGGAAACCCATACCCCGAATAACCCCACCGTACGCTTACCAGCGGCCGTGAGATGGTATCGACACTCGAACGTCCAAGGTCTGGCCATGGGTATCTTGGTCATTGCCGCCTACATGCTGATGTCTTGTCAAACGCTGATGACGATCGGCGATCAAGCCCGGGTGTTTCGTCCCGAACAGTTTGGCGCGATCGGGGATGGAGTCCACGACGACAGCCGATACATTCAGCACTGCATTGACCTCGCGGCACAACTCGCCGCGGATGAAACCGGGCGCAAGGGAACCGTAATCCTGGATGGCACCTACTACGTCACCCGCCAGGTCCTGGTGGTCAATGACACCACCCCGGAAAATGAACTGGAAATCGGCCCGAGTGGTCGGATTTTTCATGTCCCGAGCGGCGTCACGATCGCCGGCCACGGCACGCTGACTCTGCTGCACGATGGCAAGAGTTCTAAAACCCAGCCAGCAAATTACACCTATGTGTTCTGGATCACCCATGACCCTCAGAAGTACTCGCGGTCCCAGGGGAATGCCGCGGACCATCCCGAAAGCCTCGTCCGCCACGTGACCATTGCCGATATCACCATCGTTAATGACCCGGCGTCCCTGATGTACGCTCCGTGGTCGGAGACGGCAGCCATCTGGATCTACAACGGTGCCGATATCACCATCGACAACGTCAAGACGCGGCATTTTCACCGCGGAGTGGCCATGGCCCACTGTATGAGATCACGGGTGACCCGTTGCACTATCGAAGACACTCGCTACATCGGGATCGCCAACTACGGTCACGCCGGTGGTAGCCCGCGCGACCGTAACTGCATCGAAGCTAACCGAGTAATCGGCAACACCCACCTGTCCGGAGGCATCTACTCCAGCGGCCG
>CAUZOD010000346.1:0-3513 GCA_963581115.1 Phycisphaerae bacterium | reverse complement strand
TCGCCAGTCAGCGGTGCGACCCACTCTCCCCCCAGGAACATCTTCGATTTCAAAAGTTCAGCCATCTCGATTTTCTCCTTGCCGAATGTCTTGATCGACTTGCCAGTCTACGCTATGCCGTAGGCACCGTATCCAGTGGTTCGGCAACCCGACTCAATACAATCTGAATATTTTCCATGCTGTTGGCATACCAGAATCTGGCATACCCCTCCCCGAGGGCACCGAAGCAGGCACCCGCAACGATGGTGACTTTGCTGCCGCTGGACGGCTATGACCATTCCTCGGCAACCAGCAGCGATTATAACGACTTAACCATTGCTGGGTTTGCCACCGATGCTCAAGATCAACAACACCCGGCCATCTGGGGCGCAGACGGCCAGGAGGGATGGAACATCTTTCCGCTCATGGCAGGCCAGTCTGGTAACAGCTTCGGCTACGACTGACCTGCCCCGTAGACCGAGTCCGGCCGCTGAGTGATAATCACGGAAGTTCGGGCCACGAAAGTAGGCAAGGTCATTTCCTTCACTGCTGCCCCAGGCTACGGTCGACAGCGCCAGAAGGACCGCTTGCCCAGAAGGACCGCTTGCCCAGAAGGACCGCTTGCCCAGAAGGACCGCTTGCCCAGAAGGACCGCTTGCCCAGTAGGACCGCTTGCCCAGTAGGACCACTTGCCCAGTAGGACCGCTTACCCAGTAGGACCGAGACCTCGAGACGCTAACGATGACTCTTTGATGCATGGTCATTCATTTGCCCATAAAATAATAATGGTGGGTCTACACGGTCTCCGGACCAAACAGGGAGAAGGAGCAACATGAAAGGCTATTTCGTTCCGATCTTTACGCCCTTCAATCGAGATGGGTCGATCGACGAGGCCGCGATGCGGCAGAACATCTCGTATCTGATCGGCGAGGGGATCGACGGGATCACAATGACCGGCTCGTTCGGCGAGTTCCCGTTGCTCAGTTCCGCGGAGCGGATCCGACTGTACGAACTGGCGGTCGACGAAGTGCAAGGTCGTACGACGGTTTTCGCAGGTACAGCGCACGCCCAGACCGAAGAAACAATTCAGCTCAGCCAGGCGGCCGAGAGGGCTGGCGTCGATGGGGTCATGTTGATCGCGCCCTATTACCTGCTCCCCTCCGAGCGGGATTTACGGGAACACTTTTGCGCCGTGGCGAAAAGTGTCAAGCTGCCGGTAAAGATCTACAACAACCCGCAACGCACGGGGGTCAACATGCAGCCGAAATTCCTCGCAGAGCTCAGTGATCTCGACAACGTGGTAACAATCAAGCAGTCCAGCAAATCCTTCTTCGAAGTTATAGAGCTGATTCGGTTGACACAAGACCGCTCCGACTTCCACGTCACCAATGGCCAGGAAATGTGGGCATTTCCGGCGCTGTTGATGGGGGCTCAAGCGTGCTACGGCATTTCGCCCCTGCTGCTGGGCCGGGAATGTATCAAGATGTATGCCTGCGCTACCCGCGGCGACGTCCAGCAGGGCCGGGCCATCCAGTTGCGGATCAGTATTATCCGCAACGCGCTGGCCCGCTGCAGTGCCACACCGGCTGCGTGCGTGCGGGAACTGGTGAACATGCGCGGATTGGCCGGCGGTTATCCACGTGCTCCGATTGCCGAGCTGTCCGAGGATGATAAAACGATTCTCCGTGAAGCAGGCGCGCAGGCGAAAATCCAACCGGTGTCGCAATCGGCTGCCGTCTAAGGGTACTCATGCAATACCGGACTCTCGGCAAAACCAGGTTGCTCGTCCCTCTCGTCGGCTTTGGAACGGGCGGGCCCAGTAGCCTGGGCCAGTCGGCCGGTTTGACGATGCAGCAGCAAACCGAACTGGTTCGCAAAGCCCTCGCTTTGGGCATCAACCTGTTCGACACTTCAAGCCTTTACGGTCAAAGCGAGGAGATCCTGGGCAAGGCATTGAGCGGTGTGCCGAGGGATTCTTACATTCTCTCCACCAAGTGGGGCCACGCCACCAGCTGGTCGCCGCGTGGCGTGGGTGGCCCGGACGGCGAAGTGGAGCGGGATCCGCAAGCACTGCTCCGCGGCGTGGAACAAAGCCTCCAGCGCCTCCGCACCGACACCATCGATATCATGCACTTTCACGGGCTGCGTACGGAACAATATTCGACGGTTGTCCAGCGGTTCGCTCCGGTGATGAAACAGCTTCAAGAGCAGGGCAAGATCCGCTTCATCGGCATGACCGTACGATACATCGCCGATCCGCGTCATGAAGCCGCGGCGCTGGCGCTACGGAGCGATCCAAACCTCTGGGATGTAGTCATGGTCAAGTACGGCATCCTGAATCAATATGCCGCCAAAGAGGTTTTGCCTCTGGCCCTCGAAAACGACACGGGCGTGATGAACATGGCCTCGGTCGGCACCAGGTTGACAAACCGGAATCTTTTGGAAAAGCTTATCGCCGATTGGAGACAGCAAGGCTTGATCCCCGCTGGCAGCCTGCCGGACAGGAATCCGCTTGACTGGCTGGTGCAGGACGACGTGACTTCGGTCATCGCCGCCGGATACCGTTTCGCGGCAGACCATCCTGCAATCGGCACGGTGCTGATGGGCACTGCCAACGTGACGCATCTTGAGCAGAACTTGGCGGCATTGGAGAAGCCAACCCTTCCCGAATCGGACAAGCAGAGACTGGTGGAGCTGTTTGATGGGATTGCCAAGCATGTGTAGAGGGTACAGAGGTCAGGAGACAGGATCGAGCTGCTGGTTCGCGGTCGATGGTTGATAGGTGCTTCCTGTCGGTTACTCTCTGTACGATGAACACTGAAACCTAAACACTGAATCTCATGAAAATCACACAGGTAAAACCGCTGATCATGTGGGGTGGCGACGCTGGAGGTGCCGAGTTCTCTTCAACCCTGTGGTCATCAGGGGCCGGGCGCAACTGGCTGTTTGTCAAGGTCGAGACGGACGAAGGGATCCACGGCTGGGGAGAAGGCTCGCTGGTCGTGCAAACACCGACCATTGCCGAGGCGGTACGGATGCTGTCGCCACTGGTCATCGGCGAGGACCCGGCTGATATCGAACGCCTCTGGCAGAAGATGTTCCTCTTTCACCGCTACCGCGGGGGGGTGATCATCAATTCGGCGCTCAGTGCCATCGACCAGGCCCTTTGGGACATCAAGGGAAAATCGCTTGGTGTTCCGGTATACCAGTTGTTGGGAGGCGCCGTACGGAATCAAATCAGGACCTACTGCGGAGCTGGTGACATCGAGCGGGCTCGCGCACACGTCGAGCACGGTTTCACGGGAATTAAGACACACTCCTGGTATGCAGATAAGAACATCGACGAGAGAAAAGTTGTCCCCTGGTTCCGAGATCACATTGCCGGCTTGCGCGAGGCGCTTGGCGACGATGTAGACATCATGGTCGACAACCACGGCCGCTCCCGGCCGGCACTGGCCATTCGCCAGATCGAGGCTGTCGAGCAGTACGGACTGTTGTTCTTCGAGGAACCGGTGCCTCCCGAAAACCTCGATT
>CAUZOD010000345.1:0-3518 GCA_963581115.1 Phycisphaerae bacterium | reverse complement strand
AATCACGGTCTGTGACATATTTCAATGGCACCGGGCAATACGGTTCAGAACCCAAGCGGCGATTCGTGTCCAGCGCGACTGTCACTTTCTTCAACGATCAGACAAAAACGGATGCTGGCGAACACTTTGTGGCGTCACCGCCAGTAACCACGCTCAACCAGTGAATTTACACAAAAACTCCGAACCCGTGAATGACATGAATGCATCCAGGCTTCATCAGAAAACCACCATTGGCAACACAGCCCCGGTCCTTTGGCCCGTTTTGGCTCTAACCTGTATATTGGCTGCAGGAGTTGGCAAAACCTATGCCCAAGCGGATCTTGGCTACGACAGTCCTTCCGACGGATCTGATGGCGCTCTGACGATACCAGCGCCCTTCGCTGCCGGCGTAGAGAGGTTGGCGATCGCGTATGATCCGGTCCGCAAGGAATTAGTGGCATTCGGTGGGGCCCTGGGTCCCGTTGATGACAATACTAACATCGTTGGCTTGAGCCAAACCTGGGTGGATGACGGTAGCGGATGGAAGGAGATATTCCCTGCGACGAGTCCGAGCCCAAGATTTGGACACGGTATGGTATGGGATCCGAATTCGAACGGAGGTGCAGGTGGGATCCTGCTTTTCGGTGGGCGATCAAGTGGGGCGGAGATCACACCAGAGACCTGGATTTGGAACGGTGATGACGCAAATCCAACCTGGCAGAAACTCGACCTCGAGATACAACCACTTGGCCTGCGACACTTCGGCATGGTCTACGATGCCGGGCGAGACGAGGTGGTTCTCTACGGCGGTGCATCGGGCAGCCAGATAAAGGCCGATACCTGGACGTGGAGTGGAACCGCCTGGAGCCAGAAGAGCCCTGTCAACAATCCTACCCCAGCTTGGGGCCTGCAAATGGCCTACGATGCTGCGCGTGGCAAGGTGGTGCTGTTCGGTGGTCAAATTAATGACGAACAACAATTACAGAACGAGACCTATACCTGGGATGGTACGAATTGGACCCATCTGGCGCCCGCGACCAGACCGCAGCCCCGGACGGGACACTTCATGGAATACGATACCGAGTCTAGTCTGGTCATTATGCATGGGGGGGGCTTAATCGATCAGACGGGAAAATACGGGGATACCTGGAGTTGGGACGGAGTTGACTGGGTTCAGCTGGTTCTTTCTCGGGAACCGCCGCCGAGGTATTTTGGCGCCGCGACCTATGACACGGACAACAAGAAGATTGTTATATTTGGTGGTGAGATTGAGGAGAAGAATAGTTCCAACCAATACATCACCGTCGCCGATGTCTGGACGTTCGACGGGACGAAGTGGGATCCAGTATTTGCGTCGCGATATGTGATCGATATGTCCGAAAAGCCAGATGGTATCTGGAATTACACCACGATTGATATCGCGGCAGGTGTGGTTGTGACCTTTAAGAAGAATGCGGCCAACACTCCGGTTATCTGGCTGGCCAACGGGGCGGTTACCATTGACGGTACGTTGCGATTGGATGGTCAAGCTGCGGTAATTAATAACAGGATTCCTGGCGAAGGTGGGCCGGGAGGTTACCGAGGCGGATGGGGCGCCGTGCGCCAGAAGTCGGCTCCTTTCTCCTATTCCGGCGAAGCAGGTCTTGGACCGGGTGGCGGTAAACAAGGAGTGAACCGTCTGGATGGGGGGGGTGGCGGCCAATATGCCAACGCCTATGGCAACCCGTACGTGGACCCCTTGATTGGCGGATCCGGCGGGGGCGGAGGTGCTGGACACGAAGAAACCGGCGGCGGCGGCGCCATCCTGATCGCTTCCTCGCGTGATATGACAGTCAACGGTTCGATTTCAGCCAGAGGCGGCGACAGGAGTGAGATAAACGGGGACGGTGGTTATGGCTCAGGTGGTGCCATCGTGCTGGTGGCCGACCGAGTGCTCGGCACGGGTACACTCGATGCGAACGCATTTGTTGATAGGAATAATCTGCGCGGTGTTATTCGACTGGAAGGTTTCTCCCGTCCATTGGCAGTTAATGCCTCGCCGCAACCGATCGGAACGTTACCCTATGCCGACCGTTCTTTTGAGAACATCCCCACGCTGAGTGTGACCAGTATCGACGGTCACTCGGTACCTGCTTTGCCCTTTGGTTTGGCCGAAGCTCCGGACGTGACATTCTTCGATGCAGGTCCGGTCGATATTGTGGTTACCGGGCAAAATATTCCTGATGGAACGGAGATTAAGCTCCGACTCTCTGGAGGGACCGAGATCGTTGAACTCCCCAAGGGTGGGGAATTGCCGGTTACGCTCTTGAACGGTTCTGCGACTTTCAATGCCACCATACCGCAAGGGCTCGGTGCTGTGCAGGCGACGGCTGAGTTCTCCCAGTAGCAGCAGACCTCAATCTGTTCACGCTTTGGATAAATCGAGGATGTTGAAGTGCAGACAACCCTGAAATGTGCAATTGAATGCCTGGGTTAATCGGCCTCGCGACGGTGGTCATCGAAGGTTCCAATATTGGCTTGATTCCGAAATCGATGCTTCCGGTAATCTTCAATACCACCGATGGCGTGGATCGACCTCAGCAGACGTGCTACCTTTCCCGAAAAATTTCTTAATTCATCAACTGAAATGAGAACCGTGGCACGACAGTCGCACGCACTTCAGCGCTTCATGTTCATGCTCGGGCTGATCATCGCTGGTGAGGCGGTTTTCATGCTTCCGTTCCACATTACTCGATTTTTTCGAGCCACGTTTCTCGAAGTATTTCAATTCACCAACACCGAACTGGGAGCGGCACAGGCCTGTTACGGCGTGCTGGCTATGATCGCCTACCTGCTTGGCGGCCCAATCGCCGACCGCTTCTCGGCCAAAAAGTTGCTTGCTAGCTCACTTGTTATGACCGCGATGGGCGGTTTTTATCTGGCAACTTTCCCGAGCTACACAGGTGCCAGGATTGTCTGGGGCTACTGGGGTGTAACTACGATCCTTCTATTCTGGGCGGCCTTGATTCGCGCCACACGCGATTGGGGCGGCTCCGATACTCAGGGGCGCTCCTACGGATTACTCGATGGCGGCCGCGGCGTACTGGCTGCCGGGCTCGCCTCGTTGGCCGTTATCGCATTCGCGATCATGCTTCCGGAGGATGTCAACGCCAGCAGCTTCGACCAGAAGAAAGAGGCGATGCGCAACATCATATACGGCTACAGCTTCGCGACACTCGTGGCGGCCGTGTACGTTTGGTTCTTTGTGAATACCCCGGAACCAAACACGGTAGATGACCCCGGGGAGCCTCCGCTTAAAACCAAGACCCTCGTGCATCACGTTGGCCGCGTGGTGCGCATTCCGTCGGTCTGGCTGCAGGCGCTGATCGTGGTATGTGCCTACGTCGGCTACAAAGGATTCGACAACTACTCGCTGTTTGCCGTCGAAGGCTACGGCCTGGATGAGGTCAGCGCCGCAAGAGTAACGGCGTTGGCCAGCTGGATGCGGCCCATTGCGGCGTTGGCGGCCGGTATGCTTGGCGATAGGTTTCGATGTTCAC
>CAUZOD010000344.1:0-3520 GCA_963581115.1 Phycisphaerae bacterium | reverse complement strand
ATGATAGTGGTGGGCGTATTGATCACGGCGTTGCCACTGGCTCTGCTTTGCCGAAAGGCACGCTACGGTCAGGCGATGTTTCGTACACTGTATTTCATTCCCTCGATCACACCCGGGGTCATACTTGCATTGGTATTTTTTCACATATTCGGTGCCTGGGGGAATCTTCTGGACCGATCAGATCTGGCTTTACCCGCTCTGGCACTGTTGGGGATCTGGGCAGGGACAGGGTTCAATATGCTCATCTTTCTCGCTGGACTCGAGGAAATTCCCCGCTACTTTTATGAAGCGGCCCAGATCGACGGAGCCAACCGATGGCGGCAATTCTGCTACATCACGATTCCAATGTTGCGCAACACACTTGTATTTGTCACGGTCATGACAATCATTGGCGCCTACCAGGTCTTCACAAGTGTCTACATCATGACCAGCGGCGGGCCCGAGCGTGCCACTCAAGTGGTTGCCTATGACATTTTCATTAATGCCTTTGTCGTCAGCGGACAAATGGGCTATGCCTCGGCATTGGCCTGGCTGCTGTTTGCCGTGGTATTTGTCTTCGTTCTGGTACAGATGCGCATCTTTCGCTCTCGGCGCGTTTACGAGCAGTAACAGATAGGACGTGATCGTGATGGGCCTATACGTTTCGAATAAAGGAAGAAAACGGGAGAAGGCTTCGGCCGGAAAGCAGCATGATGTGTACCAACCCGACAATTGAACGTCGGCGGCCGGCTGTTTTTTGGGCTGGGACAGAGAAGTACACGGCGATCGTGGCCTTGGTTGCAATGATATTGGGTGCACTGGTCATGGTGTTTCCATATGCGTATATGGTCGGTGCCTCATTGAAGACGCGACATGAATTCAGCCGGGACAAGGTGAGCATTGTCCCGCCACGATTCCAGATCAGTGAGCGTCTGAATCACGCCCGTGATCAACCGTCGGCTCTGGACTGGCCCGGGTCTGATTGGCCTATCTATCAGAACTATAAAGATGCAGTCGTCTTTGGTCAGGTGGATCGATTCCTGGCGAACAGTTTTATTTATGCCGTTGTCACAACGGTGATCCAGGTTTTTTTATGTGTGCTGGCGGCCTATGCGTTTGCCCGCATGACTTTTGCGGGGCGCGATATCCTGTTCGGCTTACTGCTTTCGACGATGATGATCCCTCCGGCGGTTCTGCTCATCCCTCGTTTTCTCATCTTGCGTGAGTTGGGGTTGGTTGACACCGTCCTGGGTGTCTTGTTACCTGGATTCGTCGGTCCGTTCGGGGTCTTCCTACTCCGTCAGTTCTTTATGAATATTCCGGGGGAACTGGAGGACGCTGCCCGCATCGACGGTTGCGGCACCTGGGGTATTCTGCATCACGTGATCGTGCCACTTTCGAAGCCGGCCTTGATCACCCTCGGCCTTTTCACGTTCATGGGTGCATGGAACATGTTCGAATGGCCTCTGGTCGTATTGAGTAACAAGGATTACTACCCGCTGACCGTGGGGCTGAGCCTGTTTCGCAACGAGACACGTGCCGACTGGCCCCGGATCTTCGCCGCCAGCGTTATGGGCTCTGTGCCCCTTATCCTGTTGTTCCTGGGTGCCCAGCGATACCTGGTCGGTGGTATCAGCCTCAGTGGGATGAAGACGTGATGGCAAGGATCGGTTGTTCGTGGAACCGAACTACTTGGTAGTCGGATTTGGTTTCAGTAGTCGCATTGTTACGAACCACGCACATGCGAGTCAGGCGTCCCGTCACTCCCCCTCACATGTCTCGTATGTGCATACGGGCTCACTGGCTCACCGGTGGCAAAACGGGTTCAAGCCGTGGCCATCCAATGTTACGATGAATCCAACTTCGTGTGCCTGTAGTTCTTTGGTAGGCAAGTCAGCTTCCGTCGTCATTTTTATTGTCTTCTGCTTATGGTGCTGGAAAGACGGGCACGATCCTAGGACCCACTAGCCCGGCAGAATCCATTGTTCAGTCAACGGGCATTGCGTCAAAAACCAGGACCTCAAACGGCTGGAGTTTGAAATCATGGGTCCGGCCCGCCACCACCTCGATCGCAGGTGATTGGGCCTGGTCCTGCCATGGGCTGCTGAGCCGGTATTCCGACGGCGCACCTTCCGGCAATTCAAATACCTGCGCAATATCCAGGCTAATTGTCCGAACTTGATCATCCGGGTTCCGAAGCGTGAGGGTGCCTTTGCGAGGCGTCCATGCGGCCCAGCCATAGATCTCATCCTTGGCCGGGTCACCGCCGACCCAGTGCGTGTCCACCAGCACGTGCGCATTGGCCCGTGCCCAGTTGGCCGCCTCCGCCAGTGCATCCCATGTCCGTGGTTTCATGACACTGGGGTGTGTATACATTTCCTGCAGACCCAGCCCTGAACCGAAATACGATTGGATCTCGTCAATGATGTCCTTGGTTTCAAGTCCCCGCACTCGCTCGTAGCCATACGCCGGTCCCCGGCTGGAAAGACCGAACGTCAGGCCATGGACCATGTAGGCGGTCAGCGGGAATAGTGGCCCCCGTATCAACCCGTTGTGATAAGTGGCACTGTCGCGGTAAGTCAGCCACCTCTGTCGTGGTGTGCCTTTGCTCCAACCTTTAAATGCCGGGCCATAAGTGCCGACATCCGCACCCTGGTGCCAGATGGAATCGGCCCAACGCAACAGGAACGGTGACGGCCAGGCACCCGTACTCGAATTGATAAACACATCTGGTTTCAGAGCTCTCAGCTCTGTATACACTCGGAGCAGTGCCTCGAAATCGCTGAACCACTGTCCGGCTCCCGACGGTCCACCGCCCTTTGGATATCCGTAGCCGTCGGCGATGCCATCGAACTTGAAATAACTCACGCCATGGCGCCGCAGCATGTTGACCACGGCCGCACGAAATCGGCCAAAGTAACGGGTGCCGGATACATTCAGAGCCAGTGTCAGGACTTCGTAACTGTTTCCGAGGCGAAAGCCTTCAAACTTCTGCTCGATGCCGGCAATGACGCGTCCCCGGCTACCCGTGACGCCATCGGGTGTAAACCACACCCCAAGCGTCGCCCCATACTTCTCGGCAACCAATCGCGCATTGGTGAACCCATCTGGATACCGATCCGGAACAAAGTGCCAGGGAGTCTCGGGATTGTCCCACAGATAGTCATGTGCAAAACAGTCGATGACGACGTTGCGTTTTGCCACCAATTCCCGCCCAAAATCCTCCATGATCGTCGCCCACAACTTCTCCTGGCCCAGGCTGAATTTCTGGATCTCGTCCGGCTTGCCTTTAAGGTTTGCGTACATCGTGCCCAGACCCGCAATACTGTGCAGCAGGTAGGTTCGGTAAGGATAGGCCCGCTCGCGTTCAAGATAGTAGAGAAACCCGCGGCGAAGTTGGTTCTTCGGAACCAACCCCAGGACCGTGCTGTACTGCTGGTTTTCGCCCGGAGCAAGCGGCGGTGCAAACTGATAACTGCAACGAACCCGCTGCGCCGGGCCAGCGGTGGTGTCCGCCTCCACCTGGCTTTTGGACATCGGG
>CAUZOD010000343.1:0-3525 GCA_963581115.1 Phycisphaerae bacterium | reverse complement strand
GCGGAACGTCTCGGGCGGTTCAAGGAGCAGCGATCGGCACTGGTGTCTCGTCGCGCGTTGCTTCAGGAGATGCAGGATCGCCAGGAGGGTGTGGCTGATGCAGTCAAGGCGGTATTGGCTCGCGCTGTCACTGGGTCGGAGGACGGATCTAATACCCTCTTTGGATTCGTGCGCGGGCTACTGGCAGATCTGATTGAGGCGGATGTTCGGGATGCCACGATCGTGGAGGCGGCGCTCGGCGACTATCAGCATGCATTGGTAGTCGATCGTCTCGACCAGATCTGCTCCAACAACGGTGGTTCAACCGCGATCGCGGCGCTTGCCGGTCGCATCTCGTTTGTTTGTCTGGACGAACCCCAGGAGCCGGCCGAAGAGCCGATGGAACTGTTATATCTGGGTGATGGCCGGTTTGCCAAGCTGCAATCAGTGCTTGATTTTGTACGTTATCCGGATTTCCTGGCTCCGATTGCCCGCCGTCTATTGGCACGTACATTGGTCGTACCCACGCTGTCCAAAGCCGTTGGGTGGCGAGCCAAGCTGCCTTCCGGATATCGATTCGTGACGCGTGCCGGTGAACTTCTTGATGAGAGTGCGCGTGTATTTGCAGGCCCCGATAGTGGTCCCAGTGGCGGCTTGATCAGTCGCCGCAGTGAACTTGTTTCCTTGCGAGAGCAGATCGATGGGCTTGATGAAAAAGTTACAGCAGATGAGGCGGCGTTGGCCGAGTTGTCGGATCATGCCACCCATGTTGAGAAGGTTACGGCGCAGTTGCGCCAGAGTATCCATGGAGCCAACACAATTTGCGTTGAGTTGACCAGCCGCTTGGACAGCCTTGAGATCCAGATTCATTCTTTGGAGCGAGAGCAGTCTGTACTGGCGCAGGAGACCGAGGCAATCCATCGTCAGCTTCGAGCGGCCAATGAAAAGCGTGACGGTCACCAGGATGAAGCAGATCGGCTGCAAGAGACCTCCTCGCAACGTGAGCATCGCTGTGGCCAGCTTGAAGTCCAGATCGAACAATTAACTCGAGAGCTGGAATCGGCGGGGGAGGCCGTGACGGGGCTGAGGGTCGACGTCAGCACGAATGTCGAACAGCTGGCCGCAAATCAGCGGCAGCAGCGCCAGATTGAAATCGCCGCTGCAGACATCAAACGCCAGCGGTCGGTGCTCGATGAGCAGTTGTCGGCTTACCGGCAGCGGACGGACGATCTGGCTGAAAGTGGGGCTGATGCGCAGCGTGCAGCGGCTGAAGCGGATCGCTTACTGCACGATCTGACCACGCAGTGCGAGTTGGTACAACGGCAGCTGGAGAAGCATGAGCAGCAGATGCAGGTTTGGCGATCGAATGTTCGGGGACATCGTGATGTGGTGGAAGAGGCAGATCGAGTACTACACGAACTTCAGGTGCAGCAACGTGAGTTCGAAGTTAAGGCCGAGGGGGTATGTCAGCGGGGACGGGATCAGCTGGAACTCGATGTGGCGGAGCACTATCGGGTGGTACTTGCGGGGGCCGATGTTGGGGAGTCTGATCAACAGAAGCGGGTAGGATCCGTGGTAGATGAAGCCTCCACCTTGCCGGAAGAGACAACAACTGGTCTCCAAGCCGCGGATGTGCTCGAAGCGGCTTCGGCCGACATCGAGTCTCTATCGCCCATGTCTGATGCCCACGATCCTTTTGATATTGACCGATCGCACGTGGAGTCCGAGATCGAGGGATTGCGTGCAAAGATCTCTCGTCTTGGCACTGTCAACGTGGATGCGATTGCCGAGCAGGAAGCGTTGGAGTCGCGACAGGACAGTCTTGCCGATCAAGTTGCCGACATCGAAGATGCTAAGAAGCAGCTGGAGAACCTGATCGAGCAGATCAATTTGCGATGTCGAACACGGTTTGAACAGACGTTCAGTGAAATTCGCGATCATTTTTCAGGACAGGATGGGATGTTCCGGAAACTATTCGGTGGTGGCCGTGCCGACGTGTTGCTGGTTGCCGACGAGGATGGTCGCGTGGACGTGCTGGAATCGGGTATCGAGATTATGGCCAAGCCTCCAGGCAAGGAGCCCGCAACGCTCAGTCAGCTATCCGGCGGAGAAAAAACTATGACTGCGGTTGCACTTCTGATGGCGATCTTCAAGACGCGGCCATCACCGTATGCCGTGCTTGATGAAGTCGATGCCGCGCTGGATGAGGCAAATGTCGAACGTTTCTGTCATGTGGTACAGGGATTCCTCGACCGGTCACATTTCATTGTGATCACACACCACAAGGTCACGATGCAGATGTGTGACCTACTCTATGGTATTACAATGGAAGAACGTGGGGTGTCCAAGCAGGTTTCGGTGAGATTCGATCAGGTCCGACAGGGGGGGCAGATTGATGATGACGCACTCAAGAGTGAGGGTGGAACCGAGAAAGAACCGACGAATTCCGACGCGGGGGGCGATAGTCGGCCTATGCGGGAGAAACTTGCAAACATGCGACAAACTCTTGAGCCGATCAAACTGGGGGTTTGATCCCTCTGATCGGTTGTCAATAGGGGGGAGATCTGGCGTGTTTTTTCGGTCAAAATAATTGATTCGATCGATCAAGAGTCTCAGCCGCCCATAGGACTATTTGGTGAGCTCAAAGTACAGGCGTGGCAACTCCAGGTATGCTTTTTCAGCATTCAGCGGGCCACCCTGTTCGATGCGGCCTGCCTGGACCAGATCAGAAAACTCTTCATTGATCGACTGGAGTTATATTGCGGTCAGTTCGCGGAACATACGGAGTACAAGCGTATCCCGAACGAAACGTTGCGAGTGGTAGTTTCGGTAGAAGTCATGCACGTGCTCGGCTGCTGCTGCCGGGTTATCGAATATGCGGCACAGGTTCTGATCATCGGAGTTGATCCATCCGTAGTCTCACAACGAGTGGCTGACGTAATTGTCCCAGTGGGTCCAGTAATCCCCTCCGGGCGGATCGACGCAGACGATCGGGACTAAAGGCGCCTTCCCTGTCTGAATCAATGTCAGGGCTTCAAAACCCTCGTCTTGAGTCCCAAATCCGCCGGGGAATAGGGCCACGGCGTGCGACTGCCACATGAACATCAGTTTGCGCGTAAAGAAGTATCGAAAGGTGATTAGCTTGGGGTCCCCCGCAATGAATTCATTGGCATTTGTCTCGAAGGGCAGGCGAATCGATACGCCGAACGATTGTTTCTTTCCCGCACCGCTGTGTCCAGCTCGCATGATCCCATCGCCGGCGCCCGTGATTACCATCCACCCCGCGCTGGCCATGAGGTGTGCGAATTCGGAAGCGACAAGGTAATCGGGGTGTTCCTTTGGAGTGCGGGCGGAGCCGAATATCGCGATCTTGCGTACTTTGCGATAGGGACGGAAGACCTTCAGGGCATAGCGCAGCTCTTTCAAACTACGGCTGATCAGTTTGACCTCGCCACCGTCGGCACGGTCCTGTTGCAATTTGGCCGCCGTGTGCACCATTTCTCGGAGCAGTTTGCCACGGAGAACTTCAGGGTCGGCACCCATCTG
>CAUZOD010000342.1:0-3562 GCA_963581115.1 Phycisphaerae bacterium | reverse complement strand
ATCCCGGAGGATTGCTCAAGACGGCGGTGGAGATCTCAGACCGATTCATTAATAATGGACCGATCGTCTTCACAATCAATCAGGAAGGAGAGCAGAAAATCACTGAATCCGCCCACGCGGAGGTGACCTACAAACCATTTCCAGTGGTTGTGCTAATCAATCAAGGGTCGGCCAGCGCATCAGAGATTGTTGCCGGTGCCTTGCAGGACTACGGCCGGGCCCTGGTGATTGGTACTCGCAGCTATGGAAAGGGATCGGTTCAGGACCTATTTCGCCTGGGTAACGGTAGGGCTTTTTTGAAGCTCACGACTCAGTACTACATGCTTCCATTGTCGCGGATCATTCACCGAAAACCGGACGCTCTTGAGTGGGGCATCGAGCCTGACCTGAGTGTCGAGATGACCAACCAGGAAGTTGCCAAATTGATTGAATTCCGCCAGGAGGTTGATATCCTGCGAGAGGCGGCGGCCAATGAGGCCCCCGACACACTTCGGGTTGCTGATGATATTCTTGCTCAGGGTCTGGATCCACAACTGGAGGCCGCCCTGCTCGTTCTCCGGACCCAGTCTCTGGCCACGCAGATCGCCCTGGTCCAGCACGATCATGCTGAGACACGGGTGGAAATGCGTTAAAGACGCGTTGGGCGTCACCGCATTGCGGTCCAGCAGCCTTTCCCATCTTCCTCGGCAGCAGTTCTGTGGCGTACTGTTTACAATTGCTGGTATGCCTGGGAATAGCTTCGGACAATTATTCCGTGTCACAACCGCTGGTGAGAGCCATGGCCCGAGTTACGTGGGAATCGTCGATGGCGTTCCAGCAGGAGTGGCGCTGTGTGAAGCGGACCTGCAACCCGACCTTGATCGGCGTCGTCCGGGCCAGTCGTCCCTGACAACGCAGCGTAAGGAGCCTGATACTGCCAGGATTCTTTCCGGTGTTTTTGAGGGCAGGACCACGGGCACCGCGATCGCGATCCTGATTGAAAACCGTGATCAGCGAACCCGTGATTACACGGATATCAAGGATAAATACCGCCCCGGCCATGCAGATTTCACTTTCGATGCGAAGTACGGATTCCGCGATTATCGCGGCGGAGGCCGATCCAGTGCGCGGGAGACAGCGGTGCGTGTGGCTGCTGGTGCTATTGCCAAGAAGATTTTGCGGGACCGCCATGGCATTGGGATCATCGGATATGTCAAGCAGATAGGTCATGTGGTGGCTGAGGTGCCTAATCCGCCGGGTGTCACCCTGGAGCAGGTTGAGTCAAATCCAGTCCGTTGTCCGGATGCAGCCCGGGTGGATGATATGGTCGCGTTGATCGAGCAGGTTCGCCGCGAGCAGGATTCCATCGGTGGCGTTGGCGAAGTGGTGGCTACGAATGTACCTGCCGGTTGGGGTGAGCCGGTATTTGACAAGCTCAAGGCAGACCTGGGCAAGGCGATGTTGAGCTTGCCCGCGGTGCTGGGCGTCGAATATGGAGCTGGCTTTGCTGTGGCCGGCCTGCGTGGGACACAGAACAACGACGAATTCTTCTTGGCTGATGGTATGGTCCGGACACGAACCAACCGACACGGCGGCATGCTCGGCGGCATTTCGTCGGGGATGCCACTGATTGTGCGTTGTGCGGTCAAGCCCACCTCCAGCCTCAGTCAGCTGCAGCAAACGATCACGCGTGGCGGTGAGTCAGCCACCATCGCGACCAAGGGTCGGCATGATCCCTGCCTGCTACCGCGTTTTGTCCCCATGGCCGAAGCCATGATGGCACTGGTATTGGCCGATCACATGCTTCGACAGGCAGCGATACAGCCGTAGCCAGTGTTTTACATTGCCCGCCACCGGATCTCGTAAGACGTTCTACAGGAGATGCTCAAATCCAGCTCGGGATTTGGGACCGCCGGTTATCGGCCAGTCTGTGTGCAAGAAACTGGTTTGAATATTGGAGATGGGAAGGATTAGAGCACCCATCCCATGTAAAATAAAACCCAGCCGGAGCCGGGTTTGGAGGCAGTTGATTCGTTTGGCCCGATTCGATCTACGACTTGGGAGAATCACCGTCTCGGCCAAACATGATCTTGTCGGTGCCCAGTTGATCGCCCGCACCCAGGCCACCCATGCCGCCACCGAACGTGCCCTCAGTATTGGTGTCCTCTTTTTCGGCGGCTTCCTGATCTGCCGTCCACTGGGCACGTTTGAGGCTGAGCCCGATCTTGCGCTCGTCCAGATCTACCCGAAGAATCTTAACTTCGACCTCTTGTCCACCCTTGACCACGTCTTGCGGATCGTCCACCTTGTGATCGGCCAGTTCTGAGATGTGCAGCAAGCCTTCCAGGTTATCTTCGAGCTCCACGAACACGCCAAAGTTGGTGATCTTGGTCACCGTGCCGTGAACGATCATTCCCGGCTGATAGTGGGTGGGGATGGCCTCCGCCCAGGGGTCTTCGGTGATCTGCTTGAGTCCCAGAGCGACACGTTGCTTCTCTTGGTCGACTTCTAGTACGACGCACCTGATGGAGTCGCCTTTGTCGAGCATTTCATTCGGGTGTGCCAGTTTTCGAGTCCAGGAAAGGTCGGAAACGTGTAGCAACCCATCGATCCCGGGTTCGATTTCCACAAAGGCGCCATAGCTGGCCAGATTGCGGACTTTGCCTTCAACTACTGTTTTGGGCGGATATTTTTCAGCCACCAACTCCCAGGGATTTACCTCGGTCTGCTTCATACCGAGACTGATTTCCTGCTTGTCTTTGTTGATATCCAGAACGACGACATCAATCTCTTCACCGATGGAAAGGATTTCCGACGGATGGTTGATTCGACGTGTCCAGGACATCTCTGAAATGTGCACCAAGCCTTCAACGCCGTCCTCGAGTTTAACGAATGCACCGTAGGACATGATGTTCGTGATGGTGCCGTGAACCCGGGTATCGGATGGGTATTTACGCTCGATGTCCTGCCAGGGGCTGTGTCCTGTCTGCTTTAGCCCCAGTGCAATTTTTTCCTTGTCGAAGTCGATGTTGAGGACCTTGACTTCGAGCTTCTGGTCAAGCCGGACGATGTCCGAGGGATGGTTGACGCGGCCCCAACTCATGTCAGTGATGTGCAGCAGCCCATCAATGCCCCCCAGGTCGACGAATGCGCCAAAGTCAGCAATGTTCTTGACCGTGCCCGACACCGTGTCGCCTACCTTCAAATCTTCCAGCAGTTTCTTTCGCTGTTCTGAGCGGCGTTCCTCGATAAGTTTGCGACGACTAATGACGATGTTGCGGCGCTGTTCGTCAATTTTGATGACTTGGGCATCAATCGTCTGGCCAATATAGATGCCAATGTCGGCGGGTCGACGGATGTCTACCTGTGATGCTGGGAGGAAAACTGGCACGCCGATATCGACCAGGAGCCCTCCTTTGATCTTGCGCATGACCCGGCCTTGGACGGGATCACCCTCAGACTTCTGGGTAATGATCCGCTCCCAGCCGCGAATTCGGTCGGCTTTTCGTTTCGAAAGAACGACCAAGCCGGCATCGTCTTCTATATCTTCAAGCAGTACCTCAACTGTATCGCCGATTTCCAC
>CAUZOD010000341.1:0-3562 GCA_963581115.1 Phycisphaerae bacterium | reverse complement strand
CGAGACTCTCTGGTCTGAGCGCCAGAAGTGGCCGGCTCTGCCTGAATTCATGCAGTCGGACTCGACGCCTACTGATAGGGATCTCAGTCTCTATCACCGCTTAAAAGCTGGCCAGCGGAAGCGCAGCAGAAATCGTAGCAGTAGGACGCGGCACCGCGTCGCAACACGCTGCAAAAGCCGAGGAGCCGTCCGGAGGGCGCAATGAGAAAACCCCGCCACTGCCGCTAGTTGCGACAAATTGCGAGGCTTTGCTTAGCGAGGCCGACGGGACTCGAACCCGCAACCACCGGATCGACAGTCGTATGGTCACGTCGAAGTTAGGTGACGATAATATTGCAGAGGGTAACCACTTGCGGCAAAAGCCACTTGCCGCTTGGGCGACGCGCGCAGCAGAAAGCGCAGCAGATTTGGCTGGAAACGGCGTGATCGAGCCTGATCTGACCACCTGGCTGCACACCTGCCCGATCCCCCTGGACGATGCCCAACGGGACACGATCAGGGCCATCGTTGGTGAGTGAGATCGTATTTCAAACCATGTCGCACTGCGCGCATCACTGCCAGCCGAAGATTGCCATCGGCTAGCCATGTTGCTGGAGGCGCCGGACGATCTGCCAACGGACCGACCCGGCTGAGATTTGACGGCATGTCGGGACAGGGAACATGCCCGGCTCGGATGGGACCCGTTCCGCGCAGACTTTGAACCCCTACCCCCGCCCTTGCCCTCAGCGGGACTCCATATATAACTCCCTCGCAAGTGCGGATAGTTTCGCGATTTTACAGTGTGGGTCTGTTTGCGCGCTTTTGCACGGAATCACCTGACACACTCCATTTTTTATGCTTCCTGCGACCCTGCGGTAATCTAGTATTTGTGGTGGTACCGTTATACTTTGTCCGAAAATCAGGATACGGATGGAGAATTTGCCACAGAACGCCGTAGACACTGCCTGACGCACGATTCCTTCTTGGGCGGTTACTTTACTGGTTCTACCATTTCTTCAGCGCCGCGTTGAAGCTGGCCCGCCTGGCGCTGAAGTCTGCCGGCTCGGTGGCTCCTGCGGCTTGAGGGCTGGGCCGCTTGGCCCCGCCAGGCCGGCTCATCACGGGAAAAAGTTGCTTCTACCCTCTGAGTGGTTATACTCCACTCTTGTGGGAGGACACGTAATGGGTTCGCAGCTTATATCTAACGTTGTTCGCAGCTTTTTCTTGGCGATGGTTCTGACGGCCTTGTTGACTGGTTCTGTTGCGGAAGCGGCGAGTTATGAAAGGTGGGATGGGACCATCGTTGATCCGATCCTGGACAGATCGGGTATTACTCACTCCCACAGCGGGGCAAACCTTGAGCCTGACGCGTACCTGTCCGAGGCGATCCTGACCAACGCGAACCTGTACGGCGCGGACCTGACCGACGCGAACCTGTACAGCGCGCGCCTGACCTACGCGGACCTGTACCGCGCGGACCTGGCCAACGCGGACCTGCGCTACGCGATCCTGACCGACGCGGACCTGTCCCACGCGAACCTGGACAATGCGTGATCTTACCGTACATACGATCTTTTTTTTCAACGAAAGGAAAACAAATGACTAGAACACTTAAAATCTTCGCCGTGGTCACCGTGGGGCTACTGCTAGGCATCAACACCAGCCACGCACAGACACTTGGGACAGCTGGCTTCGAGGAATCCGAGGGCTATCCCGGCTCAGGGGGTGGCATTAACGGCGTCGTTGATGCCGACATTGGAACCTGGTCCGCCGGAGGTAATGTGACCGATATCGCGATATTCCGCGACGGCGCGCAGTCAGCATTGGGCGATGGAACGTTGACACTCGATTTGGACGCGGCCACCAAGGCGGCCATTCAGGCCGCCACGGGAGACATTCGGATCAGTTTTTCGATGTATTGGCCCGACGGAGCCGACATGCGAATGAACGGTTTTGGTGGGACTAACAACACGATGACCGGCGAGCTCTGGCAGTTTCGAATCAAATCCAACGGCGACATTCACTTTCAGACCGATCTCTTAGGTAATGATACGGGTGCCCAAAATGACGTAGACACCCCAGCTACTGATCCAACAAACCAATGGGTTGATTTCATGGCCGACATCGATGTCCGTTCTTCAAACATCGGGCTATTCAATTCTTTGCAGTATAGGGTTGGTAATGATCCATTCAAGGAGGGCCTCTCTACGCAATCACAGTTTAGAGACCGCAACGAAGGCACGCACATCAACCGGTTGACATTTAACAACGATAACAACCAGGGCGATGGCGGGGCGCGATTTGATAACATCGTTATTTCGGTGGTAGAGCCCGCCGTGTGGGTCGCGCCACCGGTTGACTTCACTTGGAACATAGACTCATTTGGCGAGTGGACCACCGCCTATAACTGGACTCCGTCGGGAGGCCCACCTGGAGACGCCGCCACGGTGCGTCATGCGAACCACACCGCAACGTTTGGCAGCGCGATTACGTCTGACAGAACGGTCATTACCGAGACGGCGGTCAGTGCGCGGGCCATCACTTTCAACAACAGTAACACCTATAGTATCGCGGGTAATGGTAGCGTGAACCTGATCGCAGCCACCGTCACCGAGCTGTCGACAGCAATCACCACGCTCCAGGGCACGCACCAGTTCCAGGCAAATGTCCAACTGCACAACGATACATCTGTGGATGTGGCCAGCGGTTCGGCCCTGGAGTTCAACAATCGGTTGTTTCTTCATGGTAATATCCTCACTAAGATCGGGGTAGGAACGATGGCCATCAACAACAACGTTTCCACAAGCGGGGGAACCGTTAATTGCGCGCAAGGTACCTGCAGCGGAACAGGAACCATTGGGGGCGATTTGATTAACGACGGTGGAACGATATCACCGGGCAACAGCCTGCTCGTCGATGGCAGTCTCTCGGTTGTGCCTGAGCCGGCCAGCATCGTGTTGCTTCTGCTCGGTCTGATGGGAGCGTTCTCCGGTCGTCCGCAACGCATCATTACCGTCTCACGCTGTTTTCCTGTATAAGGTAAAAACTGGACCGGGTTTTACACTCTTCGAAACCTGGTGTTTATATTGACCGAAGGTGGCGATTTGCGCCGAGATTCCACATGGGCGGAAAGCTGGAATCGTGCGACTGGCACAGACGTTCTGCACCGAGTCATTTTAGCGTATGTGACCAACCCCCCCCCATCTTCGTACCAGTCTAAGTGCGAGAATCAGGGTTAAGTAACTTGACTGTGTTCTGCCGGCTTCGGCAACAGCATCATCAGGGCCTGAATTGAAGGGACCACGGTGCTCGGTAGAACACCGCACTCGCGCCGGCCACTACAGGAGGGACAGCATGAGCATGGCAGTTGCAGCGAGAATTTAACCTGAGATGCGTCCGAAACTCACCGGCAGAAATCGTGCGTTAGAAGGGGATTTGTGAACCCTCGTGCGGATTGATGACGTCCTCCCCTAAAACTGTACCAGGTGCTGTGAGAGAATCCACTCGGGCCGCAGGCCCGGAAAGGATTCTTTCAGATGAGTCAGAAACGACACTCAGTGGATCAGATCATAGCGAAGTTGCG
>CAUZOD010000340.1:0-3566 GCA_963581115.1 Phycisphaerae bacterium | reverse complement strand
CGGTTCCTTACCCCGCTTCGAACTGAAGGCAAAACGCTGGGTGAGTTCGTGACACTGCTTGAAGTGGAACATGTGAGCAAGTCCTACCCCGCCGAGGGTGGTGGGGTAGGACTGATAGTGCTCCGCGACGTCTCGCTGAATCTGGATCCCGGTCAGAGCGCTGCAATTATTGGTCCATCGGGATCTGGTAAGAGTACGCTCTTGAATATCATCGGATCCTTGGATCAGCCCAGTATGGGATCGGTACGCGTTGCTGGACGGGATCTGTCAGACCTGAACGATGCAGCTGCAGCCGACTTGCGCTACCAGAGCATTGGCTTTGTCTTTCAATCGCACCATCTACTACCTCAGTTGACCGTGCTGGAAAATGTCTTGATTCCGGTGCTGGCACAGCGGCGTCCGAATGCGGCGGATGAAGAATATGCCCGCCAGATGCTGGAGCGGGTTGATCTGGTGCAGAGACTGAATTACCGGCCGGGCCAGCTTTCGGGTGGAGAGCGCCAGCGGGTGGCCGTGGTGCGCGCACTGATAAATCGGCCGGCATTGCTTCTGGCCGACGAGCCGACTGGAGCACTGGACCGTGATAATGCACTGCGGTTGATACAGTTGCTGGTGGAACTGAACCGCGAGCATCGCACGGCGATGATCATGGTCAGCCATGCCGAAGATCTTGCACGTCGGATGGATAATATCTGGCGGCTGTGTGACGGCGTGCTGGCTGATCCGGGAGAGCCGGCGTGACCGGATGGACGCTGATTCGGCGTAGTGCGGCGTACTACTGGCGCACCCACGTGGCTGTATTTCTGGGGGCGATCATTGGTACAGCGGTGTTGGTCGGAGCACTCGCAGTGGGTGACTGCGTGCGCCATAGCCTTATGCAAATCGGGCGGCAACGCCTCGGAAATATTAACCTGGCCTTGGTTGCCGATGGCCGAACTTTTGGTGTGAGTCTGGCCGATCGGATTGGCCGCGATCTGGATGCTGATGTGGCCGCTATCGTGCACTTGCCGGGTACCATGAAGACACCTGACGGATCGGCACGGGCCAATGACGTCAATGTTCTTGGGGTTGAATCACGATTCTGGTCCTTGGCTGGTGCGTCCTTCGAGCTTGAGTTTGGCCAGGTCATACTTAACAAACCGCTTGCCGAACAGCTTGGCGTAGGGCCGGGTGATCAGGTGCTCCTGCGAACCACAAAACTGGTGCCCCTACCACGTGACGCACCACTGGCAACCACTACGGATACGAAAGTCGCGATGCGCCTGACGGTGCAGGCGATTGCAGGCGAGAATCAGTTTGGTCGATTCAGCCTTCATGCCAATCATCTGGCACCGTTCAATGCATTTGTCTCGCGGCAATGGCTTCAGCAGAAACTTGAGTTGCCACTTCGGGCGAATGTCTTACTGGTAGCAGGCGACCATCTGGCTGAAGAGGCCGATGTTGCATTGAGACGTTCTTTGGAACTGGCCGATACCGGCCTGCAGTTGTCTGCCAATGGCAGCGACATTGAGCTTCGCAGCGATCGGGTTTTCATCGAGGACCCTTTAGCCAAGGCGGCCCTGAACTTGCCGGGTGCCTCCGGGGTGTTGACCTACTTTGTCAATGAGCTTCGTGTGGGTGATCAGGCCACGCCGTACTCTATCGTTAGTGGAATTGAAGATCCGGTACTGCCTGACGGTGTAATGATCAATCAGTGGTTGGCGGAGGATCTCGGAGCTAAAGCTGGTGATCGTCTGACCATGAGCTATCTGGTGGTCGGCCCCTATCGGAGGCTACATGAACTGACGGCCACTTTTACCATCTCCGCAGTCACCCCAATCCGTGATTGGGCCGCAGATCCGGGATTGCTGCCAAAGTTTCCGGGTCTGACTGGTGCCAAGAATTGTCGTGATTGGCAGCCGGGATTTCCAATCGACTTGGGGCGCATTCGGGACACGGATGAAGCTTATTGGGACGAATATGGCGGTACCCCCAAGGCCTTCCTACCCCTGGATTTGGCCCAAGACCTATGGACCAATCGCTTTGGAACACTAACGGCGGTGCGTTTCAGTGGCCTTGCTGGCATCAAGCAGATTGAGCAGCGGTTACTTGAGCAGATTGAACCGAAAGCCATTGGCATGTCCTTTGACTCGGTCCGGCAGGCGGCGATGGATGCAGCGAATCAAGCGTTCGACTTCGGCCCTCTATTTCTGGGTTTTAGCTTTTTCCTGATCGTGTCAGCAATGCTGCTTATGGGGTTGTTTTTTTTGTTCGCCATGGAGCAGCGCCAAGAGCAGATTGCCGTGTTGCTGGCGTTGGGTTTTACGGGCAGAAGCATTCGTCGGCTGATGGTGGCCGAGGCGTTACTTCTAGCAGTGCCTGGTTCCTTGATGGGTATGATTCTGGGGTTGGCCTACACCCGTGGGATTCTGTGGGCGTTGTCGACAGTCTGGTCTGAGGCGGTTGGTGGATCGCAGATAAAGTTTGCCATTTCTGGGTGGACTCTGGTGATCGGAGTTGGCACAGGAATTATCTTGGCATGGATAACCATCTGGTTGTCCATGAGATTCTTTACCTGGCGGGCACCAAGTCAATTGTTGCGCGGCACTGACGCCCAACCCATATCCGCTATACCGAACCGCTCTTGGATCAGCAGCGCCAGTGCAATATTGGCTTTGGCCAGCGCCGGTATATTGTTGTGGTTGGCAGACGGTGCCGGGGGTGGCCGACAACAGGCGGTAGTATTTTTTATTTCCGCTGTATTGGCTTTAGTCGCCGGGATCACAGCGTGCCATGCATGGATCGGGTGCCTGGGTGGAAGCAGGCAGATTGTCGGGTTGACGCGTGGTTGCGTAGCCCTGCGCTGCTTGGGTCAACGGCGCGGCCGTAGCCTGGCTACAGTGACGTTGCTGGCCATAGGTTGCTTCCTGGTCATGGCGACAGGGGTATTTCGTCATGACCCCCATCCACCTGGCGACCTTCGTTCTAGCGGTACGGGTGGTTTTGCCTTAGTTGGTCGTTCGGCACTACCAATATTCCACGACTTGAACAGTACTGCCGGTCAAGAAGCATACGGGATCGATACCGAGGTCTTACAAGGTGCCGCGGTATTGCCAATGCGGGCCCGTTCCGGCGACGAGGCAAGCTGCCTGAACCTCAATAGAGCCCAACGGCCTCGTCTGGTCGGTGTTGATGCCCGGGAACTGGCATCTCGCCACGCCTTCAAATTCTTGGCATCGATCGATGGCACCGATAAGCAGGGTTCGTGGCACCTGCTCGGGCGCAACTACAACAGCTCCGATGTGGTTGCTGCGATTATCGACGAGCCCACTGTGTGGGCTCTGGGGCATGGACTTGGTGATCGCATCCGATATCGGGACGAGCGAGGTCGCCCATTCGTTGTGGAGATTGTCGCAGTGATCGACACGTCAATCCTTCAGGGGAATCTAATGATCGCCGAGGACGCTTACCTTGAGCGATTCCCTTCCGACAGCGGCTATCGCATGATGCTGATCGATGTACCACCACCTCGAATTGATTCCCTGAGGGCGGCGATGTCGATTGCCATGGAGGACGAAGGACTTGAA
>CAUZOD010000339.1:0-3577 GCA_963581115.1 Phycisphaerae bacterium | reverse complement strand
GTCTGTAACGGTGGGTAGGCGGTCACTGTGGGAGCCGAGCACGGGCATGGACTTGAGCAAACCACGGGTATAAGGATGTAAGGGATGACTAAATAGCGTGAACACATCGGCATATTCCACTACCCGCCCAGCAAACATCACTGCCACCACATCGGCGTTTTCCGCGACAACCCCAAGATCATGGGTAATCAGCAAGACTGCCATTCGCTTGGTTTTCTGGAGGTGTCTCAGTAATTCGAGGATTTGTGCCTGTATGGTGACATCAAGCGCAGTCGTTGGCTCGTCTGCCAGAAGTAGGTCGGGCTGACACGCCAGTGCCATGGCAATCATGACGCGCTGCCGCATCCCACCCGACAACTGATGGGGATACTCTTTGATACGGGCTCTAGGGTCGCCAATCCCCACATCTCTCATGGCACGCTGCGCGATGGTCTGCCCTTCAGTACGACGGACCTGCTGGTGCAGCAGGATGGCTTCGAGAATCTGCTCACCGACCGTGTACACTGGATTGAGACTGGTCATCGGCTCCTGAAAGATCATGGCGATCTTATTGCCGCGGATATCTCGCATCTGCCGATCGTTAAATGCAAGCAGATCGTGCGGAGTTTCATCGGGCCGTGGTCGCCAAAGAATGCTCCCCCCGTCGTATCGACCCGGAGGAGTCGGGATCAACTGCAGGATCGACAGTGCCGTCACTGACTTGCCCGATCCTGACTCACCGACCACGGCTAGGGTCTGCTGGGGATAGATCGTCAACTTCACGCCGTCCGCCGCCTGAACGTGACGGGCCCCATGCCCAGAGGCCGGGAAAGATACCGACAGATCCCGGATCTCCAACAGCGGCGATGATTCATTGCCCTGGGTCATGCCACGGCCCTCTTGGTGTGGGGGTCAATTGCATCGCGCATTGCCTCGCCAACGAGGTTGTACGCAAATACCGTCAGAAAGATCGCCAAACCAGGATACAGGGCGATCCACCAATAAAAGCTACCTCCAACGCCGCGGGCCTGCTCCAGAAGCTGGCCCCAGCTTGGTTCCTCGACTAATCCCAAACCCAGAAAACTAAGCGTTGACTCCATCAAGATCGCCGACGCCACCCCAAAGCTGGCGGAGATAAGCACGGGAGTTACACCGTTTGGCAACATATGCTTGAACAGGATCGATCGCAGCGGTAGACCGCATGCCCGTGCCGCCTGCACGAAGTCCTGTCGCCGTAGCTTTAGAAACTCAGCACGGATAAACAGTGCATACCCAACCCATCCCGTTGCACCGATAATCATCATCAGGAGATACAGGTTTCGCCCGTAAAAAGCAACAAAAGCGATCAATAAAAAAATCACCGGAATAGCTGCAAATACCTCGACCAGCCGCATTCCAAGCAGATCGACCCACCCCGAGAAGTATCCCATGACACCCCCGATGACAATACCTATCAACACGGCGATCCCTGTCGCAATAAATCCGATTGCCAAAGCGATCCTCGCCGCGTGAATCATGCGAGAGGCCATGTCCTCTCCATTTGCAGTGGTCCCTAGCCAGTGTGATCTGTCCGGCCGCAATAATCGTGAATCTTGCTGATCACGCAAACGATCAATGGGCGAAAATGGGATCAAAGTATGGATTACTTGGATAGATTCTCCACTTCGCCGCGCGGCCTCGATCTTCTCACGGTATTGCGAGAACACCACAACTCTCGGCGGTTGCACGACCAAAGGTAGAATCACAACCGCCAGTACCAGGATTACCAACCAGATCAGAAACCGACGCTTCCCCCCGATTGGCCACATCAACCACAAACCAATCCCGCTGAGTGTGCCGACAAGCAGAATCACATCCACCGGATAAAGGTGCTGCAGCAGCGGACTTGTCCACCGGCCGCCCTCAAGAAGGAGAACCGGATGACTGTTCGCAATAAATGGCGCAAACACCGCCATAAATATGAGTGTCGCAATCCATGTGACCCCGAATCGTGCTCCCCATCGCCCCAGAACGGCCATACCGATCGCACCCAACATACTCCGCCGAGGCGGTGGACTCCCCGTCGCAGTAGCACCCGAAGCGGGTGTCGGCTCAATCTTGCCAGACATTGATGCCGTTGTCATATCGTCCGCCTATTCATAACTGACCCGTGGATCCGCGATGGCATAACATACGTCCCGCAGCAATTGGCTTGCCAGGCTTAGAATCGCCGCGATTAGAGTAGTACCCATGACCACTTCACGGTCCTTTTGAAACGCAGCTTCAACACCGAGCCTTCCCATGCCTGGAATGCTGAATATTGTTTCAACCACTACAGAACCGACGAGCAATGATGGAATAATCGCCACGGCAACCGTGATCAAAGGCAAAAGGCTATTTCGGAAAACGTGCCGAAAGAGAATGTCGCGTTCATTGACACCCTTGGCCCGCGCCGTACGAACGTAGTCAAGCCCCAAGTTATCGAGAATCGTGCCCCGCATCAGCTTTGATAATACTGCGAATCCGCCGTAGGTCAGACAGAATACCGGCAATACCAAGTGCCAGATCAAATCGAGTAGCCAACCGCGTTCAAATCCCATGGCCCCAACTCTTGGCAGAAATCTCATGTCATCGGCCCGAAGGTCATGCAGACCCGCCGTCGGAAACCACTGAAGGCTCCGACTGTTCGCAAAGTAACCGATCAGAAGCACTCCCGCCCAGATCACCGGAATCGACCAAAGGCCCAGCAGCAGCACGCCAGATCCGATATCGAAGGTCGAGCCCCGGTAACGCGCGGCGTAGGTGCCGCTGAGAATGGCAATCACATAGATCAGCGGAATCGTGATGACGTTCAGTAACAATGTCACGGGGACAGTCTCACGCAACAGTTCGCCCACGGCGCGCCCTCGCAAGCTCGTCCCTAGATCCGGCGCCTTGAGAATCGGACGGTGGAACAGCACACGATTGCGGCCGGTGGTCTCGAAGGCTAATCGTGAAAGCAGTTCCGCTTGCATTGCCTCGGGATCTTTGGCACTGCGAACGACGAGCTGCTCGAAGAACCGTTGGTCGGGATCCGCATTGATCAGGGCAAATAATCTCGGTGCAGAGGCTGGATCTTTCGTCTCTTGTTCCAACCGAACTAGCATGTCGTGTGGAAGCGTGCCCGTGTAGGCGGCCATATCGATCGTGGTAGCAACCAGCAGCGCCAAGTCGCGATCGTCAAGATCCGGCCACCACTGTTCGGCCAGATGTCCAATGGTTTCGAACAGAGATCGATCCCGCTTCAAATCAGCTGACATCATGAATCCGATGGGTGACACCTGGTTCAACCAGCGGCCAAACTGTACGATGACGGGCTGATCCAACCCGTAACGCCGCTTGAAATACTGCTGGATCCGCTTGGCCTCTCCACCCTGTGCCTGGGCGCCCTCAGCGCTCAAGAGAACACCACCAAAACCACCGGGTGACAGGGCCATCACAAAAAACACCACCGCCACCACGCCGAGAAGCGTCGGAATCATCAGCAATAATCGACGAACGATGTAGTCAAGCATGTCGTGGGACGATTCGCAGTGCCATCACCGCGTCCACTTCTGATCGACAACCGGAACGTACCACT
>CAUZOD010000338.1:0-3588 GCA_963581115.1 Phycisphaerae bacterium | reverse complement strand
GATCAGAGCCTGTGATGATCACCGACTTGAGTCTCTGTAGGCCGCGTTGTGCTCTTGCCACCACACCCGAGTTGGACCGTTGGCGAGTGATCGAATATCAGGCTGACGGTATCTCCGGAAAGATGAGCGGAGCCCAAGGGCTGATGGAACCTCCTGATGTGACGCTACCCATGCACGTTCAAGGCTGGCACAAAATCCATATCGGATACTGGAGCACCATGCTCAAGGGTGAAGAACCCCCAGAGATGGTCCTGAAGCTCAAGCTGACCGGAGACGCCAGTTGGCGGCGCATTTTACAGAAACCTCCCGGAGAAGTGGCAGAACAAGTCTTTCCAGGCAAGACGTCGCTCCTGGAACGATTCTGGCGAGCTGAAGATCTCACCGACAAGAATCTGACCATTGGCAAGTTCAAGGGTCGTTACGCCTACCTTGCCTACGTCAAGTTGATCCCGATGAACCCGACGGAGGTCGCCGCAGCCAAGCAGCAGCGTCAACAGTGGAAACACCAGCGCCGGCTGGTCGCCTCGGTCGATGGAACCGCTTTTCACAAATACTATCAAAGCGTTCCCACTGAAGAGGACTTGCGAGACTGGGTGGAGGGCTACAGAAATTCCAGCGTCGGTAAGATCGTCTGGGCTGTCAGCAATGGAGATTGGACGAATTATCCTTCTCAATTCGGTGCACTGGTGACCGAGATGAAGACGCATGGAAAGATGCGATTTAATCCGTATCGCCACACGGTCGCCATGCAACAGGCGCTATTGGATCAGGGAATTGCCTACCATGATGTGATTGCCGACCATCTTCACAGCATGGGAATCCGATTTGACATCATGATTCAGCCTTCCATCCGGCGAAATCCACTTGAAATCGTCGATGGGTTCTTTGAGAAACATCCCGAATGCCGTATCCGCAAGCAGGATGGCCTGAGTCCAATTAACAAGTTGAGCTTTGCGTATCAGGAGGTGCGGAATTTTCATCTGTCCATCCTGCGCGAAGCGGCCGAACGGTTTGATATCGATGGTGTCACGATTGCCTTTGTTCAACTGAATAAGTGTATCGGCTGGGAACCACCGGTTCAGGACGCTTTCCGAGCCAAATATGGCGATGTTCCCCAAACTGAAAATACCATGCAAAAGGTACGTGCCGAGTTTCTCACCCAATTCATGCGCGATGCCCGCAAAGTCCTGGATGAGGTGGGTCGGAAAAAGAACCAACCACTGGAACTCTCGGCCTGGGTCTGGCCGACAAGCAGCCCGAAAGGAATTTCATCCGATGTTGACTACCGGATGATGATGAAAGAGAAACTTCTGGACAACATCATCCTGTAAGGAGTGCTGTACGACGCCACGCGCGGTGCCTCGGGGGTCGACCAGGAAGACCTGGCGATTGCTCATGCCAATGATTGCAAATTTTACGTGGCACCCATCGCCGACAACAACTATGTCGAAACCCTATCCGACGGGTACCGCAAAGGCATCGATGGTGCCGCTGAATGGAACATCGGTTATCCCTCTTTTCCACACGATGATCCCCGCTGGCAGTACCTCCGAGTAGCGGGTGATCCAGAAAAACTTAAAAAGGTGATCGCCTCACCAACCACGTTACCGCAACCGCCTGCGAAAATTACCACCCTCCACAAAATCAATGGAAAGAGTGTCTTGGGCAAGGACCTCTGGAACGCCGCTTACGCCGGCGGTTAGGCGGGGACGATCTTACTTGTTGGATGATGAACCTCTGAAAAACAAACCAGCCAAGGACAAACAGACATGAAAAGGTGGATCCACGTCCTTGTATTGTCAGCATTGGCAGGAGGTGACTTCGTTTTCGGAGCAGACGTTGAACCTGTCATGATTAGCGACTTCAGTACCTGCACTCCACAATCGGCTCTCACGACAATGCCCGAGTGGGACCACTGGCAGACCATCGAGTATGAGGCCGACGGGGTGTCCGGGACCATGATCGGAGCCAAATCGCTGATTGAACCACCTGCTGTGAGCCTACCCCTGACTGTCCAAGGCTGGCACAAAATCTACGTTGGCATCTGGAATCCTTACTTTGAGTATTCGGATCCCGCAGAAGACGATTTCACGATGGTCCTGCGTCTGGATACGCATGGTCGAATCTGCTTTTTCTCTAGCCCCAAATGGCGCAGAAACCAAAACATCACCTTTTCAAAATTAGGTGGTCGCCAAAGCAAAACCTTGTGGCTCGACTGCCCGTCTCCCTCATGGTTGCCAGCGAATGACCGTGGCGACTTTGGTCAGATAGTTATTGTGCGTGGTGAGGATCGAGCCATCGTCAAGGGCGGTGGAGTACAAATGCCCGCACGGGCCAAGGTGTGGGTAGGCCTGATCGAAGTATTCCCACTCGTCGAGGATGTACTTTCGGTCAAGCTCCCACGTGACGCCGTGATCGCGGCTCACCATGGCCTCGCACCCGCGCCGATAACTGGCCAGTTTCCCGTCGGCAATGTCAACCCGCACCGTCACCGTCATCACCAGATCGCCGTTGGGCATCCTTAACAGGTTGGCGTGCAGACGTCCCGCATCGTAGAGCACGTTGATTGGGGACCACGTTTTGCCGTCGTCGGTCGAAATCGAGATGCCCGTGCCTTCGTAGTGGTCTGCGTTGGGCTGGTTGAAGTAGCGGGGATGCATGTCTGTGCGCAGGGCCGCGACAAGGTTGCCGTTGGCCGCGCGCACGAGGGCGCCCTCACTGACGCCGCGCACGTATGGCTTTCCCTCGTGCTCGATGTGCAGTTTCCATTGCGGGGGCGAGATTTCGCCCGTCCATGTGCGGCCGCCGTCGGCTGATCGGCGAAGGACCGCCCAGGCATCGTCGCGCGGGTGCTTCTCGCCCGGTTTGTAATGCCAGCCGATCTCGTAAATGGTTTTCGCCTTGCCATCTTCGTCGCGATCAACCCAGGCATTGCCTTCCATGCCAAAAGCCAAGCCGTCTGTTGTCTTTGGATGTTCGACGCTGTCCGTCCAAGTGCGACCATGGTCGTGGCTGTAGTGGCGCCGATCGGTCACAAAAGAAAGGGTGCCGCCGCCGAGATAGGTCAGATTCATCGGTCGGCCCGTGACGCCGGGTATGGGTTGTAGATCAGTCCACGTATTGCCGCGGTCAGCGCTGATGGCGATGACCGTGGATTCGCCGGAATCTTTGCCCCGCCACGTGCCGGCGAAAATCACCCCGCCGTTTTCCATCTGGGCCAGCCCGAAGCCAGCCGCCGAGCCGGCCGCACCGCCAAATCCTATGGGCTCGGCTTTGGGCGCCGCCCGGCGCGTCAGGAATTGAAGCTGAGCGGTCTTCGTGTCCCATCCGCCTTTGCCATCACCCTGTCTGATCAGGTGCGGCCGCCAACCGTAGGATTCTGCCATCGCGAACTGACTGATCAAAATAGAAAATAGAGGGCCAACGATAATCGGTAGGATTTTATGCATGTGTTCACTCGATTGAAGGGATCTGATCCGTTCGACCACGAAAGGTGTACTGTAATGTTTTTGGTGAAGCTCGTGTCATTGGCCCGCGATGCTCATTGGCCCCACGATTCATCGCGGGGCCAATGAGACGGCGCAACCC
>CAUZOD010000337.1:0-3632 GCA_963581115.1 Phycisphaerae bacterium | reverse complement strand
GCGCCTGCAAATCTTGAGCAGCGTTGGGCTTAACGATGGTGCCGAGTCTGCTAGGCACCGTGGAAAACCTGTTCGCCGGTTGTCGAAAAGAACGCCCCGTATGCCCAAGTCGCGCCCGGCTCGCGCAGTCAATCAGGCTGGTGGCGAGCGCTAGCCATGCTCTTGGCCGCAGGCACTCACCACCAGCTAAATGATAGGATTTTTAATCCCCGCCGAACACCATTGGCTACTGGTATTTGAGGCAGTTCGTGGTGTTTTTTAGAGGGTGGAGTTATTGCAAGATCGATGAAACTAATGATTTTCATCCTTGATCCACATTGGGAGCACTCGAGAGGGTCAAATTCAAACAGTCGCTTCAGGTACACTGGTGCGTAAACGACACCTGGAGTAGAGGATTAATCCTAGCCGGCCGTTGCAATGGCGCTAATGGCGTCTTAGACATCTCGGTTGCCGTCGCTCTGGAAACGTGTCGCTTGACCAAATACCCCTAAGTATTGAGCGTTTTCGACCCGCACCAGAACTTGATGAGCAGGAGAAGCAGTTCAGCCTGAAGCAGTCAGTGCCACCGGTGATCTTTCCCAGAAATCTTGCGTCGTCAGACTGACCCGTGGTACGGAGGCCCATGCGCCAGGATTCGCGAGAATGTGTCATCATCTCGTACGTTTTCTCGGATCCGCCGTAATTCAAACAATTGGCCTATTACAATTTACTCGTCTACTGTCGGGTGGCCCCGATGCCGGTGCGGTTTTTCTGTTTACCACCACTCCAGGGATCATCCATCACGATTACTGTTGCCCATTGTGCCTGCTGGTGCGAGTCGAGCAATAGATCACGGACGTCGCTACAATAGTCCGCTGGGGAAATAGGCGTAAACGGTTTAATTTTGTGAGTGAGTATATGACCAACGGCCCCTTAACAGGTATTCGGGTAATTGATTTCGGTCAGTACGTCGCCGGCCCGGCCGTCGCGATGATGATGGCGGACCAGGGCGCCGAGGTGATTCGTATTGACCCGCTCGGCGGACCCATGTGGGATTCACCCGCCAATGCATTTCTTAACCGCAACAAGGAAAGCATCGTTCTCGATCTGAAGAATGCTGACGACAATTGTATTGCCCGCGACCTGGTCAAATCGGCCGACGTCCTGATCGAAAACTTCCGGCCTGGAGTGATGAACCGTTTGGGTCTCGGTTCCGCGGAAATGACCGCAGCAAATCTCAGACTCATTTACCTTTCCATCCCCGGATTTGCCTCGACCGATAAGAAGCGCGCCCATATCCAGGCCTGGGAGGGCGTTATCGGCACAGCCACCGGTTTGTTCACCGACCAGGGGATCAACCGCGTCCTGATGAAGGACGGCAATCCCTATTATTCGCCCCTGACGCTGGCTTCGGCCTACGCGGTGTCATTGGCGGCAACGGCGGTTATGACCGCCCTGTTAAGTCGAGAGCAGACCGGCGCCGGAGACATCGTCGAGGTGCCAATCGCCTCGGCAGTGCTCGAGGGACTGGTCTACAACTCGATGGCATTCGAAGGCATGCCGGAACGCTACAAAACTCGCCGCCTGATCGAGTTCGAGCGCCGCCAAGAGGCCAACGAGCCGATGAACCTCACTTACGAGGAGATCCAGGAATTACTGGATCCCACCTACCGCAATTACCTTTGTGCCGATGGCCGGCCTTTTTATAACGAAACGGTGGGCATCCCCAGACACGTCATTGATGGCCTCAAGTTGCATGGCGTTTTTGATGAGTTTGTGGCTGAGGGGCTGCCACTGGTTGATCCGTGGACCTCATCCAATGAGTGGGGTGATGCTACTTTTGCGATCAGTAGTGGCGTATCGTCGCAAACCTGGGCCGACAAGATATCCTCACACCTGAAAGCCAGCTTCCTGACCAAAACCAGCCGGGAGTGGGAAACGCTGTTTGAGGAGTGGCGCCTGGCGGGCGCCGCACAGCAAACCACGCAGGAGTGGCTCAACGAGGAGCACGCCAATGCGTCGGGACTGGTGGTTACGGTTGACGACCCGGTTTATGGCGCGATGAAACAACCGGGAAGCAGTGTGTGGCTAAAGAGCAGCGTGTCCGAGGCGATCGAGAAGAAGCCTGCCTCCCGGCCCGATGCTGACCGGGAAGCGATTCTCGCTAAACTGGACGGGTCCGGGGATTCCAAAGAGGTTGATAAATCTGCACCCACTGGAGGAGGACTACCGTTGAAGAATATCAAAATCCTTGATATCTCCAATGTCCTGGGCGGCCCGACCATCGCTTCAACGCTCGCCCGGTTCGGTGCTGAAGTCATTCACATTTCTCCGGTCGTCCCCTCTTTCGAACCTGCAGAATGTATTGTTTGTGGCGCCCAGTGCAACAAAGGCAAACGCAGCGTGCTGGTGGACCTCAAGACGCCGGAGGGACACGAGATCCTCGAGCGCCTGGTCAAAACCGTTGACCTGGTCACCTATAACGGCACCGACAAACAAGTCGGCGGGCTAAATATCAACCATGAGGTGCTGCTGGCCACCAACCCCGATGTCATATTCTGCCAGCTGACCGCATTCGACGGGCCCAATAAGGGTCCGCGCAGCAATCGGGTCGGTTACGACGACCTGACCCAGGCGATTACGGGGGTGATGGCGCGTTTCGGCGGGGCATTGCAGAAACCGGAAGAACACGCGAATATCGGCACCATCGATGTGATGGGTGGATTCCTGGGGGCTTTTGCATCACTTTTGGCGCTGTTTAAGCGGTCACGTGGCGGCGGGCCGGACCTGGCAAAAACAGCCCTGCTGAACTGTGCCCAAATGATCCAGATTCCTTTTATGTACGACTATGAAGGACGCGCTCCGTTTGATGAGCCAAGCGGTCCGGATGTACTGGGGGAAAACGTCTTCTATCGGCTTTATGAAGCAAGCGATGGCTGGTTTTTTCTCGGGGTGAAAGCAGACCAGGTTTCCGACCTGGCAGACGTCACGGAATTATCAAGTCTTACCGAACAGTCTGAACAGCAGATCGAAGCGTACCTGGAAGAGCGATTCAAAGCCCGATCGTTGGCCTACTGGACAGAACAGCTTCAAGCAAAGGGCATTGGCGCCTGCCCAACCGATACGATGGCCGCGATCCGCGCAGGGCATCTGGTCAATCAGAAAGAGGCGCAGATCGGCTTTGCGGGATCCAGTTTTATGTTCCTGCGCAACGAAGCCCACCCCAGTGGTTATACCGTGGACCTGATGGCTCCCATCGCAATGCGGTTTAAAAATGCTGCCGTCAGAATTCCGTCAGACCAGGCCAAATTCGGCGCCCACAGCCGCGAAGTGCTGGCTGAGATCGGCTATGGTGAACGGGAAATTGGCGAGCTGATCGAAAAACGCATTGTTGCAACCAGTTGGAGCGACAAGTATCTGCCCGACTGACGGGCCAGCAGCAGAAAAAATGACAGAACAATACCAACACTACGAACGGGAAAAGCTGGAACGGGTCATACCATTTCGCAACTACATAGCCCTCGGCCTTGGCGTTATCGTCGGGGTGGGTTGGGTTATTTATACCGGCCAGTTGTTACAGGATGGCGGTCCCCTGGGCGTTATGCTGGCCTTTGCCATTGGTGGGCTGCTGTTATTGCCCGTGGGGTTTTGTT
>CAUZOD010000336.1:0-3634 GCA_963581115.1 Phycisphaerae bacterium | reverse complement strand
AGGCGCTGTGGTTCCATACCAGAAATAGATCTCCATTCCTAGAGTTTCGGGCCAGGGCCGGACAGGATTCAGGCGCAATGAGGCCGGTAGTCTGGGCAGTGGACCAACTGCGCCCCCCGTCTTTTGAGGTTGACTGGAACACGCTGCCAAGCTGGGTGCGCATTACCATGACCAATTGACCGTTGCGAAGCTCTTCAATCTTTGGTTCTGAAGCACCGCGCATGGGCAGGTAGATGTAGTTGTCGCACTGCGACCAGGTTTGACCCTCATCATCACTATAGAAGGTCCCGCTCATGCCCCAGTCTGTGGGTGAGAGGTCTTCGCCATCGTTTTCCAGGGCCTTGCCTGTTATTAGTTCCACCGGCACAACAATTCGCCCAGTGGACAACTGGCGTACGTCATTCATGGAGCCGGTCAGACGGTCACTACATCGCCAGAGGGTGACCGGATCGGAGAAGGTCTGGCATTCATCGGCGCTCTTGCAGACGTAGGCGGATATGTTGCGATCTTCGCCCTGGACAAAGTGGTGATACATTTCGTAGCGGAACAGGATCTCGCCGCTCTGGAGGCGAAGAAAGCTGGGCTTGTACGCGGCGGTGTCATTCGGTCCGCGCCGGATCAAGTCCTGGCGGTTGCCCCAGGTGCTCCCCCCGTCACAGCTTGTCATGGCGACAATATCGAAAGGGGCATCATCGCCTGCGAGCATTTCGCTCTGACCGCTCTCCATCCAGGCCAGGAAAATGCTGCCGTTCTTGAGTTGGATCATGCTGGCGCCACCGTGGCGGGGGTGTTGGGCACAGGCCTCAACCAGCATCAGGATACGGGGTGGATGGGACATGAGGAGCTTTCCGGATGACAGTCACAGGTGGTATCGAAGGTGTCAGTGCACAGGATGGAGACAAGCCGCCTGGTCTGAATACTGTGGGTCAGATGTGGGGTGTTTGACATAGCGGCTTAGTGCTTGGGTCTGTTTGCGAGCCGCCGACACGGGACTTGCTGTCCAGACGTGGTTACTTGATACCCGGGCGGCGATCAGTTGTCCGCATTGTTGTCCGCATTGCGGACGACTCGGAATCCATAGACATCGTAGCCGAAGCAGATATCTACGTAACCGGGATCTTCGTGATACCGGATCGCGGACCGGCATTGGTCGGCCGCGCTGTCCCAACTGCCTCCACGGGCAACACGCGTGGCTCCTGTTTCGGCTCCTTGCGGGTTGTTCGCCGGGCTCATCTGGTAGTAGTCCACGTCATACAGGTCGTAGCACCACTCCCAGACATTGCCATACATGTCGTGCAGGCCCCAGGGATTGGGTAACTTTTTTCCGACGGGGCGGGGGCGGCCTGCGGAATTGTCCTTGTGCCAGGCGAAAAGTTTCAGCTTTTCCAGCTTGGTGCCAAAGAATCGTGCGGTAGTCGTGCCGGCGCGGCAGGCGTATTCCCATTCGGCTTCGGTGGGCAAACGGTAACCGTTGGCGGGAAAGTCGCACTTCCAGGTCACCAGATCAAAGCAGGGTTGCAGGCCCTCTTCTTCCGATCGGGCGTTGCAATACCGGGCCGCATCCGACCATCGTACTTGCTCAGCGGGATTATTTGGGGATTTCCAGCGAGAAGGATTGGCACCCATCAGCCTTTCGTATTCGCGCTGGGTCACTTCGAATTTGTCAATAAGGAAACTTTTTACATTGACTTCGTGCATGGGCTGTTCATCAACTTGGCCGTCTTTTTGTCCCATGACCAGTAATCCGGCTGGAAGTTGCACCATCTGGATTCCAAATGGAGTCATGATTTCAACCGGACCGTGGGGATCGCAGTGCGCCGATCCAGGTGCCAGCAACAGGGCTGCAGACGTGAATATTCCCAAACATGTCGGGATGACTTTAGTAGACGCATTCATGCCAGGTTCCAATTCCTAGAAGTTGGCGAAGATGATGACGGATCTTCTTCGCCAGCAGTGCCGCCGCGGCGGTTTCGGTGCATTCCCAGGCCACCTGCTGTGCCCACAGCCGGGCCCGGCCACCGACCCGCAAGCCGACGTGTTCGGTCAGCGAGGCGGCCTGGTGATTCTCCTCGATGAGAAATGCCGCTTCAGGGTAGATCTCAGTGCCGCGTTCATTCAACAGCGCCTTGACCTTTTCCGTCGTTGCTGATTGATACGCAAGGAATTGTGCCGCTGTGATATCGCCCATCTGCTGCTGGTGGATCTGTTTGATTTGTTCCATGTGCGTGATCATCCGGTGCAGAAACAGTTCCGTAGCAGGGGAGCCGGCCTGTTGCCATGTATGCAGTTGATCACTCATCATATCGATGAAATTCTCATAATCCTGGAGTCGATGTCCCATTGATTCGGTCCGGCTCATCAGGTCATCGATGCCTTCGCGCAAAAATTTCTTGTGCTCAAATTGGAGGCCGAGGCGAAACATTCGTGTGATGTAATCGTGCCCATCGCAAGGATACATGCCTGTTTTGCTGTCGGGAAACTGGATTCTCTGGTCATTCATCAAGGAGGGAAGCTCTCCGAGATAATGTTGTACGAATGCAATTGGCGTATTCTCATGGCCCTCAAGCGGGTAGATAAAGATGGGTTGTTTGGCTGGGAACTTCTTGCTCAAGTGAATGAATGTCTTGTCCTGGTCGAACCAGATGGGAAACTGCGATGTGCCCAATCCGGCCCGCCAGCACTGGGCCTTTTCATCTCGGATAGCGTAGGCCGTTTCACGTTCACCTGCTTCAAATAGATGGGTTTTCCATCGTGCCGGAAAGGGCCGTTGCCAGGGGATCTCCATGTCCTTCTCCAGCCACTCCGACCGCAGTTCCTGCCGGTGCCAGATTCCAGGAGCAGAAAGTACTCCCAGGTAGGCGGGCTTGCCATCCATCTCCAGTTCTACCGCACCGAAGGTATTGCCTCGTTGGCCTGTTTCGCCGGCGAAGAGCCTTAGCCGCTGCTGGCCGAGTGGCCAGGCACACACGAGGATATGATCCCCACCCTGTAAGAGCCCCATCAGTAAGTGCTCGGAAGGTATATGCAGACGGGTAGAGTCCGGATATTCCTCGGGGTGATAGATCGTGTCATCAAGGATCCGGCTCGGTAAAACGGCGTGCTCGATTGGTGCATGGACAGAGATGCCGCGGCAGTTGCGCCCCGGCATCACCCGTAAAGCGCCGCGCGGATCAGCCAGGAAGGTGGCTTCAATCTCCTGGTGTCCGTTTGAGAACGTTGCTCGGATCTCCACTCGCCCATCATCGCTACGCCCCGTTTTGGTGGTGGCCAATCGGTTCGCCTCAGCGTTTTCGGTGTTGAAAGGAACAATCAGAATACTATTTTCAGAAGCAGATCCGATCCCGTGGTGCAGGCGGACACCTCTTTCGTGTCGATTGAAGACAATCAAGCTCTTGCTTGACCGCAGGGTGAGTTGGCCCGAACGATTCCAGTCGTCGGTGACAATGGCCTTGGCCGATAGGGGGATCGGCATCCAGAACGCGAGAACGACAAGCAGCAGTGCGGACAGTGTCAGGACGGTTGAAACGCATTGGTGGACAGGCCGCTTAGCCCGGCACGGTTTAGAATGCAATCGGTGCGCATGCAGCAGAAGGCAACCGAGGTATGTGGGAAAGTGATGCGGAATATCACGTCG
>CAUZOD010000335.1:0-3641 GCA_963581115.1 Phycisphaerae bacterium | reverse complement strand
ATTGGCCCGACCCCACCTGGAACAGGAGTGATCATCGACGCTCGATCGGCCGCCGCATCGAATTCCACATCGCCCACATTGCCCGGGTTATATCCGGCATCAATCACGATGGCACCGGACTTAATCCACTGGCCGCGCACAAACTCGGGCTTGCCGACTGCAGCGACAACCAGATCAGCCCGAGCAATATACTCATCCAGATCTCGCGTTCTTGAGTGACAGATCGTGACGGTTGCATGTTGCGCCAGTAGCATCATCGCCATGGGTTTTCCCAAGATCGGGCTACGCCCGACGACCACGGCATCCATTCCCGCCAGATCCACATGGTATGCCTCGAGCAAGCGCATGATCCCCCCCGGTGTCGCCGATCCGTAACCACTTGGTAGATCGAATGCGACCGCTCCAAAACTGGCAATCGTCACTCCATCGACATCCTTGCTCGATGGGATAGCCTCGAACGCCGTACGTTCGTCGATATGATCGGGTACGGGGTGCTGCAGCAGGATCCCGTGCACATGCGGATCACACCCCAGTTTGCCGATCTGTTCGACGAGTTGTTTGGTGGTGGTCTGTGCCGGCAATTCCACCTTGCGGGAAGTCATCCCAATTTTCTCACAGCGATTCCTCTTCATCTGTGTGTAGGTGACCGAGGCCGGATCATCACCTACCAGCACTGTGGTCAGGCACGGAATCACGCCACTGGTCTTCTTGATCGCTTGCACGCGATCGGTGGCACGATCGTAGATTGCGGCAGCAGTCGCCTTTCCATCGAGAATCGTTGTAGTCATCATGCAGGAAGTATATCGGCCCAGGCCCTTTGGCACAGATATTCTCCCACACCGCTTGCCGCCATGACCCGGCCATCACCACCCTCTGCGTACTTCCGGCCCGATCCCCACTACAATTTCTGCCATGGCGGCAGTAATTCTGTCTATCGGTGATGAACTGGTTCTGGGCCAGACGATCGACACGAATGCGGCATGGCTCAGTGAGCGCCTTGCCGTCTTGGGCGTGGCGACCCGGTACCACCAGACCCTCCCCGACGACCGAGCTGTCATCGCCAGTGCGCTGCGGCGTGCCGCCGACAGCGAATTGGTGATCGTCACGGGTGGGATTGGCCCCACCGAAGACGATCTGACGCGCGAAGCACTTGCCGATGCCATGGATGTGGGACTTGAAAGTGATCTCTCGAGCCTCGAGCGGATCGAGTGTTTTTTTCGTGAACGGGGCCAGCCGATACCGCAGCGCAATGCGATCCAGGCCCAGCACCCCATTGGATCGACTGTGATCCCCAACGAATGCGGCACCGCTCCAGGCATCCGAGCCACGGTCGGTGGAGCGACGGTCTATGTCACTCCGGGCGTTCCACGAGAAATGATGGCAATGTTCCAACAATCGATCGAACCGCAATTGCGTTCAAATAATCCATCAGCGGGTACCCTCTTGACCTGCACGGTCCACAGCTTCGGTGCCGGCGAGTCCGCCGTCGCCCAGCAGTTGAGCGACCTGACCGACCGCAACCGCAATCCAACAGTGGGCACCACCGTTGGTGGAGGTATCGTGTCCATACGCATCCGTAGTTCCTTCCCCGATCCCCGTCGCGCCCGCGACGCCTTGGAAGACACTGCCCATCAGGTCGAACAACGCCTGGGTCCAATTGTTTTTGGGCGCAATGATCAAACGCTGCCAGATGGGGTACTTCAGACGCTGCGCAATCGCGGTGAAACGGTGGCTACCGCTGAAAGTTGTACGGGTGGCCTGGTGGGCAAGTTGCTGACCGATATCCCTGGATCCAGTGCTATCTACGTTGGCAGTTGGGTCACCTACTCCAACCAGATGAAGACCCAGCAATTGGGTGTCCCGGCTTCGCTGATCCAAGAGCATGGGGCGGTCAGTGAACCGGTGGTGCGGGAGATGGCCATCGCTGCGCGGCAGCGCAGCGGGGCTGACCGTGCAATTGCAGTGACTGGGGTCGCCGGCCCGGACGGCGGTACGCCCCAAAAGCCGGTAGGGTCGGTGTGGGTGGGATTGGCTGACGCAAGGGAAACCCACTCGCTGCTATTGAATCTACCTGGAACACGCAGTTCGGTGCGTGATCGTGCCGCCAAGTGTGCGCTTCAACTGCTACGGCTGCAGGTTCTCGGCGAGTCTCTGGATCACATAACATGGGTGGTCCCCGCACACACACCGTGACATGCATGAGTGACGAACCAAGTACCATCCCGCCGGGCCGAATTGATATCCACAGTCACATGCTGCCGGACATCGATGACGGTTGCCGGGGCATCGAAGAGTGCGTGGAATCGATCACGGCGCTGCAACACGAGGGGTTTGTCGGTTCGATCTGCACACCACACATCTCGAAGCTCTACCCAGCCAATACCGTCGAACAAATTCGCCACTGGACACGCGACCTGGCAGACCGCCTAGTTGAGCGTCGTATCGACTACCAACTATGGTCGGGAGCCGAGGTCCGCCTGTTTCCGCAGGTAGTGGATTGGATGAAGAATGCCGGTGTCCCGACACTCGCCGATTCAAAGTGTGTGCTGGTGGACATGTGGGTGGATCGATGGCCCCGCTGGGTGAACAGGGCAATGGATTGGCTGCTCGAAGAAGGCTACCAACCCATCCTCGCTCATCCGGAACGAATCAATATCAAGCGGAAGCTCAAACAACGTCTGATCGAATTGGTCGATCAGGGCGTATGGCTACAGGGAAACTTTCGATGCATGACCGGTGAGGACGGGCCCTTGGCCGATACCATGGTCCGGCAGTTGTTGGCCGAGGATCGATACACTTTTATGTCCTTGGATATGCATCGCCCTGGCGATCTGACCATTCGCATTGACGGGATGGACATGACCGCCAGCGAAAATGGCCAGCGAGTGCTAGATCGATTGACGATTGAGAACCCGCGGAAACTGATTTTCCAAGAGTTCTAAACAGCGGCGTTTACCCATAACACGATGGCCGACGGCGGTCACGGACAAAGAGGCCAATGACATCTACCCCGCTGACTCGGCAAGCATTCTTGAACTTGCTCCATCGGCAAGCTACTCTGACCGGATATGTGCCTAAGGCATTCTGCATCCGTGCATCCTGATTATTCCTAATGACGGGCTCATCTGACGTGATGCATGGTCGGAACCCGATACAAACCGACGCGGATATCTCGATCCGCTGGATGAATGTCCAAGTCGGCCATCAATGGATTGTGCCGGGCAGAAATCGCCACAAGTTTCCAAGGCGCCGCGATATACTTGTGCATCGATTGCAAAGTTGCGACACTGGCTATCGTGTCTGTGACCCAGGAACGACTCCGTATCCAAGACAAAGAATCTACCTCCAGCAGTCGTGCAATAGTGCCGCCGACATTGCCCATGTACTCCGGGTCCATCCGTGCCCGCCGCCTGCGCATTGCCACCGTGACATCACACGTTGATATCAGCGGCATCACGACCGTGCTGCTGAATGTTTTGCCTCGCCTGGATCCGCAACGGTTTGAAAACCTAATCATCTGTTTAAAAAAGAGAGGCAAACGGGCAAACGACTTCGAGCGACGGAGCATCGACGTCCACACCACCCGCGTACACGGCCGGGGGCTCAACCCAATCTCCGTCATTCGTCTCATGTTGCTGTTG
>CAUZOD010000334.1:0-3650 GCA_963581115.1 Phycisphaerae bacterium | reverse complement strand
CAATCATTGCTGAGCATGGCCGCGATCTGGCTGCGGTGGTGATGGAACCCTGCCGCCAGATCGACCCCGAACCAGGTTTCTTGGAACATGTTCGCCAGCAGGCCCATCAGGTAGGCGCACTGCTGGTCTTCGATGAGATCACAATCGGTTTCCGCCGTCACTTCGGCGGAGCACACCTGCGCCTGGGCATCGAACCTGATCTGGCCATCTTCGCCAAGAGCCTGGGTAATGGGCACCCCATTGCTGCCGTCATTGGCACCCAGGCGGCAATGGATGGGGCCCATGAATCATTTATTAGCAGCACCTACTGGACTGAGAGAGTAGGTCCGGTTGCAGCCCTAGCTACGCTCCAAAAGATGGGCCAAGTAGACGTGCCCGGCCACGTCGATCAGATGGGCCAGCGGGTGCAGGAAACATGGTCCCGGCACATCGATGCCCTGGGTTTGCCCCTGAAAATCACCGATGGATTCCCCTGCTTCGCCGAGTTTGAGATCGTACACGAACATGCCGCAGAACTGCGACTGCTGTTCGTACAAGAGATGCTCAAACATGGTTACCTAGCTGGCAACAAAGTCTACCTGACTCTGGCTCATACCGAGCAGAACCTAGGTGATTACGACCGTGTCATTGGTGAGGTCTTCATGGTCATGGCTGATGCACTGGCCAAGGGCGACCTCGTGGACCGCTTGGAAGGACCAGTGGCAATGACGGGATTCAAGCGATTGGTGTAATGAATCCGTGCCTTGCCCGCAGAACGTGAAGCAAGGACCACAAACAGGTGGAAAAGTGATGTCAAACCCAGAGATGTCGAGGGCCTGGTGTTTCATCGCGGTGGTGGCTGCGATGATGGGGGTAGCGCCAGCTGCGGATCCGGTCCAGGATCCGTCGACGCACTTTTTCAAGACGCATCCCAACCAACTCGATCTCCAATCCCAAGGCGACCGTATTTTCTTCGCGAACCGGCACATTGGTCTGGAGTTTCAGCAATCCGCCTCCGGCTTTGAACTCGTACGGCTCTATGGGATCTCTGCAGGCCAGGATTTTCTTACCCCCGATACTGCCGAGAAATCCCATGACCTGTTTGAAATCCGCATGACGCTCGATCCCAAAGTGATCGGCCAGGATCGAAGAGCAACGACGCGGGCGGGTAGGCTCCAAATCATGGAGGTGATGGCTGGCGATTCCTTCATGATCGGCACGCAGGCAGCCCAGAACGTGTCGTGGGAGCAAGAACAGTCCGCTTCACAATTGGTGCTGCGTCTGAAGTGGAATAGGATCAATGCCCGTGAGGATCCAGGTGTCATTGATGTGGAAGTGACGGTGACATTGCGGGCCGGTGATCCCCATTCGTACTGGCGAATTGCCATCACGAACCGGAGCCGCAGGTATGGGATCGAACGCGCGAGGTTTCCCAATCTGAGCCTGGCACCGATCGGGCAAGCACGAGACAACGTATTCCTCTTTCCCAAGTGGCGAGGGGGATTGGTGCAGGACCCATTCCATGCGCCCCTCGGGCTTGGAAAAAAATACCACACCGTTGGCGCTTTCTATCCCTACCTCTTCAACATGCAGTTCCAGGCCCTCTACAACCAGAAAAGCGGCAACGGCCTCTATCTGGCAACACGTGATTCAGCGCCCCACCTGATGAACTTCCAGATCATCAACAGCACCTCAGAAATTGCCTGGCGCCCCGGACACTTCCCACCCAACATCACTTTTTCCGGAGAAGACTACGCACTGCCTTATGACTGTGTGGTCCGTCCCTTCCGCGGCGACTGGTTTGATGCCTGCCAGATTTACCGCCAGTGGGCCATCGAGCAGCCCTGGTGCCGGAAAGGGCCGCTTCTAAAGCGAGATGACATCCCCACCTGGTACAAAGAAACACCGTTTTTTTTCTACGCCACCACCGCGGATTCCGCTGAAGGAACGCATTCTCCGGATGACAACCTGCATATTGGAGCTGACCACTTTCGCCAGTTCCTCAAATGGGCAGACATGCGGCTGCCGGTCAACTGGTATAGCTGGGAGAAGTACATTCCTGGCAAAACCAACCTGCACACGCCCTTCAACCGTCGCCGCAGCCCCAGCCGCGGTCGCTGGGTTGGCTTGTACAGTCACAATTGCTTCGATGGGAACTATCCCCAGATACCGGCTCTGGCAGACTTCTCAGCTGTGAGTGCTGATTTGCGCAAAGAAGGCGGCATGGTGTGTCCATACATCATCCTGACAATGTTCGACCAGGGCCCCACCGAAAACGCGCCTTACGCTGCCCAAGCGAAACCACATCTGTGCCGAGATCTTTATGGAAGCATCCTCTCCTATGGAGGATACCGTTCCTGGCTTCCCTGTGTCCACACCCAGTGGTGGAGAGACAGGTTAAAAGAGACATGCATCGAACTGCTGAATCGCGAGAACGTAGGCGGGATCTATCTGGACGTGATGCATGGCTCCGGCCAACCCTGTTACTGGACTCCCCACGGCCACTCGGCTGCGGGTGGACGTTCGATGCCCGACGGCATGCACGGGTTGACGGAGCAGATCAGAAACGCGGTCAAAGCCGAAGACCCCGAAGCGATCACCACCGGCGAAGACAGCTCGGAAAATATGATCGATGTCATCGACGGTGTACTGTACCAGCGTACCCTTCGGTCAGAGAACAAGGCTCCACTCTTCGCCACAATCTACCAAGACTATATTCCGCGGTACGGCATGCGGCTTTCCGTCACCAATGCCGCCACCCGATACGAAGGCGACTGGACGCCGGACCATTTCTTCATCGAGTGCGCGTCGTTGTTTGTCGAGGGAGCGCAGATCGGTCGCCTACGCCTTCGTCCACGCGACATGAGCCTCTCGTTCGAGAACCCCGAACACAAACAGATGTTTGCATTTCTGGAGCGACTCCTGGGATACTACCGGCAGCAAGCAGCTAAGAAGTTTCTTGTCTACGGGCAACTCATGCGGCCCCTGAATTTTCGTGAACCCGTTCCCATGCTTTCCTACAAACATGGCGCGGAATTCCCGGCACTAATGAGTGGTGTGTTCCTCGCCGACGATGGGGATCTGGGCCTCTTCGTGATCAACGCCAGTAACAAGCAGCAGCAGTTTGAAGGACAGATAGACCCGAAACGATATACAATGGGCGCGGAAATGGCTATCGATGTTCATAGGATTGAATCCGATGGCGTCATCCAACATGTGCGGAACCAGATCGGCGGCATCGTCCCCATCCGGGGATTGCTCCCAGCGCATGGCGTCACCTTGTTTGCGCTAAAATTCTCCCCTCAATAGTTTCAATCGCCCACTACAGACAATCATCAAGAATCCAGGCAGGCGGGAATCCGGCATCATGCCTGACTGAGCTAATAGGCATCAGATCACAAGGCGTGGTTTTGTTTATTCGCTCTTACTTTGAAATCGAATCCTCGGATCAACCCAACCCAACAGAATGTCACTGATCAATGTACCTATCATGGTCAAAAAACTCAGGATCATAATAAAGCTACCGGCCAAGTACATGTCCTGGCTTATAAGCGAGTCGTACAACAGCGGGCCGGTGGTAGGCAAGTTCAGCACAATAGATACGATCACTGATCCGCTGATCAGCGCAGGAAGCATCCAACCAATCGTGCTGATCATGGGGTTGATCGCCA
>CAUZOD010000333.1:0-3650 GCA_963581115.1 Phycisphaerae bacterium | reverse complement strand
TGCTCGGCGTTCCATCCCTGTCACGAGTGGGTTGACAGCGTAGGCCAGAGCCAGGGCAACAACCACCGGCACCAGCACGGTGCGAGTGGCATACAGCAGTGCCAGCAAGGGTTGGATGATAAACATGCCAACCAGGAGCACCAGCAGCACGGCGAGCAGGAATTGAAACCAGCGATGCTGCCAGATGGCGGTCGGTTCGGTTGCAGCCATGATGAAACCGTTATCGGCGCTCTGATGCCGCAGGGTGGAGAATCCTGGGAGAAGAGAGCCTACCGACATCGCCACGTCGGCCTGCGTACGATGAGGTAGATCCAACGTTAGTCGCTTCCCGATCGCACAAGGCGACTCCCGTTTTCGTCCCTTGTTCGGCACCCACTCAAGATGATGGCGGTCAAAGCCATGCCAAGCTCGCGATGCCCATGGCCAGGCGCTTGCGCGTTGCTGCTTTCAGATCTCCTGCAGTCTCGCGATTCAGGATGAAAAAGTCTCCGCTCATCTCGAAGTATCCCATGGTGTGCCGGATCATGCTCTTCCACAGCATGTTCCGCGTTAGGTAGAGGGATAGACGAGCATCGAAATCGTCCGGAAGCGGACGAATGTTCCGGCAACTTTCAAGAAGCGGCAACTAGACATCGTCGTCGTAGAAACAACGGACAATCGAGAGATCGTCGACCGGGTCACCGCTGACCACGTCATCCCAGTCCACCACGGCCCTGACGTTCGTCGGTGATCCGACGAGGTTCCAGAACGCCATGTCCCGATGCAGGATGCGGCCCCGTTTAAGACCGAGAAGCCGGTCATGGCGATTGATCAGGACTTCGATCCTTCTGACTTGCTGGGCGCCAAGAAATACGACATCTCGGAGGTAGCCAAGGTGCGTCTCCAAGCACTTGGAAAAGTAATTGCGGGCCGACACGTTCAGTCCCCGAATTCGCTTGGAGGATGCAAGGGCCGCGGTATCGAAGAAGCCAAAGCCATCCGACTTGATACCGTGCAAGCGTGCGAGAATTGTCCCCAATTTCCGGCCCACCGCAACACGGTCCAACGTGCCGGCCTGGTCGTGTTTGTTCAGATCCGGCCACGGGATATGCTCGAAGATCTGGTACCGGACCGGGTACCGGCCCATGGTGACGTCGCAGGCGAACAGTCGCGGCACCGGCACGCCGTTTTTTGCGGCCAATTCCATGGCCGCCGGCTCGGCGAGCATATAGTCATCATGGATCTTCCCGTCGTCGCTGCGGAAGAAAAATGTCGACCCGCCGTGGTCGATCAGGTAGGCGTAGTGATTGCCCGCACTGCCCGTGGGTCGCACCGACGCAGGAACCTCCGACAAGAACTCGGTCGCGATCGCCCTGACCGTCTCGGTGATATCGGCCTTGGTGTATTTATTGTTGTAAACCCGCTTCTCAGTGGTCGGAAGCGGGTTGTCGCACTTCCAGTAGTAGATATCGGTGCGCATGCAGTCGCGATCTAAGGTGGTAGATTCCTTTCGGGAAAACCGCCCTGGGCATCGGCAATGATACTACCAACTCCCTCAACAAACGGTGGGCACGGCGGTGCTCGTCGCCGTTCGCCGGTATCCGCAAAACTTTCATTTCATTGCTAGGTGCGTATCGCTTCTCCACCATCCCCATCCCTGCTCCCATGGATGTCTGTCCATCTGCAACCACTCTTCTTGCCTACCTTTTGAACCGCCTCATCACGCCATTGAGCGAGAACTGCCTCTTCCCGATCAGATATGAATGAATCGAAGCCGCGCGTCCAGCGTGGTGCCACGCCGCGCTTGCCGACGACAACACGAGCATCAGTTGATCTGTGATCTATCTTATCGGGATACGCAAACGTCTACACGAGTTGCAGGTCTGAGATTTTGAGGTGGCCGGTGAAATATTTAGATTAGTCGGCCGACAGTGACAACTTAGGAGAAAAGACGTCGGAGAACTCATATACCCCGACAAAGTCTTCATAGAAGTCTTCGTCACATTTGCGCATCATGCCGGCTTCAACCATGGCATACACGATATTGCCGAAATCGGCACAACCGGTGATTCGATAACGCTTGAGCACAGTGCGGGCCAATAGCCCATACTGCTCGATTGCAAAATCCCGGAGGCCGTGACAGAGGTCTTGTCCGCTGACATGCCGACTCGAGACCTTTGATTCGTCTTCGGGCAACAGTTCCTGCTCGTCGAGTTCGCCATGGATTTGTCGGGCAGTGAAATCTAAGCCTCGCTGGACGAAGAAGAACGCTTCCAGCGGATATTTTGTTTTTTTGACGAGATCAAGCAGGTCTGGGGTGGTCATAAGTGTTTCGAAGCCTCCGGGTCAGGACTATAGATTATACACCGACTATTGCCAGTAATCGTACTTTTTGGCAGGATTTAACAGCCTGGCGGCCCCCGTCAGTTGTGAGCCGAGGTCTTGGGGCACCTGCCTGCTGTACTTGCCCCAATCGTGAGGGGCTCAGGGCCAATCGCAGTGGCCATCACCACTGCCGGGTGCTTGCACCCCTGCTCCCTTGCCGCCACTGCCCGGTTTTGCCACAGTTTCATTGTTCTTGCAGAGCCTGGGGCAGATATCCGGTCTAGAAGCCGCCTTGTCGCATCTGCTCAAGGGATTCTGGGAACGGGTACCGTGCGAAGACGCTCGTGGGAGCGGTCTCCCACATCCACGGTGACGGATAAACGTCGCCGGTGTAGCCGGCTTCATGCATGCCCCGGAGTACAGATTCGAAGCTGGGTTCGTGTTCGCTAGTGTCCATTTCCACCAGCTTGTTGGCCCGAGCTCCGAGAAATGAAACCGAGGCGACTGGACGGCGTGATGATTTCCGTTCCACCATCTCGGTGACCAAGCGAAACCCATCGCTTAAATCGGACAGCGTCAGGTGGGGGTGATGGCTTGGCCGCAAGAGGGCAAGAACCTCAATGCTGTCCATGTCGTACTTCAGCACGCTGTGTGATTCGTGGTGGGCGAACATCTTAGCGTAGTCTGTGATTGACTTGGCATCCCACTGGCTGGTCGGTAAGAGTTGGGCCAGTTGACTGATGATCCCGTGACTGTTGTTCTGGGCATTGACTGCACAGACCAAAGACCGGTAGCGCCCCGAGAGTAGGTCGTCCAGCAGGTGCTGGCCCCACATGATGCGAATCTTTTGGGCCTTGTCGGGGTGCGATGAGGGTGGGGCATCCGGTAGCAACACCAGCCGTTCGGCCAGTTGCTGATCAGTCATCAGGCTATCGCCATCCCCATCGTAGATTCTGCAGCTTTTGTGGTGTTGCCCGGTCATGTCGGTTCCTTTTGCCCGTATGTGGCACAGTGATTGTACCACGCTACACTCACTCTTACATGAGCCGCCTGTACGAGTTGCCACCAATCGAACCGGCCGTTCTGCATGAGCGGCGTGAGCGAGTCTTCCTCGTGATGGCGGGGTTGTTTCTCGGCACACTTGCAATGCTCAACATCCTAGGCCTGACGCGATTTATCGTGCTGGCCAGCTACGATCCCGAGGGCGGATTTGCATGGGGCACACCTGGTCAGTGGACGTTTGCCGTGGCTGTGGGTGTGCTGCCTTATCCATTGACTTTCCTGTGTACCGACTTGATCTCGGAGTTTTTTGGGCGCCGGCGCGCCAACTTTGTTGTGCTGGTGGG
>CAUZOD010000332.1:0-3652 GCA_963581115.1 Phycisphaerae bacterium | reverse complement strand
GTCCGGCTCGCGGCAGCCCGTGCAAGGCCAGCGACAGATCAAAATGTTCCAGGAGTACCTCGCGTTGCTCGAAGATCCCAGGCGCAACGGCGGGCCGTCCAGCCATCAGGTCCCTCGCCTGGGCAAAGAGCCACGGATTACCAATGCAGCCACGGGCGACACTGACGATGTCCACGCCAGTCTCCGCAATCATGGTAAAGATGTCTGCCGCTTCCCAAACGTCACCGGAACCGCCGATCAGAAAATCCGGCCGGATCCGACCGATCTCCGGAAGTGTTACCTCGTCCCCAGGCGCTAATGCCAACCGGTGCCAGCCCATAGCGGTGCCTCGAGCCGCGGTCGTCGCTCCGCGATACTGTTCAACCAATCGCCGTAGAAACACCCGCTCACCTGGCCCATGGTATTTCTGGTCAACGGTGCGGCAATGCACCGTCGCACCGGCATACCCCAACTCGATGGCGGTGCCAAAGATCTGGTGAAAATTGGCAAGTGCCGCCGCGCTGTCGTCGATGCCTCGCCGCAGCTTAACGGTACACGGCACATGTGGCGGTACCGCCTGACGCACTGCATCCAGAATCGCCATTGCCACCTGTGGTTCGCCAAGTAAGTGGCCGCCACGGGCCTTGCGGCGGATCTTCTTGACTGGACAGGCCAGATTGACATCGATCACATCGTATCCGAGGTCGCAGAGAATCCGCGCCGCCTCTGCCATCTCCTTTGGCACCGCGCCCATCAACTGACCTGCGATCGGGTGATCCTGATCCCAAAGCTGTGCCGCCGCCAGCCCCTTCCCACCACGCAGCAGAAACTGATCCAGCATCGCCTCGGTCACGCAGTAGGGGCAGCCGTGTCGCCGTGCAATTCCGCGCATTGCAGCATCGGAGTAGCCAGCCAGACCCGCCTGATAAAACGGGGCCACTTCGGCCCACTGAAAAATGTCATCACGTGTCATCAGATCTATCATATCGCCCGCATTTGCTCCGGAGCGAGCTAGGATGCATCATAAGCAGTCAATGATGCCTTGGCTCCTCCCCAAAATCCTCCACATGACTAGGACACGACACCATCCTAAGGTAAGCCTGTCGGCGAACTGGCGTTCTGCGCTATTGTCCCATGCCCTGCTGGCACCCCTGATCGTGATGCCTATGTTCACTCTGAGCGGCTGCGTGGAACCAACAAAGTCTCGCAATTACCGCATGGACTTGGCGGAGTTGATCTACCCCGAGGACGCCAAGTACGGCGAAGATCTGGACATTGTCCTCGTCAACCACGGCCAGCACGTCGAACTAGTCAACCGCACACCCAAGACCTACAAAGATATGCAGTTGTGGTTGAACCAGCAGTACGTTTACCCGATCCCCGGCATCGCGATCGGAACCGGACAAAACTACCTCTTAAATGCGTTCACTAATCTCTATGTAGAAAGCTTTCGCCCTAACAGCTTCCGAAAAATCAAGAGGACAACCCCAGTCGTTCTAGCTGAATTCTACAGCCCTCATACCCAATTGAAGCACCGTATCTCTGTTCTACCAAACTAGTCTGCATGTCTTACCGGCTTGAAACGGGTTGCTCCGCTCCGTAACTTCTTCTGTTGTTACGGCAATTCCACGTGCTCACTGACTCTCGGACGAGATTACCACTGTTACGGGCTCATTCAGGTACTCCAAGGCCACCGACTGCAGTTGCAATGCATCGACGTCCAATACCTGCTCCATGAAGCGCCTGCCAGATGGATCATCAATCCCGTAGAGCCAGTCCAAGGCAGTGTTGGCTGCCCGCGAGGCGTTGCTCTGGCGGCTGAAGAATTCGCTGGTAAGTACCTTGGCTTTGGCACGATTCAGGTCCACTGCTCCAATCGATTCCGTGCGCGTTCGTTCGATCACCCCCATGGCTCGGGTCAGGGCCTCATCAAAACGATCTGCGGAAGGATTGAAGACCAAAGAGAAGTAACCTGGCACCACGCCGGTGACCATGTAGCCATGGGCAGCGTAAACCAAGCCGGGCCCCTGACCGCGCAAAGCCTGTTCCAACCAACCGGCAGGAAAGTCACTGATCACCCGGCTGAGCACCTGCATCGCCGGATAGTCTGGATCGTCGCGAGTCATTCCCGGGCCGAAACCGATCTGAACTGCCATCAAAGCCTTCTGGGTCTGAAACCGGTGGATCTGTCCCCCCGGCGGTGATGGCAACCCTGGATCGAACGCAACCTCGGGCTCAGATGGCATCCCTGCGAACAGCCGCTGGACCGTTTGGTGCACCTGCGTTGGCTCGACATCTCCCACCACGGACAGAACCGTGTTTACAGCCCCCAGATGCGCTACGTGATAAACTCGCAGGTTCTCGACTGATAGAGATTCAACAACCTGCTTATTGCCCAATGCGGTGTACTGCCACGGGAATCCCGCAAAATACACGGTGCGAAAGTGTGCGGCCAACTCCCCCTGCCATGTCGCTGACTGTGCCTCGATCATAGCGACCAGGCGCGGGCGCATTTTCTGCCACTGCACATCGGGAAAGGTTGGGTTCAGTACCACATCGGCCATTAATTCCATCACCACTGGCCAGTCCTCGGTCAGTGAGGTGGCCTGGCAGTAGTTGGTATTGTTACCCGAGTTTGTAATCAACGTGGCTCCGAGGTCCTCGATAGCTTCGGCAAGTTGGTTGGCATCGCGAGTCTTGGTGCCGCGCATCGCCATGCGGCTGACAGCATGGGCCACGCCCTCGCGCCCAGGCTCATCCCCCAGCAGCCCCCCCAGCCAGTACATCTGCATTGATACTGCCGGCACGACCGTGGATCGTTGCACAACCAGGCACAGACCATTGTCAAGGGTATACCGGCGAGGCGGGTCTACGACGACCTTCTGATCTGCCCGCTCTGATGACAGCGAAACGTTCATTCGCTGGATCAGGGCCGCGTTGTCCAGGTCGACCACAACCATGGAGACTGGATCCGGATCGGTCACCGGCTCTGGGCGAGTGGGCAACTTAATCTGTTGCCCTTCAGGCAATGGAAGTAGTTCCACCGCGATTAGCTGGTCTTCCACTAAAAATTGACCGGCTGCGGCCTGGAGATCGGCAGCCGTCAGTGACTGCACGGCTTCTGCATAATGCATCAGGTAGTCCGGATCACCGGTGCTAATCACATCCATTGCTAAACGTGAGGCAATGCCCGACACGGTCTGATTCTGCTGCAAAGCACTGGCCAGAAGCTGGCGCTTGGCCCGTGCCAGTTCAGCCCTGCTCACCGGTTCGTCACACAATCGCTGGATCTGCTCAGCCACGGCATGTTTGACTTGTTCGATCCTCGCCATGGTCTGGTCAGCTTCCGCACGCAGGGGCACAGAAAAGTCAGCGATCTCACCCTGCACCGCAAAGAATCCCTTTCCCCAGTGGAAACTGGAGTTGTAGGCCCCGATGCTGTTGACCAGGCGCTGCTCATCACGCACGATTCGTGCCAGCCGACTTGATTCACCTTGGCCGAGCACTACGGCCAGGAGGTCCAGTTCGTAATCACCCTCACCGGCCAAGCGTTGCCCGGGCCAGATCATCCGCAGACGGGGGCGAGGGATATCGGCAAACCCGCTCACCCGCGTGACCGGCCGTGCCAGTACCGTCTCTTGGGGCAGTTCCACCGAAGGTAGTGTTGCGGTCG
>CAUZOD010000331.1:0-3657 GCA_963581115.1 Phycisphaerae bacterium | reverse complement strand
ATTTCAACAACGACGGATGGGTGGATTTGCACAAGTATAGAAACATCTGGCGTAATGACAATGGCAAGTTCACCTTGGCTGCTGTGCTAAAAAAGGGCATTGGTGTGTGGGGTGACTATGACAACGACGACCACCTAGATATCATCTGCGCCCGGGACCAAAAACTCTACCGCAACATCGGGGGCGCGGCGTTCGTGGACCAAATCGCCAAGATGCCTGCCTTCCCTATCGGCCGCCCGTGGTCCGCTGCCTGGGGAGATTTTAACAACGATGGCTTTCTCGATTTCTGCGTATCTGGTTTCGAAGCTCACGATGTATCTGCGTACTATCGGGACACCCTCCTACAAAACAAGGGAGACGGCTCCTTCGAGGTGATTTGGACCAAAGGGACCCAGCCCGGGCAAGGTGTGACCACCGCCGACTTTGACGAGGACGGCGACCTAGACATCTACGTATAGAACTATCGTCTAGAGCCAAACATCCTCTGGCTGAACAACGGATCCGGGAACTTCACGAATGTGGCTGCCGCGTACGGCGCGCTGGGTGGGCATGGCCACACGATTGGCTCGGCCTGGGGCGATCTGGATAACGACGGGCATATCGACCTCATCGTCGGAAACTTTGCCCACCCGGGGCAACCCGAACCAAAATTCCTCCGCAACCTTGGCCCAGAGGGAAACTGGCATTTCGAGGACAAAAGCGCCGAAGCCGGGCTGGCCTTTGTGGAGTCGTTTGCCTCTCCGGCCCTTGGTGATTTCGATAATGACGGTGATCTTGACCTCTTTTTGACCGCGATCTATAACCCAGACGCGTGCGTGCTTTACCGTAACAATGGCGACTGGACTTTCACGAATATCACCAACGATGCGGGCCTGGCAACCGTGCATGACCGGCCTCACAATGCCCAAGGCAATTGGGCCGATTTTGACAACGACGGTGACCTAGACCTCGTAGCCGACGGAAAACTTTTCAGGAATCCCGGCAACTCAAACTTCTGGGTCAAAATCAAACTTGTGGGCACTGCTGTGAACCGTGCGGCCATCGGCGAGCAGGCTCGCATTTCGATTGGAAACCAGACCTACACCCGCCAGGTCGAAGGCGCTACCGGAGAAACAAATCAAAATGACCTCGCCCTGCACTTCGGATTGGGCACGCAGACCGATCCTGTAGCCGTGACCATTACGTGGCCCGGGTGGCACACAACAGATCGTTACCATTCCCAACAATGCGATGACGACCATCAAGCAGATCCGCCGGGCCAATCCGTGATCTTCATCCGGAGATAGTCGATTGCCAGTCTCTGGATAATCTCGACATGCAGAGAACCGTTCTCACGACCATCCAAACCTGTCTCGCAACCATCGGCATATCTGCGGCTCACCGTGCGCGATTGTTATCCCACCCTATAATGGCATCCCGAATCTTCGGAGGATAAATATCATTGCACCGTAGAAAGTGAACATTAGTAGTGTTCCACACACCAAGCTGGGGGGAAACGCCCATTTCTTCAGTAACAGCGGGAGAGCGACGAATAGCACGAGAGACGGCAGGACCAACCAGAAGATGCTTGTTGATAAGTCAGAAACCTTCTTAACGTCCTTGGTGTCGACGTACAACCAGATCATTGCCAGATACGAGACCAGTGGCAGAGAAGCCAGAAGACCAGCAACCATTGAATAACGTTTCGACACCTCTGATATGACAACAATTAGAGTCGCAGACACGACAAGTTTGATCAGGTAGTACCACATTTGTTGGTTACTCTAAGAGCGTTTCATTAAGATGAGGTCAACTTCTATTTAGAATAGTTTGGATAACACCCTATTGCACATCATAAATCCCCTATGCCTTACATCGGCAAGACGATGTAAAGGTGCCCCATATTTCCACCTGACACAAATCGGGCAACGCACACCGACAATACCAACCAGCCCATTTTTCTCAATAATGCTCCCCAAAGGCCATTCTGAGAAATACCACTTGAAAATTTCAACTGGTTCTCTGGATTCTCCTTGATCTCAAGAAAAATCAGTTACAAAGGTCGCCAGTTCGTTCCGCAAATTTCCGGTCAGAAAACCACGGCTCCAAGACGATCGATAGCAAGTTTAAGATCTATCCGCCCGAGCAGTTCGAAGAGGCCGAACACAAAAATACACATTAGGATACGTCGGTCGCGTGCCGCTCACCAGGCAACTTGGGCATCACCGGTCCTGATTGCCCTCGCTGCAACCAGCCCGTCGCAAAATCAGCCTTTCTAGGGACGTCGGCGATGCATCCCGTCGGCACACCCTCCGCTGGGTTCCTCCTAATCCGTGGCAACAGCCTAATGGACGCAGAGGGGCAGGTCAGTCGGCAGAATCTGGATGCTTGGTATCATTGGAGCCGGACCAAGGCCGTGACAACTACTACCTCTTTCTCCGCTGCCCAGACGCGCGATCAACTGCCTCAGATCGATCTGCGCCATCTGCTGCGATTGACCGATCAAACGGGAATTTTTCAACACGCGCTGTACACCACCCCTGATCCGGAGCACGGATACTGCATCGATGATAACGCACGGGCATTAATCGCGGCACTATTGCATGCGGACCTATGCGGCGACAATGAAAGCGCCATGCCCCTGCGGCGGTACCTGGAGTTCATTAGCCGCGCCTTCAATGAGGACCGCCAGGCATTCCGCAACTTCATGTCCCATGATGGCCATTGGCTAGAGGAGATCGGCAGCGATGATTCACAAGGCCGCACGATCTGGGCTCTCGGCCTGGCAGTACGACTGGCGCCCGATGATGCAGTCCGAGGTCGAGCGAGATCGCTTTTGATCAAGGCAATGGCCTCGCTGCAAAATCTGCAATACCCCCGTTCCTGGGCCTTTGTGCTAATCGGACTGCATGAGTTTCTCCGATACGAGCCACGGCATCAGCGTGCCGCCGATTTGCGAGATCAACTTGCGATGAAGTTGTTTGGCGCCTTGGAGGAACATTCGGCCGACCACTGGCCATGGTGGGAGCCGCTAGTGACATACGACAACGCCAAGCTGCCACACGCGTTGCTGCTAAGCGGGCAGGCAATGCGCCGGGCAGATATGGTAACCGCCGCGATAAAGTCACTCCGGTGGCTGCTACAAATCCAAACACCCAATGGGCATCTTTCGAGCGTCGGCAACAACGGATGGTATCATCGCGACGGATCTCGGGCCCACTTTGACCAGCAACCACTCGAGGCACATGCTCTAGTACACGCCTGCCTGACCGTAGCCGAGATGACGGCGGCCGATCCCGCTTGGGTCGACCATGCACAAACCTGCTTCCAATGGTTCTTAGGTGGCAATGACTTGGGCGTGCCGCTATACGATGAGCACAGCAGTGGCTGTCAGGATGGCCTGCAATCAGACCGACCAAACCGAAATCAAGGTGCCGAATCGACTCTGGCCTACCTTCTGAGCGTACTGGAACTGCACGAGTTCTATTCAAAAAACAGATTGCCCAGGTGATGGAACTATTTCCAGAAGCACATCTAAGCACACTTGAGACGATGCCAAGTGAAACGACAGTTCACCGGAAACACCGGGTGGAACGCGCCGACCGTCACATCATGCTTTTCTGGCAAAGCCCAGATGATAAGCAACGGATCTATGGACGTGCCATCCAAGCACTGATG
>CAUZOD010000330.1:0-3661 GCA_963581115.1 Phycisphaerae bacterium | reverse complement strand
GGTCTAGTTTCTTGTTTTTCCTCTTAGGTCATAGCACAGCAAGTTGTCCTGATCTCGCAGGTAGAGCTGGCCACCGGTGACCACGGGATAGGGCCACGCTGGACGATCACTTCGATCTGGCTGGCTGAAACGCCCCGCCTCTTGATAGCCCTCAGGCGTGGCCCGAACCAGAGCCACCTCCCCTTCTTCGCTTCGCAAATAGATATGGCCATCGGCATAGACGACGGCACCTTTCCCCACGCTGCGGTCCCGCCACTTTCGCTGACCGGTTTGAAACTCCAGGCAGGTCAGGATGGCCTCATCAGTACCATAAATATGACCGTCCACCAACACGAAACCGCCGTGATGGCTCTTCATGTGCTTGGTTTCATAAACCAACTCGGACGCTACTCCCTCTGCTTGCTGAACGAGTTTGAACAATGCTCCGCCTGTGCGGTAGGCAGAAGCGCTGAATAAAAACCCCTCCCGATACACCGGCGAGGAAATGTTGGCGTACTGATTCACTGACGCTTGTTCTCGCCAAAGTATCCGACCGCTCTCGGCAGCGACGCCCATCAATCCGCTACGAAAATACTGAACATACTGCCGAACTGATCCAGTTTCGATGACAATTGGTGTTGCATAGCTGGCATGGAGCACATCTGGCGACCCCACTTTCCAAAGCACCCGACCATCACCACGACCTAGCGCCACCATGGCAGACGTAGGTGATCCAGGTGTGCAAACAACCCGGTCGCCATCGATCAGAAGCGATTCTCCAAAACCCCAGTTTCGCATTCGCCCATCGAAATCCTCGATCAAGTGACGGCGCCAGATTACCTGCTGCGTATTGGCATCCAAGCACACCACATCGCCACCGGTAGTCTCCATGTAGAGGCGCTCGCCCACCACGGTGGGCGTGCACCGCGACCCGGAATACCCCACTTGCACCGCCGGCCCGATCGGCACCGACCAGATCAACTGACCGGTTTCCTCATCCAATACAAGCAACTTCTCCTGTCCAGCAATGTGTCCCTGGGTATAGATCCTCCCATCGACAACCGATACCGATGAATAACCCTCACCCAAGCTGCCAGCCTTCCACCTAAGCGGTGGGCCGCTTTCAGGCCAGTTCGCCAGCAAACCGGTATCCGTTGAGATCAGATCGCGCGTCGGCCCGCGGAACTGTGGCCAATGACCTGACGGTTGTGGCGGCTCGGCGAACCCTGGCCGCCCGCCCAGACACAAAATCATTATCAAGCCAGGGGGAAAGATCCGGACTGCACTCATGACTTGCTCGTCCCAGGAAAGACTGGCTAACAGGCATGATTGTCCAATCATGTGGCCCAATGTCTGCAACAACGCCACTGCTCAATCCAGAAGTTCTGCAAGCAGGTCATCCTGTGGGTAGGCATGTCCGCGATGCTGCACAAAAGATTCGGCCGCAGCCATACCTCGCTGATCACCCCGCATGGCCGCATGACGCTTCATCGCTTCAAGATACTCGTCCATGCCGTGATGGGCTTGCAGCCACTGGCGCTGGCTGGCATGGGATGCAAGCATCTCTGCCTTACGGTCCAGTTGCTCAGCAATGTTTACGTAGGTTGTTGGGATGACCGGCTCACCAAAAGGATCAACCCCTTCAAGCGGATCGCAATAGTACAGATACGGCACACCTGAACCTTCCGCGACGGGTTGATCCGATATATTGGGTATGGCATACAAAAACGACGCGGCACGGGCCAGCTGGCTGACGCTCTCATGGTCGAGCATGTAATCCTTAGGCGCGTGAGTAAATACCAAAGATGGAGCGACACGGCGCAACAGTTCGACGGCCTTCTTAATCGTGGGCTTGTCGAAAACAACGTATCCGTCTTTCTCATCCAGGCAATGGTAGGTGCCGTTGACAAGACTGGCCGCCGCCTTGGCTTCTTCGGTTCGTATCGCTGAAGTCTGCCACGGTGTCTCGATCATTGAGCCAAGATCACCGGCAGTGGCGGTGGCGATATGCACCTGCCAACCAAGAGCCGCCAAGCGAATCATCGTCCCCGCACAAAGAAGCTCCGCGTCGTCAGGGTGGGCCATCAAGGCCAAGAGGCGTTTGTTCTCCGGCTTATTCGCCATGGGTATCAGCTAAGAATAGCAGATATCATCTTTACCACCGTACAGGTACAAAAGCTCCGGTTGCGTTCGTCGCCAAGGGTTCAGGTTCAGTACTTCGGACTTGAAACGCTAAGATGCACTGCATCAGATGAAGAATGCTTCGAATAACCGGAATACGATTGAGTTGATCCTGGACGCCAAAGCCCCGCTTGGAGAAGGCGCGTTGTGGGATGCCAAAAAGCAATGCCTCTGGTGGGTGGACATTCTCAGCGGCCGGCTTCATACCCATGACCCGAAATCACGGTCAAATCATCGCCATGAAATCGGCCAGATGGTCGGCACCGTGGTGGCATGTCGCAGCGGCGGTCTGATGCTCGCAGTGGAAGATGGCTTTGCCGCATTTGACCCCGGCACCGGCCTCCTTGGCCCAATCCACCGCTCGGAACCCGACAAACCCAACAACCGCTTTAACGATGGCAAATGTGATCCCGCCGGCCGCTTCTGGGCCGGCACTATTCGAAAAGATGACGCCAATGTGCCAGAAGCGGCGTTGTATCGGCTCGACCCCGACTTGAGCATTCATGTGATGCTCGACCAAGTGGCAATCTCCAACGGCATTGTCTGGAGCGCCGACCAGAAAACCATGTACTACATTGACACGCCCACTCAGCAAGTCTCGGCGTTTGACTATGACCTCGCTGATGGCTCGATTGGGAATCGGCGCACAGCGGTGCATGTCCCCAAAGACCTAGGCTGGCCCGATGGTATGGCCATCGACGCCGAAGACAAGCTGTGGGTGGCGATATGGGGTGGCGCTTGTGTGGCGAGATTTGATCCCAACTCCGGCACCATGCTGAGCCAAATCAACGTGCCGGCCACCCAAGTAACCTCCTGCGCATTTGGCGGAGAGAATTTGGATGATCTGTACATCACTACTGCACGCAAGGGCCTGGACAAAAAATCTTTAATTGAACAGCCCCTGGCAGGCGGTTTGTTCAAAGCCTGCCCGAATGTTCGAGGCACGCTGAGCTTCGAGTTTGCCGGTTGATACAAGCAGGTTTCGGCCCTCAGGAAAAAGGGGCTCTGAGCTGCCAAGAAATCAGTGTGACATTCCCAGCGCCTCCGCCCGTATCAAACCCTCCTAACCCGTCAGCCTATCCTGACGGCACCAACGGCTGCGATCTAGATAGTGGTCAAGCAATTCAATTTGGAATTCGTCGACCAGCTGCTGGGCAGTCCGATCACTCTCGCTGGTCAATAGCACCGACCCCAGCAGACCGGGGTCACTGATAGTCACCTGCGGTCCGTCTCGATTCTTAATCTCCGCCAGTTTCGGGCGGTTGTCGTCCAAATGCACAACACGGCAGTCCAGATTTGCCGTGGCCGTCACGTGGTCGACGTAGTTGGTTGTCGAAGCCAGCACTTCTCCCACTGGTGAAATCAGATGCCCGGGCAATCCCGTAACCGCGCTGGCCAGATGTGCCCGACATGAATACGCCCAATAGGCCTGCATGAGCCCTCCGTGATACATCGATGTAAAGAGAATCAAATCAGGCCGGCTATTGGCGTACTGCTGGCG
>CAUZOD010000329.1:0-3668 GCA_963581115.1 Phycisphaerae bacterium | reverse complement strand
TCGTGGTAGCTGGTTTGCCCTGGAACATCCAAGCGATCCCAACCAATCAAGTTGCCAATTCCTGCCAGAAGATCCACCGCGGTAATCATTGCCCCTTGCAAACCAAAGCGGGTGTCAAAACGAGGCATCGCCGGACGTTTCCCCTGACCCCACGGCCAGAGATGAGTGACGGGCGGCTCGCCCATCTCGCGACGCATCAGATTAATCTCATGATGTTCGAATAGCCGCCCGCTATCATCAATGATGCCTTGGATCAAAGCGGCGTACTCCCCACCAACCGGCAGATGCTTTCGAATCGGTTCACCGGGTATATCGTGTGGCCCCGTGGTCAGAAGTTCCGAGTAGTCACGGCCGTTACCGGCCTGCCCCGACTGATCAATGAGGATGTTGCGATAACTCACGCCAGGCAGCAAGGACATCTCCGGTAGTCCTACCGATGCCGTGAAATCAGCCCGCAAACGGTGGGCCTCCTCATCCGCAATGTGACCGGCAGAGTGATCTCGCATCCGGCCGTCGGTGATGGTGACAAAGTTCGCCCGAAAAGCCCAGTCGGTCTCGGTCATGTCAATACCGAGCGCCGCGGCCTCGAGCGGCGCCCGACCCGTGTGAAAGCGAGTCGGGTCGTAACCCAGCAGGCACATCGTGCAAACATCGCTGCCACATGTCATGCCCTGCGGAGTAGTTGTCACGGTGCCCTGACGCCCACTGACCGCTAGCCGATCAATATGTGGGATGTCCGCGACCTCGAACGGAGTGCGACCGTTCAATTCATCGAGACGATAGTCGGCCGCACCATCTGGAATAATGATGACATATTTCATGTGATGGCATTAAGCAATATAGAATTCACTTCGGAAATATCAAAATTGAAGTTCTACCCCCTCAGCCTTCCACTTTTCGAACAGCAACTGCATCTCTTCAATCGCTTGGCCCAGACGTTCGGCAGAGTCATTGAGATTGTCATACAGTCGAGAATCCATGAGCATCTTTCCCAAGGTGCCGTCGGGCGTTCGGGCGCTGATGAGTAATTCTTGGATCGAACTCACCGTTGCACTCAAATCGTCCGCCACTGCCATGTAGCGGCGAACTAGTTCGTCAATACTTTCAGTAACCTGCTCGGACAAGCGCCGAGCGTTAGCCAAGGTCGAGGTCAGATCCCCACGTATCTGATCATTGTTGACATACCGATCGATCCCCTGGAGCACCTCACGAAGTTGCACAAGCCGAGCATCGGCCCGCACGAACACGGTGGACAGATTCGCTGATACCAGCCCCGAGTCCACGTCTTCCAACGTTTGAGGCACACTCAAGCCCTTGAGATTTCTGCCGACTTCCGTCCAAGAAGTCGCCATTTCGCTCATCTTGGCTGACACCTCACGAAACTGCTCCATAGGTTCTGTTAGCGCGCCACGAAGTTCCCGTGCAATACGGCCAACGCTCAACGGAGCCTCTCCTTCGATCAGGGCAGAACCGTCACGGGGCAGGTATTGTATATGGCCCCAGTTCACTCGATCGGTATTGAAGGAGAGCGTCGTGCCACCGCCTAACAAGGCCGACTCCAGATCTGCGTAAGTGCCCACCGGAAGCTTGACGTCCTTCCGAAGAACCTTGACGACGACCCGCACGTCCCCATTTGGAGGCGGCTGAAGTTCAATATTTTCGATCCTGCCGATGTTGATCCCGCGCAATGTCACGCGGCTGTCAGAATGCAATCCTCCGGCATCTGGGAGCTTCACGGTCACGATGTAGCTGCTTTCAATGAACTCCGGCACATAACCGAACAAGAGAAGCAGAAGAAGAAGGCCCACCAAGCCGAGTATCGCGGTGCCGCCGACCGCAATGTTTCTTTGTCGCTCTTCCATGCATCACTCCTGATCGGATAATCTATATCAGTCGCGAGCGGGTCGTTGCAAAACCCTCGCGAATCGAAGCGAGATCGGCCTGATCTGCGACGCCCTGAATGAACCGCTGGACCAGTTCGCTGTCGCTGTTGCGAAACTGCTGCGGTGTTCCGTCGCAAATCACCTTGCCATCGTAAAGCAGCACCATTCGGTCGGCAATCTTGTTGGCACTGACCATATCGTGCGTCACAACAATACTAGTGATATCTAGAACTTTGTTCAGGGCGATGATCAATTCATTAATGACATCGGCACGGATTGGGTCGAGTCCCGTTGTCGGTTCGTCGTACAGAATGAGGGCTGGATTCAGCACCACGGCTCGTGCCAAAGCAACACGCTTGCGCTGGCCCCCAGAAAGCTGGCCCGGCATCTTTGGTTCCAGGCCTGCTAACCCCACGAGGCTCAACACGTGCTCAACCCGTCGGATCCGATCGGCCACGGGCTGATCCGTATGTTCCAGCAATGGGAACTCGATATTCTGGCCCACCGTCATCGAATCGAACAGCGCCCCCATCTGAAATAGAAATCCCACACGGGTGCGCAAGTCGATGAGTTCGGATTCACTGCGGCCATCAATCCGCTGGCCCTCGAAGTAGACCTCACCTCGATCGGGTTGGAGCAGACCCACGATGTGCTTGAGCATTACACTCTTTCCCGTACCAGAGGGACCAAGCACTACGGTCGTCTGGCCACGGCGAAATGATAGATCGATGGAATTAAGAACGGGCAGTTTGCCGAAGGACTTCGACAACCCTTTCAACCGCACGATCATATCGGTGTCGGCGGCAGCGACTGATCCAACACTGGTGCTGTGGCTGTGGTCAGTCACGTGGATGGGCCTGATCGTCAAAGAACACACCAATGGAATCGATCACGGTATCCTGCTGCTGCTCCGTCATTTCAGGAAAAACCGGCAGGCTGATTACCTCGTTAGCCGCACGCTCAGCATGGGGAAAGTCACCGACCATATATCCGAGTTGGCCCAAGGCCGGCTGCAGGTGCAAGGGTACAGAATAATAAACACGGTTGCCAATCCCCTGTGCCACAAGGTGGCCGGCCAGCGCATCACGCTGACCGCCCGGCACCAGTACGGTGTACTGGTTGTACACGTGATGCGTAGGCACTGGTTCACTCGGCAGGATCAGGGGCAGCGCCGCCAAATGTTCATTGTACCTCGCTGCATGGGCACGGCGGCGTTGCGACCAGTGATCCAGCCATGGAAGCTTGACGCTCAGCATGGCCGCCTGCAGTGCATCCAAACGGAAGTTCCCACCCACAGACCTATAATGCACACCGTCATCACTGCCATGCACTCGGAGCAGACGCAATCGCTCAGCTATCACATCATCTGAAGTGACAATAGCCCCAGCATCACCCAAACCGGCAAGGTTTTTCGTAGGATAGAAACTGTAACAACCCGCCGTACCCACGGTACCCACCCTCTCAGACGCAAACCGGGCACCCAATGCCTGAGCAGCATCTTCGATCACAAGCAGGTCTCGCAGCCGGGACAGCTGCATCAGTAGATCCATCTGGACCGGCAAGCCAAATAGGTGCACCGGTAGGATTGCCCGCGTCCGTGTCGTAATCGCCGTCTCCACCTGCTCCACATCCAGATTGAGCGTCTGGGGATCGATGTCGACAAAGACTGGGCGGGCTCCGAGCCGCATCACGCATCCAGCAGTACAGAAAAACGTCAGTGGTGTTGTAATGACCTCGTCTTCGGGCTCGATACCAATCGCCATCATCGACATCAGCAGGGCATCG